>NZ_VJZE01000526.1 GCF_009377205.1 Streptomyces phyllanthi
GGGGCCGCACAGGGCCGGTGACGTGGGTCCGGGTACGGGGCTCCCGGACGCTCCACGTCACCGCCCTGACGGTGTTTCAGAGATGCAGGGGGCGCTTTCCTACCGTCCCCGGGACGTACGGGCCAGCCGGGGCATCGCGATGCCCGCCAGCAGGGCTCCGGGCACGGCCAGGGCCAGCCACGTGGCGGTGGCCTTGTCGCCGCCGATGAGGGTGGTGAAGTTGGCGATGATCAGCCAGATGGCACCGGCGATACCGGCGGCGCCCAGGGCCGGGGCGATCAGCGTGTTCCAGAGCCGGGTGTCACCGGCTCCCGCCTGGCGGAAGTACACGATGACCGAGAGGGAGGTCAGGAAGTACAGCAGCATGATCGCCAGCACCGCGAGACCGCTGAGCCAGGAGAAGAGGGTGAGGACGGGGTCCTTGCCGACCAGCGCGAAGGGGAAGACCAGCAGCGCGGCCACGGCGGTCTGCACGACACCCGCGAGCCAGGGCGACTGCCTGCCGTTGAGCACGCTCAACTTGCGGGGCAGCAGGCCCTCCCGCCCGAGGGAGAACAGGTAGCGGTTGGCGGAGTTGTGGAAGGCCAGGATGCTGGCGAAGAGCGAGGTGGCCAGCAGGATCGGCAGCGCGTCACCCGCCCACGCACCGAGTTCGGCGGACACGGGGGCGGCGACGAAGCCCGCCCCGTCCCCCGCCTCCAGGGCCTTGCCGGCGGCGGCGGCGCTGGCCGACGGCCCGTGCGCCGAGACCAGCATCCAGGAGGTGAAGGCGAAGAACGCGGTGACGAGGACGACCGCGAGATAGGTGGCCCGGGGGACCGTCCTGTGCGGCTCGCGCGCCTCCTCGCCGTAGATCGCCGTCGCCTCGAAACCGAACATCGACGCCACCGCGAACATCAGCGCCACACCGGGCGCACCGTCGAGCGCCGCCGACAGGGAGAAGGAGGAGCCGGGGGCCAGTCCTTCGGGACCGCCGCCCTTGAGGAGCATCACCACGGCGAAGACCAGCAGCAGGCTGATCTCGGCCAGGACGAACACCGCGAGCACCTTGGCGCCCACGTCGACCCCGGCGGCGCCGAGCGCCTGCACGATCACCATCGTGGCGACGGTGATCAGCCACCAGGGCACGTCGAGTTCCAGGTACTGGATCGCCAGACCGTTCATGACGGCTCCGAACAGCCCGTACACCGCGGCCTGGATGGCGTGGTACGCGAGCAGCGCGACGCCCGCACTGCCCGCGCCGGCCGTGCTGCCGAGGCCCTTGCCGACGTACGCGTAGAAGGCGCCCGCGTCCACCACGTGCCGGCCCATCGCGACATAGCCGACCGAGAAGAGCAGGACGACCGCCCCGGCCACCACGTACATGGCGGGGACACCGGGGCCGTTGCCGATGGCTATGGCGACCGGTGCCGCCCCGGCCACACCGGTGAGCGGTGCCTGCGCGGAGAGAACGAAGAAGAGGATGCCCAGAACGCCGAGCGCGTTCTGTTTGAGGGAGCCGGTCGACGCGTAACCGTCGCCGGCCGCGTGCCGCATTCTGGACGCACTTGTAGACATGCCTCACCTGTCGGGCGGAAGAGAAGGATTTCGTTTCGGCTCAAACGAGCGACCCCATGGTTGCCTCAACTCGACTGCCTGACAAGGGAGCGACGCGAGTAGAGCGACAGATTGTTCGGGTTCGTATGACGGCGTGTGTTCGCCCGGCTCTCCGGTGCCGCCGCGTAGAAGGCTGAGGCAGAAGCTTCAGGAGAGTGGCGCACGTCACATTCACGGCTGTCACATCGTGCCCGGCCGTTCCGTCAGGGAGGTGTAACCACGAAAAACGGAACGGGAGTTCACCATGGAAGCGCGTCTGAACCTCTTCGGCAGCCCGGTCGCGGGCAAGTTCCTCCGGTACATCAACTCGGCGGGCAAGGTGATCACGGACTCGACGCTGCCCGCCGCGACCGAGGAACTGGTGAAGATCCGCGCCAGCCAGATCAACGGCTGCGGTTTCTGCACCGACATGCACACCAAGGACGCCGCCCACGCCGGTGAGACCGCTCAGCGCCTCCACCTGGTCGCCGCCTGGCGCGAGGCCACGGTGTTCACCGACGCCGAGCGCGCCGCCCTGGAGCTGACCGAGCAGGGCACCCGCATCGCCGACGCGGCCGGCGGCGTCACCGACGAGGCCTGGGCGAACGCCGCCAAGCACTACGACGAGGAGCAGCTCGCCGCCCTGGTGGCACTGATCGCCCTCATCAACGCCTACAACCGCATGAACGTCGTCGTCCAGCAGCCCGCCGGCGACTACCAGCCCGGCCAGTTCGGGTAGGCGGCCTGTTCGGGTAGGCGGCCGGTCCGGGTAGGCGGCCGGTCCGGGTAAGCGGCCGGTCCGGGTAAGCGGCCGGTCCGGCCCGGTCAGGAGGCCTCGACCGCTGTGGACCGCGGCACCGGCGAGCCGTCCCGCCGCGGCATCCGGGGAAGCCCTGGTCAGCCCCTCCATCACCCTTCGCCTGCTGCGGGGTCTGCCGGGCACCGCCGTGCCCGGCCCCGGGCCCCCGGGGCCAGGGGCCGGGCAGTCCCACGCCGTGGGCACAGTGAAGGCCCACCTGGGCAACGTGCAGACCGGACTCCCCGCCCCCGACCGCGTCGAGACCGCCGCCTGGGCCTGGAGGTCGGGCCTCGTCGACCGGTGACGTCCCGGCCCGTCCTTCCGCCCGGGCGGTCCGGTGGGGTCAGGACGAGAGGGCGTCCTCCACGGTCAGGTGCCACACGGTGGTCGACGGCGCGTGCACATGCGCCTTGTTCTCGATCTTCACGGTGTCCCCGCCTTCGAGTTCGAGGGTCATGTACGACGTGTCGGTGCCGGTGCCCGGGGCGTCCTGCTGGTCCAGCAGCACGGCCTGGTAGTTGGACCGGCCGGGCTCGAGGATGTTGGGGCCGCCGCCGAGGCCGTCCGGCAGCTTGGCCTCTGTCCCGCCCTCGAAGGTGATCTCGGCGATCAGCCCCAGGTCGCACGGTGTCGCGGAGGTGTTCGTGGCGGTGATCAGCAGGTGGTTGATCGGACGGCGCACGGGGGAGACCGCGAGGGTCACGTCCCCGGCCCCGCAGTACGGAGCGCGCCCGCCGGCAGTCGCCGTCGCGGAGGTGTCCGAGGCCTTGGGAGCCGGGGCCTGCCCGGCCGAGCCGGTGGACGGCGAGGAGGCAGGCGACGACTGGGCATCCGGCGACGCCTGGCCGTCCGCGGAGGCCGGATCGGCCGAGCCGCTGGACCCCGCCGTGACCTTGGTCGCGGCGGGGTCACACCCCACGAGGGCGGCGCAGCCGAAGGCCAGCACGGCGCACGGGATCAGGATTCGCTTCGCGGACATGGTGTTCTCTCTTCTCTTCTCGATCGGCGGCCGGTTCGAACCCCGACGCGTCACGGCACGTGACAGGCGTGAGGGAATGAGGGGCAGGCCACCTGGCTCATCCGGGACCGGAGACGACGCGGCCTCGATCGGGCGGACCGCCCGACGGCTGAACTCTGGGCCCTGATCTGTCCCAGGGGCCACGTGTCCCGGGAGTTCGGGGACGCTGGAACGGCGCCACATGCTCTGACCTGCGCAGACAACAGGGCCTGGAACGCGCTTCCGGGACGAGGGGACGAGGGAATGGCCACGGAGACGGCCGAGTTCGCGGCGTTGCTGCTCGAACTGAAGGAGCGCTCGGGCCGCAGCTACGGTGCGCTCTCCGCCCGGCTGCACGTCAGCACGTCGACCCTGCACCGCTACTGCAACGGCACCGCCGTGCCCCACGACTACGCGCCCGTGGAGCGGTTGGCCAAGGCGTGCGGGGCCAAGACCGAGGAACTCGTCGAACTGCACCGCCGCTGGATCCTGGCGGACTCGGCGAGGCACCGGGAGCCCGCTGCCGCGGAACAGGGAGCGAACACGACGGCAGCGGATGCCCCCTCCGAACCCGCGGCTGCGCCGGCGCCCGAGCCGGAGGTGGAGCAGGCGGACCCGGAACCCGAGGCAGCTGCTCCGGTCGAGGCCCCCGCTGCGAGCAGGTCGCGCTCGGTCCTTCCCCGTCTCCTGAGTCGTCCCAAGGCGGTGATAGCCGTGGCCGTGGCGGCAGTCGCCGTCCCGGCGGCCGTCGTGGCAGGGCAACCGGCCGCCTCGTCCCGGCACGAGCCGTCGGCCGGTTCGTCGAAGGCGTCGGTCGTTGTCGACGCCCCTCGCTCGGTCACGCCCTCGCCCGAGTCCTCGCCCGAGTCCTCGCCGGCGGCCGGGGGCGGCAGCACGTCCACGCCCTTCCACGTGACCGTCCTGACGGACAACTGGGGAAGCGTCTGCGACCAGTGGTTCCTGCTCGACCAGTCGCCCGACACGGTGCCCCCGCCACCGGTCAGCCAGGAGGTCGACGGCTGGGCCTCCGCCCTCGGCGCCGAGCCCGCCGGGCATCTGCGGCTGCAGCTGACGGCGCAGGGCACCGGCAGCCGGCCCGTGGTGCTGCACGCCCTCTACGTACGGGTGATCAGCAGCCGTACGGCCCCGAAGTGGAACGCCTACACCATGGGCACCGGCTGCGGCGGTGGGCTCACCCCGGCGTCCTTCGCGATCGATCTCGACGCGGCGGACCCCCGTCCCGAGCCGGTCCCCGGCGAGATGGGGAACGCCGGCACGCCGGTCACGGACTTCCCGTACAAGGTGTCGTCCAACGACCCCCAGGTGCTGAACATCGATGCGGGCACCGTCGGACAGGACGTCAGCTGGTACCTGGAGATGGCCTGGAGCAGCGGGGGTCGGCAGGGCACGCTGCGCATCGACGACCACGGCCGCCCGTTCCACACGGCCGGCATGCGGGGAGTCCCGCGCTACTACTACGGCCTGGAGGGCAAGGACGCCTGGGTCCTCGACACCTCGGAGAGCTGACGCACAGCGCGGCCGGCCGTGCGGCCGTACGGCGAAGGCCCGGTCGTGTGACGCGCCGGGCCTTCGCCGTCTCCGTGTCCGATCAGGAGAACAGCAGGCGCCAGGTCAGCGGTCCGGGGCTGCCGTCGGCGTCGCCGCGCAGTTCCTTCCGTGACTTCTGGAAGTCCCGCACGTTCAGCCGGTCCGCCTCGCCCCAGGTCCTGCTCGGGCCGACCCTGTAGTGGTCGCCGAAGCCGCGCTTCACCAGCTGCTTGCCGAGCTGCAGGACGTACGCGTTCGAGGCTCCGGCCACGAAGTACTTGCGCCCCGGGAACGCCGGGACCTTCGGCTTGGCGGGTGTGGCCGTCTCCGGGGTGTCGTCACCCAGGTCCAGGTCGGCCTTCGCGTACTTGACGATCCTGGCGAAGTCGATCGCGCCGGGGTCGCCATGGGCGTTCTCGGGCACGTGCATGTGCCCGCACACTCCCTTGAAGCCCTTCCACTGCGCGCCCGTCAGCCGCTGGCCGCCGCCGTTCCCGTACGACGTGGGGTACGCGGGCCATGTCTTCGGGCCGGACAGCGGCACGCCGTGCTCCTCGTGCATCCAGGCCAGGAAGCGGGCGATGCCCCGCAGCGCCCAGTCGGGGGCGTCCGGCCAGTAGACGTGCTCCTGGTCGGCGGCCTTCCACCTCGCGTGGGTCTTGGGGTCGCAGGTGCCGACCAGTTCGACCTGGCACACGTTCATGGTGTTCGTCTCGACGCCGCCCCGCAGGTTGACCAGCGCCCTGGAGGAGGTCTCCACGTCGAAGTGCTGGTACCACTTCAGTTTTCTGGCGGCGAGGTCGGGAACCGCCGTCAGGTTCGGTGCGGAGGAGCCGCCGCCGTATCCGGGCAGGGTGGAACCCTCCGTGGTGTGGAGGACGACGACGTTGACCTGCATCGGGTCACCGCCGAAGTCGTCCTGGTACCAGTTCGCCCGGCTCGCGCCGGGGTATCGCTGCGGTCCCGTCTTGGTGCTCATCACGGACTCCTTGGGTGCGTGTGTCCTCGCCCGGTTCGGCGAGGAGGGGAGGAGGGG
>NZ_VJZE01000527.1 GCF_009377205.1 Streptomyces phyllanthi
CACCCGGAAGGCGCCGCGCCCCTGGTGCGAACACGATGCAAGGAGACCCCGCCCTTTCCCACGGCCTCACGGTCCGAGCCCCCGGGAGGACCCCATGACCGCCAGTCTGGATCAGCTGCGCCGCTGCCACTTCGCCGTCGACCTGGGCGCGGCGCGGACCCGCGTGTATGTGAAGGGCACCGGTCTGGTGGTCGACCAGCCCAGCGTGGCCGCCGTGAACACCAGGACCGGCGCGCTGATCGCGGTAGGGGAGTTCGCCGAGCGGATGACGGGCCGTACGCCCCACTACATCCGGGTCGTCCGCCCGGTCTCGGGCGGCAGCGTCGTCGACATCGAGATGGCCCAGCGGATGCTGCGTCAGCTGCTCGGCGACAAGACGCGCCGTACGCTGCGCCGCAAGCCCTTCCTGCGGGCCGCCGCCTGCACGCCGCACGACGCGGACCCGCTCGGCAGGCGCGCGGCGATCGAGACGCTGGTGGGCCTCGGCGCGCGGCGCGTCGAGCTCGTCGACACCCTCCTCGCCGCCGGGGTCGGCTGCGGGCTGCCGGTCGAGCGTCCCGAGGCCACGATGATCATGGTGTGCGGTGCCGCGGCCACGCAGCTGGCCGTGCTCTCCCTGGGCGCGATCGTGACCGCGGAGCGCATCCCGGTGGGCGGTGAGGCCGTGGACCGCGCGATCGTGCAGCATCTGCGGCACAAGCACGAGCTGATGCTGCCCAGCCAGTCCGTACGGCCGCTCCAGATCGCCCTGTCCGGCAACGGGCTGACCGCGCACGGGCCCACCTCCACCGTGATCACCGGGCTGGATGTCGCCACCGGGCTCGCCCGTTCCGTCAAGGTCGACACGGCCGCCGTACGCCACGCCATCCAGACGCCGCTCACGGCCGTGCTCGACGGCATCGGCAAGGTGCTGCGGGACTGCCCGCCGGACCTCGTGGCCGACCTCGCGGACCGGGGGATCATGATGGTCGGCGGGAGTGCGCTGCTGCCGGGCCTCGACCAGATGCTGCGCGCCTCGACGGGCATGCCGGTGCATATCGCCGAGCGGCCCGAACTCTGCGCGATCCAGGGGCTGGGCGCCATGCTGGAGGGCCGTGTGGAGCCGCTGGAGCTGCATCTGCCGGCGGACGACTGAGCCGGGGGCCGCGGGATCCCGGCGGGGTTTCGCGCCCGGCGGGGCTCCGCGCCCGGCGGGACGGGCAACCGGGCACTGCGGTACGCATTGCCCACTTCGCGCAGGAGCTGCGAAGCCGGCACAGGCACGCATGCGTGACAGTCCGTCCTGCGCCACCCCCACTCCACCCACCAGGGAAGCCGGGTCCTCCGCCATGCGGTCGTGGAGCGGGACGCGGAGCGCGGGCGGCGGGGGATGACGGTGAACTCGCCGAAAGCGGGGCATACTTGGTCGACCAACTGCTTTAGGGCCGTCCCCGCACGTTCGACCCGTTGTGTCCCGTGACGGGGCCCGACACCGGAGGAGGGGCATGACGGCGCGGCTGGGCGGACGCATCATCACGTTCTACTCGTACAAGGGTGGTACGGGCCGCACGATGGCGTTGGCGAACACCGCGTGGATCCTCGCCGCCAACGGCGCACGTGTGCTGGCCGTGGACTGGGACCTGGAAGCCCCCGGGCTCGATCGCTTCTTCCGCCCGTTCCTCAACCCCGACGCGCTCGCGGCCACCACCGGGGTGATCGACATGATCACCGACTACTCCTGGGCGGCGGCCTCCGGAAGCCGCCGATCCGGTTCCTGGCACCGGGAGTACGCCCGGGTCGAGCGGCACGCCGTCTCCCTCACTCCGGAGCTCCTCGGCCTGTCCTTCCCGGGCGGCGGCTCGCTCGACCTCCTCTCCGCGGGACGGCAGAGCCGCGAGTACTCGGCCACCGTCTCGTCCTTCGAATGGGACAACTTCTACGAGCGCCTCGGCGGCGGCATGTTCCTGGACGCGCTGCGCGACGACATGAAGGCGTCGTACGACTACACCCTCATCGACAGCCGCCCCGGCCTCTCCGACAGCGCGGACATCTGCACCGTCCACATGCCCGACGTCCTCGTCGACTGCTTCACGCTCAGCCACCAGTCCCTGGACGGCGCGGCCGCCGTGGCCCGCGCTGTGGTGGAGGGCTGCAGCGAACGCCGGATCCGGGTGCTGCCCGTGCCGATGCGGGTCGACGAGGGCGAGAAGGAGAAGGCCGACGCGGGACGAGCGCTGGCCCGGCTCGAGTTCGACGGACTGCTCAAAGGCCGGGGCGGCGAGGAACTCGGCCCCGCCGAGCTGAACAGGTACTGGGGGAGCGTGGAGATCCCGTACCGCCCGTACTACGCGTACGAGGAGATCCTCGCGACCATCGGCGACGAGAGCGGCGTCACTACCTCCCTGCTCTCCGCCTTCGAGCGGCTCACCGGAGTGATCTCCGACGGAGAGGTGACGCGGCTCCCGCCGGTGCCCGAGCCGGTGCGGCGGCGCTGCCTGAGCGCCTTCACCCGGCGGCCGCCGAGGACCACGTTCGCCGAACTCCTCATCGTGTACACGGCGGAGAACCGCATATGGGCGGAGTGGCTGGAGAGGGTGTTCGACGAGCACGCCGGACGGGTGACCCTGCACGACGTGTCCACCGGCGTCCCGGAGCGCCCGGAACCGGCGACGCGCACCCTGCTGCTGGTGTCGAACGCCTTCCTGAAGGCCCGGAACTCGGACGCCACCTGGCACAACCTCACAGCCACCGGCCCGGGCCTGCCACGCGCCGGCGTGACACCGCTACGGATCGACGAGACCCGGCTTCCCGCCTCCTACCTCACACACGCCCCGGTGACTCTGCACCGTCTCGACGAAACCCAGTGCGTCGGCGCACTGTTCAAGGCCCTGGGCCTGCCGACGGATCACCCGGTGACCCGTGAGACGGGCCCCCGCTTCCCGGGACGCACGCCGGCGATCTGGAACGCGCCCTGGCGCAACGCCCGCTTCACCGGGCGGGCCACAGTCCTCGACCGGCTGCGCGAGCAGCTTCACGGCGGCCTCTCCCCCGTGCTGCCGCAGCCACAGACGCTGTACGGACTCGGCGGCGTGGGCAAGACCCAGCTGGCCCTGGAATACACACACCGGTTCATGAGCGACTACGACCTGGTGTGGTGGATCTCCGCGGAGGAGCAGGACAACGTCGTCGCCTCACTGGCGGAACTCGCCGCGCGGATCGGTGCACCCCGCGGTGACGACATGGCACTGGCCGGCAACGAGGCCGTGCAGATGCTGGCCCGTGGAGTGCCGACCAAACGCTGGCTTCTCGTCTTCGACAACGCCGACGCCCCCGAACAGCTCAGCCGGTACTTCCCGGCGGGCGACGGCGGGCACATCATCGTCACCTCCCGCGACCAGGCCTGGGCTCGGACGGCCGACTTGCTGGCCGTCGACGTGTTCCAGCGCGAGGAGAGCGTCGAGTACCTCACCCGGCGCGCGCCCGGTCTGAGCGCCGAGGAGGCCGACCGTGTGGCGGAGGCGGTGGGCGACCTGCCGCTCGCCGTGGAGCAGGCGGCGGCCTGGCTCGCCGAGACAGCCATGCCCGTCGACACCTACCTGGACCAGCTCGCCGGCCAGACCGCCCAGCTGCCGGCCCTCAACGGGCCCGCCGACTACCCGGATACCGTCGCCGCCACCTGGAACATCTCCATCTCCCGTCTGAAGGAGCGTTCCCCCGCCGCGGCCCGTCTTCTGGAACTGTGCGCGTTCCTGGCCCCGGAGCCCATCTCGTCGCAGCTCCTCTGCAACCGGGAGATGATCGACGCCCTCGAACCGTACGACCCGGATCTTCAGGGGAGCTTCCTCATCGGGCGCCTCATCCGGGAGATCGGCCGGTTCGCACTGGCGAAGATCGACTCCACCGGCACCATCCAGATCCACCGCCTGGTCCAGGCCGGGATCCGCTCCCAGCTCTCCGAGGAGCAGCAGCGGCAGGCCCGGCACGTCGTCCACACCGTCCTCGCGGGCGCCCGGCCCGACGCCGACGAGCCCGTCGACGCCCCCGGGACATGGTCGCGCTTCGACGCGATCTGGCCCCACCTCCTTGCCTGCGACATCCAGGACTGCTCCGAGCCCGAACCCCGCCGCCTGCTCATCGACCGCGTCCGGTACCTGTGGAAGCGCGGGAAACTGTCCGGCGCGTGTCAGCTGGCCGAGGAGGTGCTGGCGCGCTGGAGGGAGACCCTCGGCGAGGACGACATGCAGTACCTGTACCTGCGCGGTCAGCTCGCCAACGTGCTGCGCTCCCAGGGGCGTCTCGTGGAGGCGAGGGACATCGACCAGGACCTGTTGGCGCGCCAACGCCGTGTCCTCGGTGACTCGCATCCGTACACGTACTTCACCACGTCCCAGCTCGCGGGCGACCTCTCGGCACTCGGCGAGTACCGGTCCGCCGTCGAACTGGCCAGGGAGGCACACGAAGGCCTCAGCCGGACCTTCCACGAGTCCCATCCGCGTACCCTCGACGCCGCCGGCAACCTGGCCTTCGCGCTGCGCATGGTCGGCAGCTACGACCTGGCCCGCGAACTCGACCAGGACGTCCTCGACCGCCGTACGGAGGTCCTGGGCCCCGACCACCCCTGCACCCTCGCCTCGGCCTCCAGCCTCGGCCGCGACCTGCGCGAGGTCGGCCGCTACGCCGACTCCGTGGCGCTCCTCTCCCAGGTGTACGAGAAGCACAAGGACATCTTCGGGAAGCCGTTCCCCGCCACACTCACCTGCGCCAAGTCCCTTGCCGTGTCCCTGCGCCGGGTGGGCCGGTTCGAGGACGCGCTCCGGCTGACGACGGCGACCCGGGCCCAGTACCGCGCCCTGCGCTCGTCGCCGACCCCTGACCGGCTGGCCTGCGACCTGAACCTCGCGTCCGACCTGTACGCCGCCGGCGAGCGGGAGGAGGCGCGTGCGGTCGCCCGCGAGGCCCTGGCCGGGTACATGGAGGTGTCGGGCGAGGCCCATCCCTGCACCCAGAGCGCGCTCCACAACCTGGGCATCTTCCACTGGGGCTGCGGGGACCTGGAGGCGGCCGGGCAGGTGTTCCGGAAGGTCCTGCCGCGGATGACGGAGATGCTCGGAAAGGAGCACCCGCACACCCTCGTCTCGGGCATCAACTACGCCAACGTGCTCGCCGACCAGGGCCGCTTCGAGGAGGCGTACACCCTGGAGGAGAAGGCGCTGGTCACGCTGAGAGCCGTACTGGGCCCGCACCACCCGGACACCCTGACCGTGGTCGCCAACTCCTCGCTCACGCTGCGCGCGCTGGCCCGCACGGGCGAGGCACGCCGTATGCGGGAGGAGGCGCTGGGCGAACTGCGGCGGCTCGGCGACGACAACGGGATCACGCGGGCCGCGGAGCAGGAGCGGCGGATCCACCGGGATCTGGAACCGCCGGCGGTGTGAGGCGGGACCGGACGGGCCCGGTCGCCGGGAGGACGGACGGCCGGATTCGCCCGGAAGGGCACCGCCCCGCAGGGAGAGGCATCCGTGAGCGACCACTCCGGTACTCCGGCAGGACCAGCAGCGCACCGAAGTGGACCCGTCCGCCGCCGTCCGGACACGGTCGGCTGTCGGCTGTCGGCTGTCGGCTGTCGGCACCAGGTCCCGCACCGCGCTTCCCCTCTCCCGGCCCACGGACCGGGCCCCACGCTTCCGGGACTCTCCGGACGCGTCCCGACAGTGCGGGCTCCGGACCGCGTCGGCCGCCCGGGGTGCCGGAACCCTTGACTTGACCGTGCCCGCCGGGCACATTCCTGACACTGCATCAGAAAGTGGGCGTCCCGGGCCCGCACCGCCCGGCAACAGCGCGGCCTCCCTTCTCCTGACCAGCCTGGAGCGACCTGCCATGTCCTTGAACGCAGATCCCGCGGACCCCGCGGATCCCCCGGATCCCTCAGATC
>NZ_VJZE01000528.1 GCF_009377205.1 Streptomyces phyllanthi
GGAGGGAAGGGGAGGACCTTCGCCCCGTCGTCCTGGTGGACCGGAGCCTTGCGGCCCCGGCGGGTCCCGAGCTCGCGGCGCTCGTCGTCCTCGCCCCGGTCCCGCCAGCCCTTGGCGTACGCCCTGAACTCCCGCTTCTCGATCTCGGCCCGGGTGGTGACGACCACGTCCGCCGGAACGGCCCTCTGGATGCGCGTGGCCAGGACCTGCCGCAGCTCGGCCTCGGCTTCGGTGCACTCGACGCCGCCCCATGCCTCACCGTCGTTCTCCGTCACAAGGCCCCCATCCTTCTGCAAACGTGCTTCGAACATATGCTCGATAACGCTTCGGAGGATACCCGAAGCGCTTGCGGTGACCACGGGAAAACGGAGGCGCCTCAGGCCACTTCGTACGTCCCGCTGACGCGGATGAGGCTGCCGCTCACCCATGCCGAACCGAACAGCCCGCCGCTGCCGAGTTGCTCGATCTTCGAGGACGAGGCCGACCCCGGGCCCCACAGGGTGAACGTCGTCGCGTTCGTGGCCGCCGTCGGCTGGCAGGAGATCACCCCGCGTCCCCCACCGCTCATCGCCACGCCCGGGAACGGGGGCAGGCCGCCCAGCGCGCCCGCTCTGACCGGCAGGCCGAGGGAGTAGGCGCCGCTGCCGTACGCCGTCGTCGAGCCGAACGTCACCAGCGCCGAGAAGTGGCACACCTTGCCCACCAGCGCGTACTTGCCGGTCAGCGTGCCGTTGCCGATCGCCGGATTCGTCGTCTCGGCGGTCCAGGCCGGGGTGTACGCGTTCCAGGCGCCCATCGCGACCCACGCCGAGCCGGTGTAGTAGCTGAGCGTGCCGGGTGTGGTCAGCCAGGCGACCATGCCGGCGGCCGGGGTGGTGATCGCGGCGTCCCGGTCGGCGGCCGTCGGGTACCGCAGGACCGTGCGGGAGTCGATGCCCTCGGCCAGGGACCGGAGATGGAGAGGGAGGTCGGCGGTGTCCGTGGGTTGCGGAAACGGGAGCCCCCCGAGTGGGGTGTAGAGGGTCATGGAACGAGATCACTCCTCGTGATGACTGAGTCGCGGTGTGCCTCAACTGCTTTGTGCCCCGACTGGGGCGTGTGGCAACTCATGAGAAGAATTGGGCAAGTTCGGCCGCTGTCGGGTTCCGTGCCGGCTGCTCCGGCGGCGGCGCCGACGCGGCGGATGCTGCCGGGGAGGACACCGCCGGGTCGGACGAGGTCTCGGGCCCCCGCTCCACCGGGCGCGGCACCGGCTTCGGATACTCCAGGGGCTCCGCGTCCTCGTCCCGGTTCACCGTGGCGAACATCCAGTTGGCCTCGGCGAGCTGGTCGACGACGGAGGCCAGCAGATAGTCGGTGACCGACCAGTGCACGGCGTCGCCGTGGATGTTCTGCAGGGTCGCGCTGTCACGTGGCAGATGCTTGACCAGCACCGCGAGCCGGCGGGAGGAGAACCGGCCGCGGTGCCAGTCGAGCAGGTCCACGCCGTAGTGGCGGAGCAGGTCCGCTTCGAGGGCCTCGGCGTGTTCTTCGACGAACTCGCCGAGGCTCAGCCTTCCCCCAGGCCGAGCCCGGTCTCCTTGCCGTACGCCTCCATGATCGCGGCGATGTCCTGCATGGTGACGTCGTGGCGGTCGAACCGCTCGTACTGCTCCTCGCCGAGGAGCGCGCGGAGCAGACCGTCCACGTCGTTGTCGTCGAGGTCGCGCAGGGTGCGCGCGGTCTTGCGGGTCAGCTCTGTGGGCAGCGTGAAGGTGTCCCCCTCGATGGTGAACGACCAGGCGCGGCCGAGCGCCTCCTGCCGCTGGGCGCGGGCGGCGCCGACGTCGAATGTCATGGAGCAACTCCTTGTCATGGAAGGTGAGTCGGGTCGGTCGAGCGTGTCGAGGACGTGCGGCGGTCGGGGCCGGGGAGGGGGAGCGTCCGGCCCCGACCGCTGGGAAAGGCCCCGCCCGGGGTGCCGGGCGGGGCGGGAAGGGATCAGGAAGCGGCGCTGTACGCCGGGTCCTTCATCAGGAAGGTGGCCAGCGGCTTGGTGTTGTCGACCGCCAGCGCGGTGAAGGTGACTCCGAGCTTGATGGAGGCGGTACGGGTCAGCGACAGCTCCTCGGTCTCGGTGACCTGGCCGCGCGAGATGACGAAGCGGTAGGTGATGTCCTTGCCGTCGCTGAACTCGATGCCCATCGCCTTCTCGTTGAACTTCGGGTCGGCGGACAGCTCGTACTTGTAGAGCCCGGAGCCGGTCGCGGTCTCGGCGACGTCGTCACCGCCCATGAAGAACGGCAGGGTGTCCTCGTTCAGCTGGAGCAGCTGGAACTTCACCGTCAGGTCGCGGTCCGAGTAGATGAACCGGGCCGGGGAGACGGACTGCCAGGTCTCGACCGGGTCGAGCTTGTCCTTCTTCGCCAGCTTGACGCCGTCCTGCGAGGTGTAGCCGAGGTCCTTCCAGCCGGCTCCCCACGCGGTGGTGACGTCGGCCGGCGCGGTCGTACCGACCGGGGCGACCAGGATGCGGCCGGTGCCGGCGACGCGGATCTCGTTGGCGTTGTTGCCTGCCATGCGTAACTCCTTGGGAGTGGTGGTGAGCCGGGCCTCGGCGGTGGTACTGGCTGTGCCTCGCGCCCGGACATGACGAAGGCCCCGCCGGGTGACGGGGCCTGATCAGGGGAGAAGTGGTGGACGTGCGGTGCGGGATCGCGCCCGAACCGCGTTTCCGGCGGAACCCGCTCAGACGGGGCGGATGTGCAGCCGCACCGTGGAGTAGTAGCGGTTGGCCGCCGACCGGTTCCAGTCGGGCAGCCATCGCGGGCCGTCGGCTTCGACGACGTCGGAGACATGCGCCGTGCCGTACACCGTGCCGCGCAGCGCGAGAAGCGCGGAGCGGACGGTCAGGGCCAGGGAGTGGGCCGCGGTCTTGGTGGGTCCGTAGACCTCCAGGTCCACGAGCGGCTGGTCCAGGTGCTGGTCGTCGACCCAGGCCCCGCCTGCGCGGGAGACCAGGACGACCTGCTGGGTGCCGTCGAAACCGCCGGGCGGAACGTTGTCCACGGTCGCGGCGGAGAGTTCGGCGCGGTCGGCCAGGAAGTCGACGACGAGTCGTTCGACATCCGGGAAGGTGACCGTCGGATCGGCCACGGTGAGACCTCCCTTCTCGTATCGGAGGGATAGGGGTGGGGATGTGCGAAACGGCGGTGCCGTTCCCGGTGTTGGGCACAGCTCCGCCGCTGCACCCACTGTGACACGTTGCGAGCGCGCGCGCAACTTCCTCTTCCCTGTGACTGCCGGCGCGTGGCCTGGAACGCGCCTGTGCCCCGTCACACCACCTGGTGTGACGGGGCACAGGGAGAACGGTCACGTCAGCCGCGCAGGCCGCGCCCCCGCGTGGCCCGCTCCGCGGCGAACACGTCCTCCAGTCGGTAGAGATGGGTCCGGCCCTGACGTCCGGCGGCCTGGAGACGGCCCAGCTGGACCCATTTGCGTACGGTCGCCGGGGCCACCCCCGCCTCGGCGGCGGCCGCCGCGCCGGTCACCAGCGTGGGCGACGAACCGGTTGGCCCGGGAAGTGGGTTCGGCATCAGGCGGCACCCGCCTCGCCGAGCCCGCCGCCCCTTTCGTCGGCCGTGTCGGCCAGCGCCGCGATCTCCTCCACCTCGGCCCCCGTCTCCGCCGCGAGCCGGGCCCAGCCGGTCTCCGTCCAGGTGTGCCGGTGGGCGGGGTTCTCCGCACAGGGGCAGCCCTCGTCCGTGCAGCGGCAGCCGGGGTTGACGCACAGGGCCGTACGCCGGGCGGGCATGACCCGCAGGGAGACCGAGTCGCACCACGGGCAGCGGCCGTCGAGGCGTACCAGGGTCTCCGGATCGCCGAGCGTACGGCCGCAGCGGCGGGCCATCCGGCGGCACTCGTCGAGGACGTGCCGGGCCAGTACGGGGTGCTCCGCGATGTCGTCGAGCAGGGCGGCGATCCGGACCAGCCGCCGCGGCACGTCGGCGCGGGCGGGCCGGCCGAGCCCGAGCCTCTCGCGCACCGCCTCCTCCAGCTCGACGACCCCGTCGGTGATGTCCCGTATGGCGTCCGAGACATGGAGGCGGATCGGGGCCGCGCTCGCGCCCAGCGGTGCGATGCCCAGCTGCTCGCCGCGCAGGGCCTCGGCCCGTTCGGCGCTGTCCCGCTCGCCCAGGGCCCGGAGCGCGGCCGGACCCAGGGGCGGGCGGGAACGGGTGCCGCCGCCCGGGCGGCCCGGGGTCAGCTCCTGGAGCAGCTCGGGGAACTGGAGCCGCAGGATGTCGATCCAGCGGGCGGCGCGGGCGCTGTACTGGGCGGCCGGGTCTGACGTCATGGCGTAACACACACTCCGAGTGAGGCGATCGAGAACAGGGGGCGGCACCGGAGGGGAGACTCCTTGTGTTGTTGCGCGCCCGCACACAGCCTTACATGTTGCGATCTCGCACGCAACGGAAAAGGGGAAGGGTCCTGCGCCGGTCTCTGGACGGATCGGTGACCGAACTGGGCGGGATTGACGGAAGGTCGTGGCGGAACCTTTAATCGTGCGTGCGCGCAACCGCATAGTTCGCTTGCGCGCGAACGTTACAGTGGGGGTGAGCGAGGGGAGCCCTGACCATGAAGAGCGATGCCGAGCACATCGACGAGTTCGCCACCTGGATCGAAGGGGTGATGCGAACACGCGGTTACGACATCGACAGCCCGCGCGGCGGCGGCAAGACCAAGCTGGCCGAGGACGCCGGTGTGCACCGGGCTGCCATCACCCGGCTTCTCCAGCGGCAGAGCATGCCCGACCTGGAGACGATGCGTGGTCTGTCCCGTGCGCTCGGCATTCCGGTACGCGACGTGCTCATCCGCTCCGGCAAGCTGGCCGAGGAGGACCTGCCGCGGACCTCGGCGTCCGCCCCCGCGGCGGGCGGGGTGGCCGGCGAGCCGTATCTGTCCGCCGAACAGGCGGCGGCAGCCCTCGGTATCCCGGAGCATCTGCGGGCGGCCTTCGTGCAGATCACCGAGCAGCTCAGGCTGGGCGCGGTGACGACGCCCCCGCACAAGGGGCCGGACGAGCAGGCCGGCCCCTGAGTGGCGGTGCTGCGGACCCGGGCCAACGGCGCCTCCCTGTGGCCGAGTCGTGGAGGAAGGGAGGAGGGCGCGTGGTGGCACAGCGGGGCTCGAACTCCTGTATGAGGGCCTCGATACGCTGCGGTCGCGAACGACCCGGGCGGACGGCTCGGGCGTGGAACCCGGGTGCGACTCGGGTGCGTACGGCGCGCAGCGGCCGACGGGGCCCCGCGGGAAGGCGGTCATGAGCAAGCGGCAGACACGGAAGATGCTCCAGCTGATGGCCTCGGGGGAGCCCGTCGAGGTCACGAGCGCCATGGCGTCCGTGAAGAAACTGGCCCGACTCGCCCACACGGCCCAGCAGTTCGGGTACGAGTACGCGGACGTCCGCCAGGGCGGCGGCAACAGCGGCGCGCTGAAGATGCTCATCGTGCCCGACCCCGCTCCGCAGGCACGGCAGCGGGCCGCGCAGAACCGGGCGCGGTACCCGAACGCCGGGGACGGGGTGTCGCTGCCGCCGATCGTGCCGGAGGCGTTCGAACTGCTCAAGGCGCGCATCAACTTCGACCTGACCGGCAAGAGCGCCGAGAAGCGCATGGGCTTCGGCGCGCTCGGGCTCACCGTCGGCATGGCGATCGGCGTCGCGCGGGCCGGTGAGGACGGGGTCCCCTTCGTCATCGCGTCCTGGCTGGGGCTGATGGCCATCCTGGGCGTCGGGTTCGTCGTCACCCGCAAGCGCAACGCCAGGTTCGCGGCCCGCCTCCGGGCCGCCGGTTTCGCGCAGGTGACCGACGAGACCGGCCGGGTGCGGTACCTGCCGCCGGGCGGGCAACTGCCGGGCCACGGG
>NZ_VJZE01000529.1 GCF_009377205.1 Streptomyces phyllanthi
GGGCCATGAGCCATGGGGCGCGAAGCGGTGGGCGGGACGCCGTATCTAGATGATGATCCGGAGAAAACAAGGGCTGGGCGGCGGGGTGGGGCAAAGGGAGTGGTGAATCTCTCGTACAGTTTGCGCCGTGGGATCTCTGCGCAATCCGGTCGGGCCGCTTCCCTCCTCCATCTACTGGCGACGGAGGGCCGTTCTGCTGACCGTCGCCGCGCTGCTGGCGCTCCTGGTCACCTGGGTGGTCACCAGCGGGGACGGCAACGGCGGGGGCAGCGAGAACGGGGCCAACGGCAAGAACCCCGTGCCCTCGATCACACCGGGGCCCACGAGTTCCGGTCCCGCGATCAGTCAAGCACCGGGCGGACGCGACGAGTCGAGCGGCGGCGGCGACACGTCCGGCTCGGGTTCGGACTCCGATGCGGGCGACGACGGCTCCGATGCCTCAGCGGGCGGAGCCGAGGCGACCAGCGGTTCCGGGGGCGGCGGTTCGGGTGACACGGGTGGCGGCAGCTCGGGCGAACAGGTCCCGGCCGGTTCGAGCCTCCCCAACTGCACTGCGGCCGCAGTCAAGTTGACGGTGCGCGGCACCAAGAACACGTACGAGCCCGGCCAGGAGCCCACCTTCGAACTGATCGCCCGGAACTCCTCCGACACCGACTGCAAGGTCGATCTCGGCCCCAGGAGCACGGTGTTGACGATCACTCAGGCCGACAGCGACGACGACATCTGGTCCTCCGCCGACTGCCCCGAGGAAGCCGCCAGCCTCACGTTCCGCGTCCCCGCCAAGGGCACCGCCGGCCACACCCTCAAATGGAACCGCAAGCCGAGCGCCCCCAACTGCGCGACGCCGTCAGGCGGTTCGGCCCCTGCGGGCACCTACCTGGTAGAGGCCAAGGCGCCGTCCCTGACGAAGGCACAGACGTCGTTCGTACTGGCGAAGGACTGAGACGACGGTCTGGGTCGAGGCTCGGGGCGAAGGGCTGAGGCGGCGGTTTGGGTCGAGGCTCGGGGCGAAGGGCTGAGGCGACGGTCTGGGTCGAGGCTCAAGGCGAAGGGCTGAGGCGACGGTCTGGGTCGAGGCTCAAGGCGAAGGGGCGAAGGCCAGGGTCCAGGAGCGAGGCCGGGGCCAGGGCCGGAATCAGGCAGAGGGCCAGGCCGGGGCTGGAGCGAGGCAGAGGCCGGGGCCAGGGACGGAGCGAGCAGAGGGCCAGGGGCCAGGTCCGAAGGGTTGAGAGCAAAGGGCCGTTGGCCAGGGCCGGGCAACACGGCGAGAGAGCCCTTCAGTCTCCTCCGGTGCCTTCCGCGGCCCAGTCCAACAACAACCAGCACCAGCCCGTCCGGCGCTTGAGGACGAGGCCGTTCAGGCCCACAGCGGGGCCCGGGGAGCAACCCCGGAGACGGTCACCCCCACCCAGAGCACCCCACCCACAGAGCGCACCCAGAGCACCGGCCGAGCGCCGCAGGCTAGACGTACCGCTCGAGAATCGACGACTCCGCCAACCGCGACAGCCCCTCCCGTACGCTGCGCGCCCGTGCCTCGCCCACTCCGTCCACCGTCTGGAGGTCGTCCACACTCGCCGCCAGCAGCTTCTGCAGGCCCCCGAAGTGCTCCACCAGCCGGTCGATGATCGCACCCGGCAGCCGCGGCACCTTCGCCAGCAGCCGGAAGCCGCGCGGCGACACCGCGGAGTCCATGCCCTCAGGAGAGCCCGTGTAGCCCAACGCGCGTGCCACTGTGGGCAGTTCGAGCAGCTCCGCATGGGTGAGCGCGTCCAGTTCGGCGAGCGCCTCGTCGACCGTGCGGGAACGCTTGGCCGTCGGCTCGGGTACGTAGTCCCGGACCACCAGCGAGCGCTCAGGCTCCACCCCGGCGATCAACTCGTCCAGCTGCAGGGCAAGCAGACGCCCGTCCGTGCCCAGCTCTACCACGTACTCGGCGATCTCCGTGGCGATCCGGCGCACCATCTCCAGCCGCTGGGCCACCGCTGAGACATCGCGGACCGTCACCAGGTCCTCGATCTCCAGCGCGGACAGCGTGCCCGCGACCTCGTCCAGCCGGAGCTTGTACCGCTCCAGGGTCGCGAGGGCCTGGTTGGCGCGGGACAGGATCGCCGCCGAGTCCTCGAGCACACGGCGCTGACCGTCGACGTACAGCGCGATGAGCCGCATGGACTGGGAGACGGAGACGACGGGGAAGCCGACCTGCTTCGACACCCGGTCCGCCGTGCGGTGCCGGGTGCCCGTCTCCTCCGTCGGGATCGTCGGGTCGGGCACCAGCTGCACACCCGCCCGCAGGATCTTCGACAGGTCCGAGGACAGCACGATGCCGCCGTCGAGCTTGCACAGCTCACGGAGCCGCGTCGCCGTGAACTCGACGTCCAGGACGAAGCCGCCGGTACACATCACCTCGACGGTCTTGTCGGAGCCGAGCACGATGAGCCCGCCGGTGTTGCCGCGGAGAATCCGCTCAAGGCCGTCGCGCAGGGCCGTGCCCGGGGCCACGGCGCTCAGTGAGGCGCGCATCAGGCCATCGGCACCGGAGCTCCCACCGGACTTTCCGGGAGCTGCTGCCCGGTCGTTGGCTGCCACTGCACTCCTCCGGTCGCAGGTTCTTCAGGCGCTCCCGTTTCGCACCCTTGGTTCGTACGGACGGGCGAGACCAGGGCAAAGTCTACCGGCGGTCCTCCTCCTCCCGTGGGGCCTCTCTGCGACGGGAGCGTGGAAGAACTCTCAGCGCGTCCCCCATATCGGCCACTTCCAGGACCTTCATCCCGGGCGGGACCTTCCCGGGATCGCCCGGTACGAGCGCGTGCGTGAAGCCGAGGCGGTGGGCCTCGGCGAGGCGGCGCTGGACGCCCGTGACCCGTCTCACCTCACCCGCGAGACCCACCTCGCCGATCGCGACGAGGTTCTTGGGCAGCGGGGTGTCACTCGCCGCGGACGCCAGCGCGAGCGCTATCGCCAGGTCCGCGGCCGGCTCCGAGAGCTTCACGCCCCCGACCGTCGCGGAGTAGATGTCCCGCTTGCCCAGGGCGCTGATCCGGCCGCGCTGCTCCAGGACGGCGAGCATCATCGAGACCCGGGAGGTCTCCAGCCCGGAGGTCGTACGGCGCGGAGAGGGGATCTGCGAGTCGACGGTGAGCGCCTGGACCTCGGCGACCAGGGGGCGGCGGCCCTCCAGCGTCACCGTCAGGCACGTGCCCGGCACGGGCTCGGCGCGGCGGGTCAGGAACAGACCGCTCGGGTCGGCCAGACCCGTGATGCCCTCGTCGTGCAGCTCGAAGCAGCCGACCTCGTCCGTCGCGCCGTATCGGTTCTTGACGCCCCGTACGAGCCGCAGGCGCGCGTGGCGGTCGCCCTCGAAGTGCAGCACCACGTCCACGAGGTGCTCCAGCAGGCGCGGGCCCGCGATCGCGCCGTCCTTGGTGACATGGCCCACGAGGAGGGTGGCCATACCGCGATCCTTGGAGGCACGGATCAGGGCTCCGGCGACCTCGCGGACCTGGGCCATACCGCCGGGGGCGCCGTCGATCTCCGGGGAGGCCACCGTCTGCACGGAGTCGAGGATCAGCAGCGAGGGCTTCACCGCGTCCAGGTGACCGAGCACGGCGGCCAGGTCGGTCTCCGCCGCGAGGTAGAGGTGGTCGTCGATGGCCTTGATGCGGTCGGCGCGCAGCCGGACCTGGCTCGCCGACTCCTCGCCCGTGACGTACAAGGTGCGGTGCTCGTCGCTCGCCGCCTTGGCGGCCACGTCCAGCAGCAGCGTGGACTTGCCGACCCCGGGCTCGCCCGCGAGGAGGACGACGGCGCCGGGGACGAGACCGCCGCCGAGGACGCGGTCGAGCTCCGGCACGCCGGTGGAGCGGGCGGTGGCCTGGCGCCCGTCCACCTGCCCGATCGGCAGCGCTGAGGTGGTGACGCGGCCCGGTGTCGTCGTACGGACCGCGGGCGCGCCGTACTCCTCGACCGTCCCCCATGCCTGGCACTCGGGGCAGCGGCCGAGCCACTTGGCCGTCTGCCAGCCGCACTCGGTGCAGCGGTAGGACGGCCGGTCCTTGGTGGTCTTGGTACGGGCAGCCATGGACGAAACCGTAACCGAGCCCACTGACACCGCGTGCGGCCTGTGGACAACACCCCGACCGGTGCCGCGCCGGGTGCCCGCGCCCGGCCTTCGGTCCGGTCGGCAGGAACGGTCACAGGAACGGTCATAAGCCGCGGAACCCCCTCTTCCTGTCCCCTTATGAGGGATCGTTTCACCCGTATGGATTAAAAGAGGGCAAGGAGGGAGAAGGGGTCACCGGCCGCCGCATACGGTCGCACGGGTGATGAGCAGCAGCCCGGAGACCTCCCCCCGCACCGTCGGCGCACACCGAGCGCACCGCGAGGCGCGCGACCGAGAGACCGCGCAGTCGTCGGCGCAGCGCCCGTCCGCGTGCCACGAGCCGTATCTGGACGGCCTGTTCACCTACTGTCTGTCCGCGCTGTGCGACCACGACGCGGCGACCGCCGCCCTGGTCGACGTCCTCGCCCTCGCCGAGCGCCGCCGCGGCCCCGACGCCGAGGCGGACCGCCGGTCCTGGCTGTACGCCCTGGCCCGCTGGGCGTGTCTGCGGAGACTGGCCGAGGACAAGCAGAAACGTCTGAGCACGCATGCGTCCGGCCGCCACGGCACCGAGAAACACCACGCCCAGAAGACGGCCCAGAAAACGGCCCAGAAAGCCGCCCCCGCCGTCTCCGAGGAGGACCGGCAGCGGCGACAGCGGGAACTCGCCCTGCTCGCCTGGCCCGAGGCCGCCGGTACGACGCCCGAACAGCGTGAGGCGCTGGAACTCGCCGTACGTCACCAGCTCGCGCCGCACGAGGTCGCCGCCGTCCTCGGCTTGGCCCCCGCCGCCGCGCGCGACCTGCTCGCCTCCGCCGCCTGCGAGGTGGAGCGCACCCGTGCAGCGCTCGCCGTCGTCGAGACCGGTTCCTGTCCGAGCGTCGCCCGGCTCACCGGCGACCACCAGCTCGTCCTCAGCACCACCCTGCGCCACGAACTCGTCCGCCATGTCGACGACTGCCCCGGCTGCCGCCGCACCGCCGAGCGCGCCGCCCCCGGCCGCTGGCCCGGCACCACCGTCACCCCCGCCGCACTGCCGGTGCTCGAAGCCCCGCGCGCGGCCCTGCACCTGGCGACGGCCCACCTCACACGCGCGCGTGGCGGCGCTCCGCGCTTCGACCGGCGCGGCTTCCCCATGGACCCCAGGGTCCGCGCGGCCCGCCGCGACCGCCTGCGCGCGCGTGCCGTCACGACGACCGTCGTCGCCACCGTGGTCGCCGCACCCGTCCTCGCCCTCTGGGCCGCCTACCGGGGGGCGCCCCTGACCGGAGAGGGAGTCGCCGGCAGCGTCGCCACCGCGCGCGAGGCACAGGGGCCCACCGGGCTGCGCGGCGAGGCCGCGGGCGCGTACGAGCACGCGGGCAACGCCGGGGCCGAACCGGACGCCCGCTACGTCAAGAAGGCCAAGCACGCCTCCGACGTCTCCGTCGAGGTCATCAGCGCCCCCGGAGAGGGGGCCGGGGAGCTCGACATCGAGGTCGGCGACAGCGGTGCCCCCGGTGACACCAAGGTCATCACCCTGACCGCGACCGGGACAGCACCGGTCGACTGGTCCGTGCGCACGCGCCAGAACTGGATCTACTTCAGCCGGTCCTCGGGAACCCTCGCCCCGGGTGAAACGTTGACGATCAAGGTGTACGTCGACCACCTGCGCGAGCCGGCTGGGCACTGGAGCGCACGGGTGACGATCGCGCCCACCGGGGCCGTCGTCTCCCTCGAGGGATACGGCACCGCACCTTGGCCGGAGGACCCGCGCCCCACCCC
>NZ_VJZE01000052.1 GCF_009377205.1 Streptomyces phyllanthi
GCTGAGGGCTCACCTACCCCCTTCGCGCCCCCGAGTACACCCCGAACTCCAAGAAATCCGGCGAAAACCGAAGAACCAGTCGATGCACGACAGAGTCAACTGCCTAGACTGGTCCATGACTTCGTCGCACTCAGCGCGTCCACTCATAGCGATCATCGGCAGCGCCGACCCCCACCGCACCTTCTCTCCTCCGCTGAAAGCCGCCGATCTCGCTCCTGAGGCATGCCGCCAACTGGGCATGGAACTCGCCCGCGCCGGCTGCGACCTGGCCGTGTTCTCGAGCAGCCCCGAGTACATCGAGACCGATGTCGTGGCCGGCTACGCGGAGGCCTGCAGCGAGACGCAGCCCGGCCGCGTGGCGGCCTATCCGCCCCGTCACCGCGATGTCGACTTCGGGACGGCGCCGGACGCCCACCTACGTATGGAGATTCTCCGCGACACGAGCGGCGAGTGGGAGGTTGCCTTCTACCACACACTGCTGACCTGCGACGGCGTGCTGCTGATGGGGGGAGGCCAGTCGACCCGAGTGGCGGGGATCATCGCGCTCGCACAGCGCCTTCCCCTGGTGCCGGTGGCCTCGTTCGGCGGCGGGGCCGGTCAGGTGTGGGTCAACTTCGACAAGGTCCGCAACGACGCCGATGACGCGGACATCCGCCTCATGGGCGACAACTGGTCCTCGGGGTCCGCCGCGCGTCTGGTCGCCTGCCTCCTCAGACAACGGGAGCGGAAGCTGAGGAACATGGAGGAGCACGAGCGGGGGCAGCGCACGGCGGCCCTTCGTTCGGCCCGGGGGCTCGCCGTGTCGGCCGCCTGCATGGTGGTCTCCCTCGTGGGACTGGTGACGGCCGGGCGACCACAACAGGCCGACGTCCGGGATCTGGTGGTCCTGGTGGGCGCTCCCCTGGCGGCCTCGGCGGCCGGAGCGATCCTCCGCAACTCGTTCGAGAGCGACGTACGCTGGGGGCGCGCCGCCGTACGGGGACTGGGGGCCGGACTGGTCTCCGTCCTCCTGTACTTCGCCTCCCAGCTGCTGAGCGTCCCGTCCCTGCTCGACGACCTCGATGTGCGCCGGCTGCTCTTCTTCACCATTCCGCTCGGCTTCACCGCGGGGTTCACCTTCGACGTGGTCTTCGAACGCCTGCGCTCCGGAGCCGGGGGCCCGGCACCCGTACAGCCTCCGGACCCCCTGGCGCCGGGGGCCTCCCGGCCGCCGAGCGGAGACAGTCCACGGGGGTGAGGGCCTGTGTCATATCCCCGGCCGGATCAGCGTGCGGCGTCCGGTGCGTGCGATCGCAAGGCGCCGGAGTGCCCTCGATGGGGGTCCCCCCGCTCGAGCGAAGCCGAGAGTGGGGGAGGAGTCACGTGGGCGTTTCGGCAACGCGGCGAGCGTGCGTGCCAGGCGTCGCGCGCCCGGCCGGGGATATGACACAGGCCCTGAGGGCCCGCGGGGCAGACCATCAGGCATACAGCCTGGTCACAGCGGTGCGAGGGGGCCGGGACAGCGCCGGCACAGCCACCCGGGAATGTGATGCACGTCTCATGACGGAGATCCGGCGCGCGCTCTCCGCGCCGCTCCCGTCCGGTACGTCCCGCACCACCCGTACGACCTGCGGAACTCCAACTCGCGCCGTTATCACGGGAGTTGTGGACCGGAAGGTCTCACGGCGAGATCACAGTCCGCTCGGCTCCCTCCTAACTTCGGCCCATTCCTCACACAGTCTTCAGGTCAAGCATCCCCGGCCATGACCTACAACACGGAGCCCACCTCCGGGGCTGACCGGACCCGCAAGGGCAAGCACAGCGTGAACGGCGAAGCCCAGGCCGGCCGTACCGAGGGCGGGCGGAGCGCGGCCCGCAAGGGCAAGGGCCTGCACCGGCGTCAGTTCCTCGGCGGTATGGCCGGCGCCGGCCTAGCGGCGGTGGCCGCCGCCGGAACGGCCTTCTCCCTGCTGACCGAGGCGGGACGCAACAAGGCCGGCGCCGCGACCAACACCGCCACCCTGACCGTCCCGGACCTGCTGGAGGGCACCAGCTCGGACGGCACCACCACCTTCACGCTGTCGGCGCAGTCCGGCACCAGCGAGGTGGTCAGCGGGGTCACCAGCTCGACCGCGGGCTACAACCAGTCGTTCCTCGGCCCCACCATGAAGTGGACCAAGGGTGACACCGTCCTGCTGAACATCACCAACAACCTCGACGAGGACACCAGCGTCCACTTCCACGGCGCCCACATCCCGCCCGACATGGACGGCGGCCCCCAGAACGCCTTCGCCGCCGGGAAGACCTGGTCCCCCACCTTCGAGGTCCTCGACGAGGCCAAGACCCTCTGGTACCACCCGCACGCCCTGGGCACCACGGCCGAGCAGGTCGTGCACGGCATGGCCGGCCTGATCATCGTGGAGGACGACTCGGACGCGTCCGCCGCGCTGCCCGGTGAGTACGGCGTCGACGACATCCCGATCGTCCTGCAGTGCCTGGCCGCCGACAGCGCCGGTGACATCAAGTACAACCTGACCGGCTATCTGAGCGGGAACCTGAGCTACCCGGTGCTGTGCAACGGCACCAATGTCGACGACACCACACTGACGTTCACCGCCACCAGGACCCGTACGCGCTTCCGGGTCCTCAACGCCTCACCGTCCGACATCATCACCATCCAGCGCGGTGACGGCGGCACGCTGACCCAGATCGCCACCGAGCAGGGCTATCTCACCTCGGCCACCGAGGTGGCGAGCATCAGGCTGGTCGCGGGCGGCCGCGCCGAGTTCGTCATGGACCTCAGCGACGCGGTCACCCTGCAGGCCGTCATCACGACCGGGTGGGTCCGCGGCGGCAGCGGTACGTACGACTTCCTCACCGTCACCCCGGACGCCTCGGACACGCCCGACGACCTGCCGTCCACGCTCAACACCATCGAGCGCTACGACACTTCGGGCTTCACCGCGCGCGAGATCACGCTCGACCAGGACGGCCTGGAGATGGCGATCAACGGCGCGGTGGGCACCACCATGGACTCGATGGCGACGATCATGACGACCCTCGGTGCCGAGGAGATCTGGACGATCACCAACAACACGATGCTGGAGCACTCGTTCCACCTGCACGACGTGCCGTTCCAGCTGATCGAGATCAACGGCGAGGAGCCGACGGGCGTCGACCTGGGCTGGTTCGACACGTACGAGGTCGTCGGCGGCGGCAGCATCAAGATCGCCATGAAGTTCACCGACTTCGCCGATGACACCTACATGTACATGCTCCACTGCCATCTCCTCCAGCACGAGGACGAGGGGATGATGGCCGCCCTCATGGTCATGGAAAGTTAGGACGGAAGGGGGTGGCCGCGACGGACCGAGGGGCGGCCACCCCGCTCTACTCCTCCAGCGACAACGCGAACACATGCGCCCTGGCCGTCCCGGAGGGCGCGGTCAGGGTGATCGTGGTGAGCTGCCTGGTCGCGTCGAGGGCGATCGACTGGTGGAAGACGGCCGCCTTGGTGGCCACGGCTCCGCCGCGCGTGTGGATCTGGCCGGTGGTCACCGCCTCGCTCTCGCCGTTCTCGGGGCCGGACGCCAGCCAGCCGGTGAGGGCGAACCGAGCGTCCTCGGTCGTTCCGTCGGCGTACCGGACCACCGCCGGGACGGTCACGGCCGCCGTGTCGCCCGCGCCGAGCACATGCAGCTTCGTGTAGGCGCCGGGTGGGACGGCGATCTCCTGCCCGGCCGCCACGACGTTGTTGTTCGTGCCCTCGCTGCCGTTGGTGAAGAGGAAGGCGATCCCGTTGTCCGTCGTCTCCCCGGTCTGCGGGAGCTGGGCCATGGGGTACGTGCGGCCGGTGCCGTCGAAGTCCCCGTCGCCGTAGTACATCTCGGTGGTGATGCCGTCGTTGTCGAAGTGGGCGGTGAGGTCGACCTGGGTGGCGGTCCCGCTCTGCGGGGGTTCCGGCAGTCCCCACGGGTCGGCGGGCACGGTCACCCTCACCGGGGCGATCCGCAGGTCGGGACGCGAGCCGGCCGGGTGGATCACTGCCTCCGCGTCGCGTGGCAGGTCCAGCTCGACCACGCCGTCGCCCAGATCGCGCCAGGCGGGGGCCGGTCCGCCGGCACCCGCGACCGAGACCCGACCGCGCAGGGAGTGGCGTATCCGGCACGGCTCCCCGGCGAGGCTGCGTACCCGTACCCAGCGGGTGGCCCCGCCCCGGCGGACGGCGCTGACCAGGAACGCGCCCTGAGTGCGGAAGTCGTGCAGCGTGACGTCGCGCCAGGCGCCCGGGACCGCCGGGAAGACGCGGATCGTGTCGCCCCAGCTCTGGCACAGCATGTCGTGCAGGCTCTGCGCGGCGGACAGCGGTGTCTCGATGACGGGCCCCGCCTCGTAGTACATGGTGTTGGGCTGCACGAACCGGTCGACCAGCTCCCGCAGATACCTCAGCGCGTCGTCGCCCCGGCCCATCTGGGCGGTGATCGAGGCGGCGCCGGTGAAGCTGTAGCCGCGCAGGGCCCCCTCGAAGCCGATCCAGTGGTTCAGCGAGCGTTCGATCAGGTCGCGGTGCTCGGGCTGCTCCCAGTTCACGAGGTGGAGGGGGTAGACCGAGAGCATGTGGGAGTAGTGCCGGTGGGACTTGGCGAACGGGACCCCGGCTCCGATCATGAAGCCGTTCTCGTCGACCGGGTAGTCGGTCAGTTTCTCCAGCACCTCGCGCCACCTGGGCGCCAGCTCGTCCCGTATGCCGAGCAGGCCGGTGGTCTCCAGCAGGGTCGTACAGCTCCAGCGCAGCAACGCCAGGTCGTAGTTGCAGTCGGGGGCGTTGCCGTACTCGGGCGAGTGGGTCGGCGGCAGGTGCAGTCGGCCGTCGTCTCCCTCGTGGAGGAAGTGCAGGTAGTAGTTGACGGCGCGGCGCAGCAGTGGGTACAGGACGTCCTCCAGGACGCCCCGGTCCATGGTGTGGCGGTAGGTCAGCCACACGTTGTGCAGCGCCCAGGGCAGGTTGCCGACCTCCGGGGAGCTGCCGACGCCCGGAACGGCGACGGTGCCGCTGGTGTCGCAGGTGGCGTCGGTGGCCCGGCGCACGCCCGCCGAGTCGGACCGGTACTCGGGGCGCAGGGCGCCGATCAGGGTGTCGGTGTTCTCGGCGAGGGTGCGCGGGACGGCGTCCAGCTCGAGGTGGTTGGAGCCGTGCACCGCCCAGTACTCCAGCTGGACGTTGAGGTTCCACCACACGGCCGGCCAGGGCGTGGACTCCAGCCAGGGACCGGTGGTCGCCATGATGGGCGCGTCCTCGCGGGCGGCGGAGGCGAGCTTGTAGAGCTGGATCCAGTAGAAGCTCTGCAGCATTCCGTCGGGGACGGAGAGGAAGCTCTTGCGGTAGAAGCGGTGCCACCAGGCGCGATGGGTGCGCAGCAGGCTGGAGACGGGCAGCGCGGACGCCTTGCGGACGGCCGTTCTCGCTCGGCCCTCGGCGTCGGTGCCGGGGTGGGAGTGGGCGACGGCCAGGACGTACACGCGTTCGTCGCCTCGTGTGTGTTCCCGGTGGGCCGTGACGGTCTGGCCGCCCGCGACCAGTGACTGGACGACGACGCCCGTGCCGTCCGGCTCGCGCCTGGTCACCGGGGCGGGGTTGGGTTCCAGGCCGGCCGGTGGGTTCTCCCGGACGATGCGCGGGCTGACGGCGGGCGAGGGCACGAACTCCCAGCGGAAGTCCCGCTCGCCCGCGCTCGGGCGTGCGGTGACGAGCAGCAGCGTGCGGTCGTTGTGGACCAGGGCGCGTAGTTCGATGGTGCCCTTGTCGGTGGTCACCGTGCCGCTGACCTCGGCGTTCCACAGGTCCAGCCGCAGGTCGGCGCCGTTGATGGTGCCGACGGGGCGCAGGAGGAGATTGCCGACCGGGAGGCGGGCGACGCCCCAGTGGTGGCCGAACTGCGGCCGGTGGTCCTGCACTTCGCTGTGGTGGACGGTGAAGCGCAGGGCGTTCACCCCGGGCTCCCGGTAGACGAGCGAGCCGAGCAGGCCGTTGCCGAGGAACGGGCCCTCGTACCAGGCGCGCGGCAGTCGCTTCCAGCGCGGGTCCTGTCGCGCGAGGAAGTCCCGCCACTCGCGATCGGTGCGCATACCGGTGAGGGCCACGGGGCCGATGTCCAGGTGCGGTGGGGCGGCGGGCCCGTCCGGTTGGGCGACGGCCGGTTCCGTGACGCCGATTCCGGTCGTCGCTCCGGCGGCGGCGCCCACCGCCACACGGCTCAGGAATCCCCGTCTGCTGACTCCCATCATCGATCTCCCGTCGTGGGTGCGAAAATTGATCCGATGACTGGCTAGTCGGGAGGGTAGGAAGCAGCTGATGGTGCGTCAATATGGCGCACGCCTCCACTAGTCATCCGATGACTGACGCCACAGCTCACCCATGGCCCGTCGGCGGCGCACTGCTCTCCCGCACCACCAGCTCCGTCGCCACCTCCACCCGGGTCGTCTCCGGCTGCTCCCCGGACAGCAGCCTCAGCACCATCCGGGCCGCGAGCGCGGTCATGTCGGCCAGGGGGGTGCGGACCGTCGTCAGCCGTGGGGTCACCCAGTCGGCGAACGGCAGGTCGTCGAAGCCGACCACGCTGACGTCGGCGGGGATCCGCAGCCCGAGCTCCGCGGCGGCCCGGTAGGTGCCCAGCGCCTGGTGGTCGCTGCCCGCGAAGACCGCGGTCGGGCGCTCGGGCAGCGCCAGCAGCTCCAGCGCGTGCCGGTGCGCGAGATTGTGGGTGAAGTCGCCGTAGCGCACCAGAGCCGGGTCGAAGGGGAGCCCCGCCTCCTCCAGCGCCGAACGGTAGCCGTCGACCCGGGCCCGCGAGGTGAGCCGGCGCTCCGGGCCGCTGATGATCGCGATCCGGCGGTGGCCCAGCTCGACGAGATGGCGGGTGGCGGCCAGCCCGCCGGGCCAGTTGGTGGCGCCCACCCACGGCGTCCCGGGCGCGGGCTCGTCGATCGGCGCCACCAGCGCGTACGGGATACCGAGGCGCCCCAGCTCCTCGTGCTGGTCCGGTGTCAGCTCCGGCACCACGAGGATCGCTCCGCGGGTGGAGCGGGTGGCCAGCGAGTCCAGCCACTGCCGGGCACGCCTGGTCCGGCCATGGGTGGCCGAGACGACCAGCCCCATGTTGGCGTCGTGCAGGACGTCCTCCGCGCCGCGGATCAGCTCCACGGCCCAGGGGCTGTCCAGCTCATTGATGACGAAGTCGATCAGACCGCCGGGCGGTGCCGCGGTGGCCGCGGGACGGTGTTTCGCCAGATAGCCGTGCTGTTCGAGGAGTCGCTGCACCTTGGCCCTGGTCTCCGCCGAGACATCGGATCTGTTGTGCAGCACTTTGGAGACGGTGGAGACCGATACGCCTGCCTGCTCGGCGATTTCGGCCAGCGTGCGCCGCCTTCCTGGGTCGGATCCTGCCCGAACCGTTGACGTCATCGGATGAATCTCCTACGTTTCCGAAGCGGTCGCGAGTTGCGAAAACTATCGCAACCCAACCTCCGGGAGTAAAGGTGATCCCTCGATGAAGAGCTGGCGCGCCGCTTCCCTGGCCGCCGCCGCGGCGCTCGTGGTCTCCGGCTGCGGAGGCACCGGCGGCGGCAGCGGCAATTCGGGAGACGGCAAGGGCGAGTTACTGGTCTGGGTGGACAACACCCGTACACCGGCGGCCCAGCAGTACAAGAAGGCGCACCCGGACCTGAAGATCCGTATCGTCACCATCCCGCCCGAAGCGGGCTATGTCCCCACCAAGGTCTCGCTCGCCAACCGCGCCAAGAGCGGATGGCCCGACGTCGTCTTCCTGACCAACCCCGCCGAGGCCGCGACACTCGCCAGTGAGAAGTTCGGCTACGCGGCCCCGCTCGACGAGCTCGTGCCGAAGTCGGTCCGTGACGGCTTCGCACCCGGCTCACTCGACACCTGCACCTTCGGCGGCAGGACGTACTGCCTGCGCAACGACATCGCCCCCACCGTGCTCTGGTACGACGCCACCCTGATGAAGAAGTACGGCTACCAGGTCCCGAAGACCTGGGCCGACTACGAGCGGACCGGGCTGAAGGCGGCCAAGGAGCATCCGGGGACCATCGTCGGCGCGATCAACGGCAAGTACGGCGCCGGCACCTACTTCGGCAGCAGCGGCTGCCCCACCCGTGACACCCTCAGCCTCACCGAGGTCGACATCGACCTCACCCGGAAGACCTGCACCCGGGTCGCGGACCTGCTCCAGCCGATGGCCAGGGCGAAGGCCGTCACCACCGTCGTCCCCACCGACCCCGCCTTCGCCAAGCTCGGCCAGGACGACAGGATCCTGATGCTGCCGGGGCCCGCCTGGTTCGGCGACTTCATGTTCGGACCCGCCTTCAAGATCCCCGAGGGCCGGATCGCCGCGGCCCCCATGCCGACCTGGCCCGGCGAGACCACGTCGTACGCCGGACAGGTCGGCGGTGGTGCCTTCCTGGTCTCCGCGCACGCCGGCGACCGTACCGAGGCAGCCGCGGACCTGGTGCGCCGGCTGACCACCGACGTGGCCCTCCAGGCGAAGCAGCCCACCTACCCCGCCTTCACGGCAGCCGCCGAGAGGTGGGGCGAGGCCAAGGCGAAGGACCCGTACTACGCCTCCGACCCGATGCCCGCCCTGAGCGCGGCGGCGAACGCGCTGCGGCCCGGCTTCGGTGCCGTCCGCTACGAGGCCGACTGGCAGACGAGCTTCAACGACACGGTCGGCAGGGCGGCCGACTCCGGCGGCAATCTCCGTAAGGCGCTGGCGAGTTGGCAGGACAAGCTCGACGCGGCGGCCGAGACCAGCGAGTACACGGTCGGATGAGGACACTGAGCCCGCCCCGTCCGACCACAGTCGCCGCCGCCGCACCGGTCGCACCCCGGCGCCACAGGCGCCGGGGCCGCAGCACCGCCGCCGTCTGGATCCTCGTCAGCCCGTACGCCGTCTTCCTCACGGTCTTCGGACTTGCGCCCGCCGGATACGCCCTGTGGACCTCCTTCGTCCATGACGGCTCCTTCTCCGGCCTGCGCAACTGGGCGGCGGTCTTCGACGACTACCGGCTCGGCGAGGCGGCGGGCAACGTCACGGCGTACCTGCTGCTGTGGCTGCCGGTCCTGCTGCTGACCGTGCTCTCGCTCGCCTTCACCCTGCACGCCCGGCCAGGCAGGGCGGCCGGCGCGCTCCAGCTCGTCTACTACCTGCCGGGCGCGGTCACCGGCTCGGCGGCGGCCCTGCTCTGGCTGTTCATGGTCAGCCCGGACAGCAGCCCCTTCGGCCCGCTGCTGAGGCTGCTGGACGTGAGGACCGCCACGGACGCGCTGTCCGGCGGCAGCCTGATCGCGGTCCTCGCCGTGATGGGTGTCGCCGTGCACGCGGGCGGCTGGATCGTCGTCCTGTACGGGGCGCTCACCGCGCTGCCCAAGGACGTCCTGGAGGCGGCGCAGGTCGACGGCGCCTCGGCCTGGCGGACCATGTGGCACGTCAAGCTGCCGATGGTCCGCACGTACGTCGCCTTCGTGCTGATCTCCAGCTTCGCCTCCGGCAGCCAGGTCTTCGTCGAACCGACCGTGCTGTCCACCGGCGCACCCGGGCAGATCAGCCCCACCTGGTCCGTCAACCAGCTCGCCTATGTCTACGCCACCCAGGACGGCGACTTCGGCAAGGCCGCCGCGCTGTCGCTGGCCATGCTCGCGGTCGGACTGCTGGCCGCCTGGATCGTGATCACCCGCACCCGTATGTACGCCACGGACACCACGAAGGCCGGGTGAGCCGGACCATGACCGCTCTGTCCCGCGGCGCCCGTGCCCTGTTCCTGCTCGGCGCCGCCGTCTTCTTCGGACTGCCCCTGCTCTGGCTTCTCCTCGCGCCCACCCGTACGGCGGACGATCTGACCACCGGATCGCCGCTCGGCTTCGGCGCGCTCGGCAACGTGGGCGACGCCTGGTCGCATCTGATGTCGTACAACGACGGCGAGATCACCCTGTGGATCGGCAACTCCGTGATCTACGCGGCCGCCAGTGTCGTCCTCGCCCTGCTGCTGTGCGTGCCCGCGGGCTATGCCCTCGCCAAGCACGACTTCGCGGGTCGGCGCGCCCTGCTCACCCTCTCGATCGTGACGATGATCCTGCCGCCCGCCGCGCTGGTGCTCCCCCTCTACCTGGAGATGTCGGCGGTGGGCCTCACCGGCACGGTCTGGGCGGTGATCCTGCCGCTGTCCTTCTATCCGTTCGGCGTCTACCTCGCCTTCCTGCACTTCCAGGCGAACCTGCCCGACAGCCTGCTGGACGCCGGGCGCGTCGACGGCGCGAGCGAGCTGAGGCTGTTCTGGTCGGTGGGGCTGCCGCTGGCCCGGCCCGCGATCGCGCTGATCGCCTTCTTCGGCTTCGTACGCTGCTGGACGGACTTCTTCCTGCCGTTCGTGATGCTCTCGGACGACCGGACCTTCACCCTCCAGCTGGGGCTGATGTCCCTCCTGCAGTCCACCGGCGCGGTCAACAACTCCAGCGGCTTCGCCGATCTCGACATCCACCAGTCGGAGGCCGCTCTGGCCGGACTGGTGGCCTGCGCGCCCCTGATGATCGGCTTCGTCCTCGCCCAGCGCTTCCTGCGCACCGGGCTGCTGGCCGGGGCGGAGAAGGGCTGATGCGGCTGATGCGCCAAGAACTCCAGGGCCGGGTACGGGACTTGGTGGCACCCCTGGTGCCGTACTTCAGCGCCGGGCGGGCTCGTGTACGGCTCGGGGTGAACACCGCCCTCCACGAGGACACCGCCGCCGAACTGGAGTCGTTCGCCCGGCCGTTGTGGGGGCTCGCCCCGCTCACGGCGGGCAAGGGGACCGTGCCCCACGCCGAGTTGTGGCTGCGGGGGCTCGCCCATGGCAGCGATCCGGCCCACCCCGAGTACTGGGGCGAACCCCGCGACCGGGACCAGCGCATCGTGGAGATGGCGGCGATCGGCTTCGCGCTGGCGCTCGCCCCGGAGCAGTGGTGGGACCCGCTGAACGGCCCGGAGCGCGACCGGCTGGGGCGGTGGCTGCTCAGCGCCCTGCCCCGCGGGACGGCCGACAACAACTGGCACTTCTTCCCGGTGCTGATCGCGCTCGGGCTCGACCGTGTGGGCGTGCCGTACGATCGCTCGGCGATCACCGCCCGGCTGGCGCGCCTGGAGACGTTCTGGCTCGGCGACGGCTGGTACGCGGACGGCCCCACCGAGCGGCGCGACTACTACGTGCCGTGGGCGATGCACTTCTACGGGCTGCTGTACTCCCGGCTCGCCGCGGACGGTGAAGGGTACGGCGAACGCTTCCGCGAGCGGGCCGCCCGGTTCGCGCTCGACTTCCGGCACTGGTTCGCGGACGACGGTGCCGCCGTCCCGTACGGCCGCAGCCTCACCTACCGCTGGGCGCAGGCCGCGTTCTGGGGCGCGCTGCCCTTCGCCGGGGTGGACGCGCTGCCGTGGGGCGAGGTCAAGGGGTATCTGCTGCGGCATCTGCGCTGGTGGGAGCGGAGGCCGGTGACCGGCACCGACGGGCTGCTGTCCATCGGGTACGGCTATCCGCAGCCCGCGCTCGCCGAGCAGTACAACGCGCCGGGCTCGCCGTACTGGTCGCTGAAGACGTTCCTGCCGCTCGCGCTGCCGGAGGAGCACGGGTTCTGGACCGCGGCCGAGAAGCCGGTCCCCGCGCTGCCCGCCGTCCATGCCCAGCCGCACGCCGGAGCCGTGCTGATGCGCGCCTTCGGTGATGTCACCCTGCTCGCCGGGCGCCAGCACCACGCGTGGGTGCGGCACGGGGCGGAGAAGTACGCCAAGTTCGCGTACTCGTCCCGCTTCGGCTTCAGCCTTCCGAACGGCTCGCTGGGGCTCGCGCAAGGGGCGTACGACTCGATGCTCGCGCTGAGCGACGACCATGGGGCCCACTACCGGGTGCGCGAGGAACCGGCCGGCCCGGAGACCGAGGGCGGCGACACGGTCCACTCCACCTGGCGGCCCTGGCCGGACGTCGAGATCACCACCTGGCTGACGGCCGCCCCGCCCTGGCACCTGCGCACCCACCGGGTCCGGACCGCCCGCTCGCTGCACACCGCGGAGGGCGCCTTCGCGGTCGACCGCGACGCGGGCGTGGAACGCGAGACCGGAACCGGATACGCCGGTGCGTCGGCGCCGGCGGGATTCACCGGCGTACGGGACCTCGACGGACTGCGCGAGGGCGAGGTCATCGACTGCCTCCCCGGCACCAACGTCCTCGCGCGGCGCACCGCGCTGCCCGCGCTGACCGGTCGGCTCGAGCCCGGCGAGCACTGGTTGAGGTGCGCGGTGCTGGGCGCCCCCGACGGCCGGGAGGCCGAGGCGGCCTGGCTGAGACCACCCCCGACCACCGGAGGAGGGACATGAGACCGAGAAACCTGTCCGTACTGTCCGTGCTGGCCGCCCTCGCGGCCCTTCTGGTCACACCCGCGCCGGCGCAGGCCGCGGCGTCGGGCGCCGGGCGCGCGTACCACGTCGCCCCCTGGGGCGGTGAGGGCGCCCGCGGCTCGGCGGACAGACCGCTGCGTACCATCGCCGGCTGCCTGAGCCGAGTCCGCCCCGGCGACACCTGCCTCATCCACCGCGGCACCTACCGCGAACAGCTCACCCCGCCCTCCGGCACCGAGGACGCGCCGATCACGATCGCCGCGTACGGGGACGGCCCGGTGACCGTCGACGGGACCGAGCGGGTGACCGGCTGGAAGGACGCGGGTGACGGGCTGGTCGCGGCCGACACGGACCTGCCGCCCGATCCGGACTTCAACGCCGTGTTCCTGGACAACGGCCGTGCCCCCGAGGGCCGTTGGCCCAACTCCGGCCCCGATCCGCTCAACACCACCTGGGCGCAGGCCGAGTCCACCTCCACCGATCAGCGCATCGACGACCCCGATCTGCCCGACGCCGACTGGACGGGCGCGACCGTGCATCTGTGGGCGGGCTCGAACCCGTGGGCCCAGCAGACCGGCACGGTCACCACCACCGCGTCCGGCAAGCTGGACTTCAGGGGCGGCAACTACCGCTGCCCGCCCCTGTGCATGGGCAACCAGAACTACCGCAACTACTATCTCGTGGGCTCCAAGGCGGCCCTCGACCAGCCGGGAGAGTGGTATTACGACGAGACCGCGCACCGGCTCTATCTGGTCCCGCCGAAGGACGGCATCGCCGGACACACGGTGACCGCCAAGCACCGGCTGTGGGGCGTCGACCTCAGCGGGAGCTCGCACGTCACCGTGCGGGGGCTGAACCTGTGGGGCACCTCGCTGCGAACCGGAGACGACAGCACGGGAGTCGTGGTCGACCGGCTGCGCGCCACGTACGTCTCGGAGTTCTCCACCCTGCCCATGCCACCCGACAGCGATCTCGCGATCCCGCCCTTCGAGGGCCATATCGTCGCCTCCCGGATCCTCGACTCGGGCGTGCAGATCCTCGGTACCGGCAACACCCTGAAGAACAGTGAGATCTCGCAGTCCGCCGGAAACGGCGTCCTGCTGCGCGGCACCGGCAACACGGTCACCAACAACTACATCCACGACGTCGGCTGGATGGGCAGCTACACCCCCGGCATCGAGATCAACGGCACCGGCCACACCGTCACCCACAACACGATCCGGCGCACGGGACGCGCCTCCATCGACACCGCGTGGCAGCTCAACGGCACGGAGTTCCACGACAACCGCATCGCCTACAACGACATGTCCGAGGCCATGCGCACCTCCCGTGACGGGGCGCCCTTCTACGTCTGCTGCAGCCTCAACGCCTCCGGCAGCTCCATCGACCACAACACCTCGCACGACGCCGACGGCCAGGTCGGCTACTACATCGACAACTACTCCGGCCGGTTCCTGATGCACCACAACGTCGCCTGGAACACCGGTCAGCGGGGTACCGCCTTCAACGGCCACGCGGGGCCCAGCGTCGGCAACCGGGACCACAACTCCAGCTACGGTGTGGGCATCAACGGCAGCTCGGTGCAGGTGTCCAACGCCACGGACGCCTCGGACACGTACATCAGCAACATCGTCGGCCCGGCCGCGATCCACGTCAGCCAGACCGGCGACCCGCTGCCCGTGGTCCGCTCCAACCTCATCACCGACAAGCCCGGCTACACGGACGCGGTCAACGGAGAGCTGTGGCCGGCGCCCGGCTCACCCGCGATCGACGCGGGCGAGACCGTCGACGGGATCACCACCCAGGTGCGGGGCTCCGCCCCGGACATCGGGGCGTACGAGTACGGCGAACCGATCTGGTCGAGCGGCTGCAACCTGCCGGGCTGTCAGCAGCGGGTACGGCACGGCACGTGGACCACGACCGCGCGCGACGGCTCGGACGCCTCGGCCGTCACGGACGGGGACATCAACACCCGCTGGACAGCGGCGAGTCCGCAGTCGCCGGGGCAGTCCCTGACCGTGGACCTCGGCGAGGCGAAGACCTTCGGGCGCCTCTCGCTCGACGCGGGACGCGACACCAGCGGCCAGCCGTACGGCTTCTCCGTCTCGGTCAGCCGCGACGGCACGCGCTGGGGCGAGCCGCTCGCCCGGGTCTCCGGGCGTTCCTTCACCCAGGACGCGGTGTTCCCGCGGCAGACCACCGCCCGCTACCTCAGGATCACGCTCACCGCGAGCGGACCGGTCCCCTGGGTCGTCAACGACCTGCGCCTGTACGGCGACGGGCCCGACGCGGCCACCACGCTCCAGGCCGAGCAGGCCACGGTCGTACGGGGGGTGCGGCGCGGCACGGCCGCCACCGGGGTGCTCGGCTCCGGCGACCGGGTGGGATTCCGCAAGGTGCACGTCGGCGGCGGGCGGCTCACCGTGCGCAGCGCGTCCTCCTGCGCACGCGGCTGTTCGCTCCAGCTGCGCCTGGACGCGCCGGACGGTCCGCTGCTCGGGGTGGTGCCGGTGCGGGGCGACGGGGACTGGCGGGAGCAGTCGGTGGACCTGAAGCGCGAGGTCACCGGTACCCGCGACCTCTATCTGGTGGCGGAGGGCGGACGACGGGTCGCTGCGGTGGACTGGCTGACGATCAGATCCTGAGCGGTTCCTGAGCCATACGTGAGCTGTTCGCGGCACCGGCTGGACCGGGCGGCAGGGTACGGCCTGCCGCCCGGCCTCGCTGTGGGGCGTGGCCCGCTCCACAGATGACGCTTCCGTCGATCGCCTGCGCGTCCTCGCCGACACCCGTCATCCCACGCACACGCAGGCACCGGATGAGTGAGGACGCGTCACTTGAACGCCCTCCACCCCCGAGACGTACTAAGGGCCCTAGCAGCCAAATGCTCACGACGAGGCGGCGCAGGCAGCGCAGGCCCGCCATGTTCGGTCGATCGGGAAGGTGACCATGGGAATGACGGCACTCAGTTGGGCCGTGGCGGTGGTCGCCGCGCTGGTGGCCGCCGTCAGCGGGGTACGGATGGCCACCACGAGCGGCGTGACACGGTTCGCGGCGGGTGGCGATCTGCTGATGGGCCTGTGCATGGCTGCCATGTCCCTGCCGGCGACGGTCGGCTGGTACGCGGGCCACGGCATGGTGTGGGCGGTCGCTTTCGGTGTTCTCGGGCTCGGGGGTGTCGCCATGGCGGTCAGGCACACGTGCGTGTCCGGGTGGAGGCAGGGCCGTCACTGGGTGCACCTCGTCGTCGGCAGCCTCGGCATGGTGATCATGACGCTCGCCATGACGAGTACGCCGTCCGGACCGGTGCTCGCCCTGGGAGGCGGCCACTCCATGCCGGGGATGGCGGGCATGCCGGGTACGGGGCATGCCGCCGGCGCGACGGACACGCACACGCATCAGGACACGCAGGGCATGGCCCATGCCGCGGCCGATGCCGGCGCGTCCTCGGGGTCCGCCTCGCTGTGGCGCTTCGTGGTCGCGGCGCTCGCCGTGTACTTCGTGCTGTCCGCCGGAGCGTCCGTGTGGGCGCGGATGCGGGGCAGGGGCACGGGCAGGAGCGGTCACGGTACCGGTTCCGGTTCCGGAACCGGCCTGGGCCGCTGGCTGCTCGCCATGCCGGACACGGTGCTCGTCTTCCTGGCGTCACTGACGATCTCCGCGTGGGACAGGACACGGACGGCACAGCGGCCCGGGCGAGGACGGCGCCGCAAACTCGGAGCCGCTCCGGACGCCGCGTTGGCGGCCCACATCGGCATGGGCGGGACCATGTCCGCGATGCTGCTCATGATGGCGGCGTGATTCACGGCCGCTACTGACCGGTACAACACCGATGTTCCCGCCGGGGGAAGCGTCCATCCGCGAAGCTGCTTCGCAGACACCGCAGGAAGCATTCTGCCGCTGAGCCAGGGTATGGGCACCGGCACCGACGCCGCCATCGAGCGGGCCCCCTCACCCCCGTCCGCGGGGACCTGCGGGTGGCGGCGGACGCGATCCGCCTCTCCCGCAGGACACCGGCCACCATCAAGGGCAACCTCTTCTGGGCCTTCGGTTACAACATCGCCGCCCTGCCGCTCGCCGCCGCCGGCATGCTCAACCCGATGATCGCGGGTGCCGCCATGACCTTCTCGTCGGTCTTCGTCGTCACCAACAGCCTGCGTCTGCGGTCCTTCACGTAAGAGGCGGTCGCCGAGGAAAGCGACTCCGTGCCGCAGGAAGTGACGGTGAGTTGCAGAACACGTGACCATATTCGGGATGCCCCCGGGGTGGGTAACACGGCAGCGGCAGCAGGACGCAGACTTACACGGGCCCACGCAACGATCCATGTGCGTGCGCGACATGGCAGGCCCCCCTGCGGAACCCGATCCGGCGGGCACGAAGTACGACACCGAGAAGGACCAGCCCTGTGACACCCAGCTCAACCGGAAGCAATCATCTGCCGGTCTACGAGAGCCTCGTACGGGAACGCGGCGACGTCGTGGCGGAAGCTCGCGAGGTGGCCGAACAGGCACAGCACCAGGCGGCGCAGGCACTGAACGGGCAGGTCGGGGCCCAGCCCGAGCTCGACCCCCAGTGAGCCCCGTCGCGGCCGGAGCCCGCGTCGGGCGTTGAGCCATTCGGGTGACGCGGCGCGACAGGCCTTGTCACCCGTCTGTACGTACGGCATTACTGTGTGCAGTGGAACCGGTGGGCCGCCCATCCCTTGCCGGGGGAAACGTGGTACAGGGCGGCTACGCCGGTTCTTTCGTGAGGTGCCATCACCTCTCTCGCGAGGAGCGGCATCAGCGCGGTCGGCCGCACGGCCCCGGCACCCCGGATCCCGCGCTCCCGGGCCCGTACCGGCCGGGAAGACCGCTCCCGCCTTCTCCGCGGGCCGTTGCCGCCGACGGGGCCATGGGCTCCGTGCCCGGTGGCGGGCCTGTCCTGAGGTGTGGGTGGTGCGCGGTGCTGCGGGCAGTCCGGTTCCCGATCCCAGCGGGGGATCCGACCGGGCTCCCCCACGGCCGTAAGGAGTCTCCCGTGCGACTCGCACCCCAAGCAGGCGGCGTGCTCGCCGCCGTCGCGCTGGCCCTCGGGCTCGCCGCTGTCCCCGTCCCGGCCCACGCCGCACCGATCAACTGTGACGAAGCGGCCCTCGTGGCCGCCATCGACGCCGCCAATCTGGCGGGCGGCGGCACCATCGACCTGGCCGCGAACTGCGTCTACACCCTCGACACGGTGGTGCCTCCCGTCGGGGGCACCGGACCGAACGGGCTGCCGGTGATCGGCGAGAACATCACCGTCAACGGCTCCAACTCCGTCATCGAACGCTCCACCGCGCCCGGCACCCCGAAGTTCCGCATCTTCGAGGTCGGCGGCACGGACGGCGCCCTCACCCTCAACGGAGTCGTCCTGCGCAACGGCAACCCCACGGACCTCGGTTCCGAGGACGGCGGCGCCATCCTCGTGAACAGCGGCCGCGTCCTGGCCGTCGGCAACAGCGTCGTGTCCGGCAACACCGCCCAGGAGGGCGGCGCCATCGCCTCCTACAGCGGCAGCAGCACCACGATCTCCAGCAGCAGACTCCACGGCAATGCCGCCTTCTTCGGCGGCGGGGCCTTCTACACCGTCGGCGACAGCACCATCCGCTCCACCACCCTGTGGGACAACGAAGCCAACCACGGTGGTGCCGTTCACAGTCTCGGCACCCTGCTCGTACAGAGCAGCATTGTGCGGAGCAACTCCGCCCTGGAGGCGGGCGGCGGTGTCTACACCGCAGGCACCGGAACGATCCGCGGCAGCAGCGTGCGGAACAACACGGCCGGAGCCGGTGGCGGCCTCTTCCACCTCGTCGGCTCCCTGACCGTCAACACCAGCGACATCGGCGGGAACACCGCGGACCAGGAGGGCGGTGGGGTGCGCAACGGAGACACACTCAGCATCAACTCCTCGACCCTCTCGGCCAACAAGGTCACCGGCTCCGGCTCCCAGGGCGGTGGGCTCTACAACCACGCGGGCACGGCGACCCTCACACGCAGCGTCGTGGTCAGCAACAGCGCGGTGCTCGAAGCCGGTGGCGTCTACGAGAACGCCGGCAGCACGGTCAGCCTGGTGAGCAGCCTCGTAGCCGGCAACGCGCCCAACAACTGCCGGCCCCCGGGCTCCGTCCCCGGCTGCATCAACTAGCCCCACCCACACGGGACGCGAAGACGTCCCGGTGGCCGGCGCCCGCCCCCTCCACGCGCCCGGGGGCGGGCGCCGTGACGGATGCCGGTCCCACCGATCCGTCATCCGTTTGATCCCGCCCGTCCGACACGCACCAATTGAAGGGCGCTTCTTGTCAGGCCATGGCCGGCGACGGGTGCGTGCCGCAGCAGCCAAAGGCCCAACGACGCTGCCCGGATGACGGGGTTCACCACCAGGGAGCGCACAGTGCCGGGGAAGGGGAGGCAGGCTCCGATGCTCCTGGTGGCCACCGCGGCCGTCTGAAAGGCCGTGTGCAGGAACTTCTCGGTTCCCACCTCGGAGAGGAAGCGTTCGTCGGAGATCCGGCAGGCGTGCAGCAGCCTTTCCACCTGCGCCTCGGGCACCTCTTCCAAATCGGCGTGCCGCATGACCTGGTGGTACTCCTGGAGGAACCGCACGGCGGCACGAGGGGCGGCGCCGTCGCGGACGTCCGCCTCCGCGGTCCGGGCGATATGCGGGAGTTCCTCGCCGGCGATGGTCCTTTGCATGCCGCTCGCCACCCACATCGCGGTGACCGGCAGGCTTCGGGGCGGACGAGCAGTACTGTCCGTGAGGAATGCCAGCTCGTCGACGACCTCGGACGTGCGCTCCGACCCGGCGATGGGCTCCAGAAGATCCAGCAGTGCGTCCCGGCCGCCCACCTCATGGGTCCGCCGTGCGAGGAGGCGGGGATCGAGCAGGACGTGGACCAGCCAGCCGCACCCGTCGAGGCGGCCCCACATCCAGTCACTGGCACGCCAGGAAGCCTTGTAGAAGGCGCCGAAGTCGTACAGCTGCACCCCCGTGAGCTTGGTCTGGGCGCTGCTTCGCCCGTCCAGGTCGGTCCTGGTGTCCGCGCTGAACTGGACCAGCTCGACGACCTGCGGGTCCTCAGGGCTTTGCGGCTGTGTCAGGTGGCGCAGAACCTGTAGGTGGAACAGGCGCCGGACAACTCGGTCCACCGGGTCACGGCCGTCCGTACCGGTCAGGTGGCGCAGCAGGGCGACCTGGTCGGCGGGGGCGGCGGGAGCCCGCGTCGGTGGAGCCGCACGGTCGACCAGAAGGCGGGCTTCACTGAGCACGTCACCGAACGTGTGCCACGCCTCGGCAAGGGCTCCGCGTGTCTGTGCGCCGCACACACTCCGTACCGCGGCACGCCACGGCTCGGCTTGCGTCATGGACCGTACATCGGTCCCGTCCGGCTCGCTCATGATCCCGTCGATCACCTCTCCGAGTGAGCGGGGGCGCTCCGGCATGGCGCGGTGGACGCGGGCGACCAGCTGGTTGAGCTCCGCCCGGTCGTCCGGCTGCGGCCACAGAGCGAAGCCCGCGCGAAGGATGGCCAGGACCGTCGCCTTGCCCGCGTCGAGCGCCGGGCGGCCGAGACACGCGAGCTCCCGCGGGGTCTGCGGGAGTGTGCCCGGCAGTTCTTCGCTGATCGTGGTGGTCGCCGCGTCCATGAGGGCGTCGAAGGAGCCACCGAAACCGACGGGACGCCCGTCCGGCGCGCGGCGCCCGCCTGCGGTCAGCAGGCGCAGCGTCTCCTCGGCGACCGGCTGCGCGAGGGTACGCGCGTACCACTCCCGGTACGGCCCGTAGAGCTCTTCCGCCAGTCGGGCGGTGGTGACGGCGTCCAACCGTGCCAGGAGTCCGTCCGTTCTTCGTGTCGCGCCGACCCGCTTGTTGTGCGCGTCGATCGCCTCCAGGTCAGCGGAGATCGTCTGGGAGAGGAGCGCGTTGAGGTCGGCCAGCAGGGCCGGCCCCAGGCCCGGGATGTCCGTCTCGGCCGGGGCGGCCCCGGGCAGCGTCGCAGCGACGCCGGGTGCGGGCGCGACATAGGCGAGCACCCGTCGTACCTCCCGGTCGGCGGGGCGGTCGAACACGGCTCTCAGCGCCGGGCCCAGCGGACGGTTGGCGAGCAGGCCCCCGTCCACGCAGAACTGCGTACGGGACGCGGCCGTGTAGGACGCCATGTCCGGGTGCCCGGGGCTTCCTCGACGGCCGATGGGAACGAACGCGGGCTCGAAAGCGCCGGGGAACGAGGCGCTGGCCCGGGCGGCCAGAGCGAGCGCCTCGGCCGCCCTCGGATCCCGCAGGTCTTCGGCCGTGAACGTGAACAGGCCCCTGTGATCGGTGTCATGGATCAGATCGCCGTAGTCGTCCGGATGTGGTCGGAGCTCCCCGTCCAGAAGTGTTGTGGTGATCATGACTCGCGTGGGGTCGTCATCGGCGCCGGGGCCGGGGCCCTCGATGGTGTCCAGCGCCTTGCCGATCCCGGCGAGCAGTACCTCGTCACCACGCAGCAGCGCCGGCGGGCGGGGCTCCGAAGGACTGCGCAGCAGGCGGTCCAGCGAGCCTTCGCTGATCCACAGCTCACGCAGCCCGCCGAGATCGCCACGGCGGACGTTCGCCATGCCGAGCAGCGCGGCGTTGATGCCTCCCGCACTCGTTCCGGACAGGATGTCGACGCTGAACCGCAGACCGAGCAGGTCCAGCAGGCGTTGGTAACTCCGCCGGACCTCACGGCTCGCGTGAGTGGAGGGTTCCTGATGCCTGCCGGACACGTCGCCGTCCCGTTCTCGGCTCGCGGCGAGCAGCAGGTTCATCTCGCGGGCCAGACCGCCCATCCACACAGCGAGGCTGCCCCCTCCGGTGAAGGTCGCGGCCACCCGGAGTTCCGGGTCTGCATTCGTCATCACCGGCTTCCGCTCTGCCATTCGCATGATCGACGCCTTTCACGGGGTGAAGGAGGGGATACGCCGCCGAGGCGAGGGGTCGCCGACGCCTGGCTCGATCACACCCCGGCCTGGCCCACCCGTGCCACTGGGCTCAGCCGAACGGATATCGCGTCCTCTTGAGGTGACGCGTGGAGGATGTCGGCCGGGGGCTCGTTCTCGCCCGAGCCCGGTCGCGGAACCACGCCCCCGCGCCTACCAGTACGGCAGCCCCGGCCCCGTACAAGGGCAGCCACAGGGTGGTGGTGGCCGCCAGGCAGTCGGCGACGACCTCGTGGCTCTGGGCCTCCTGCGCGTGGGCCAGGGCGGCGCTGTCGCGACCGGCCAGGTTCGCCAGCGCGGCCCTCGACCGGATGGCCTCGTACCTGCCCAGCTCCTGGCACCCGCTCCGAGTGCCCGAGATCGGGAACAGCCAGGCCCAGCGCTGCAGCATGGGGCCCAGTGCGATCGCCACGCACAGACCGGCGACCAGCGCGTACGCGATCAGACTCCGCCCGTACGCGGATCGGATGCCGGGCGTCCAGGCCGGCCGTCGGGAGAAGGCGAAGATCACCGCGAGAAGCGTCACCCCGATGTACGCGGCGAACCACTGCCAGGAGCCCTGCGCGAGTGCGACCGTCAGCACGGCGGCGAGGCCGATGCCGATGACCCCGGCCTGACCGGCGGTGTCATCACCCGTACCGGTGGTCGCCGGTCGCCGGGTTGCCTGAGGACTGGGGTCGTTCACGGGCCTCTCCTGCGTGTTCGGAGGCATCAGCATCAGCATCCGCCGCGTGACACCGCGGGCCCGGGTGCCATGCCTGACGGTTCGGCAACCCCCGCTCGGATGGAGGGACAGCCGACATGCCGGCGCACGCCTGACGCCGCACGCGAGGGGTGGTCGCCGGCACGGCCGGATCACCACGACCCGGCCGTGCCGGCGCGTGACCACCCGCGCCGAGCGGCCACACGCGTCGATGACAGGCTCAGGGCGCCCGCCCTTCACCCGTTCACAGCCCGGCGGCGACCGCCCCCTCGCGCAGTTCCAGCCGGGAGCCCGTGAACCGCGTCCGCATGCGGCGGTCGTGGGTGACCAGTACCAGCGCGCCCGCGTAGTCGGCCAGTGCGTCCTCCAGTTCCTCCACGAGCGCCGGCGCGAGGTGGTTGGTGGGCTCGTCCAGCAGGAGCAGGTCCACCGGTTCGCTGACCAGCCGGGCCAGCTCGATGCGGCGCCGCTGTCCGTACGACAGCTCCCCGACGCGCTTCCGCAGTGCCTCCGGCTCGAACAGGCCGAGCGACAGCAGCCGGTCGGCGTGCTCGTCCCGGTCTCCGGGGCGGCCGTGGGTGAACGCCTCCAGGACCGTCAGCCCGGGCGGCCACGGCGCCTCCTCCTGCCGCAGGTGTCCCACACGTCCGGGAACGCCCACCGTGCCCGCGTCCGGCCGCAGTTCCCCGGCCAGGACGCGCAGCAGGGTGCTCTTGCCCGCGCCGTTGGGGCCGGTCACCAGCAGCCGCTCGGCCGGATCGAGCCGCAGCTCCGGCACACGCAGCCGGCCCGCCACGACCACACCGTCGAGCTCGGCGGCCGGTGCCCCGCCCGGCCCGCCCGCAGTGGCGATACGCGCCGTGAGGGACAGCGGGTCCGGGGGCGGCGCCACCGGGTGCGCGGTGAGCCGCTCGACCCGCTCCTTGGCATTGCGGATACGGCTCATCGCGCCGTGCGCCCGCCCGCGCATACGGAACCCTCCGTGGCCGAAACAGGCCTTGGGCATCTTGCGGGGGATGCCGTCCAGGCGGACGACTCCCGCCTCGGCCAGCCGGCGGCTGCGGTCGAGTTCGGCACGCCACTCGTCGTACCGCTGCTGCAGGCGGCGGCGTTCGGCGGCCTTGGCGGCGCGGTAACCGGCGTAGCCGTTGCCGTGGCGGGAGACACGACCGCCGTCGACCTCCAGGACCGTGGTCGTGATCCGCTCCAGGAACACGCGGTCGTGGGTGACCGCGACGACGGTGCCGCGGTGGGTCCGCAGATGCTCCTCCAGCCAGCCGACGGCCCGGTCGTCGAGGTCGTTGGTCGGCTCGTCGAGCAGCAGCAGCTCCGGCCGGGACGCCAGCGTCGCGGCCAGCGCCAGCCGCGACTTCTCGCCGCCGGAGAGCGTCCCCAGCCGCCGGCCCCGGTCCAGCCCCGGCAGACCGAGCCCGTGCAGCGCGGCCTCCACGCGGGCGTCGGCGCCGTACCCGTCGCGAGCCTCGTACCGCTCGGTCAGCCGCGCGTACGCGGCGAGCGCGTCCTGCAGCGCCTCGCCGTCGGCCGCCTCGGCCAGGACGGCCTCGGCCCGCCGCAGTGCCGCCTCGAGCCCACGCAGCTCCGCCAGCGCCAGATCGACGGCGTCCTGGACGGTGGCCTGCGCGGGCAGGCCGAGAGTCTGGGCCAGGTACCCGGTGCCGCCGGGCGCGGCCACGGTCAGCTCACCCGCGTCGGGTCGCTCCTCGCCGACGAGGAGACGCAGCAGCGTGGACTTCCCGGCCCCGTTGTCGCCGACGACGCCGGCCTTCTCACCGGGGGCGAGGCTGAACGAAACCTGGTCGAGCACGGTGCGGCCGCCGTATCGCTTGGTGACACCGTGCAGGGAGAGCTGTGAGGAACGTACGGAAGACGAACGTACGGAAGGAGATGAATGTGACGCACGCATGTGAAAAGCCCCTGTTCTCGGCCATGCCGACAGAACTGTTCGTGAGGACGAATGAGCGACACGACGGCGGAGCAGAGCTCTACGCGGTCGTGCGCGGGGCTGTCACAGAGTTCCCATGCGCAGCACCGTACGCGAGCACCCGGCCACCGGGCCATGCGTTTTCCCGCCAATGACGCACTGCGCGGCTCGCCGACCGGGGTGGGCATCGTGGTGCCGGCGATCGGATCGGGGCGCGCGACCGCGGCCGGGCCGTGGTCATGGCGTACGGCGCGGGGCCGGCCCGGGCAAGGTCACCGTCGCTGCCGCTCCGACCCGACGTGTGGGTCACCGCTGGTGGGCCACCGGTTCCGGCGGGCACGCCTGCAGGGGCCCGTCGGTGAGTCGAGGGAGGAGGATCCGGAAGGTGGCGCCCCGTCCGGGGGCGGAGTCGACCTCGACGTGTCCCGCGTGGGCGGTGACCAGGGAGTGGACGATGGCCAGGCCCAGCCCCGCTCCCCCGGTGGCGCGGGTGCGGGAGGTGTCGGCGCGGTAGAAGCGCTCGAAGATACGGCCGCTCTGTTCCGGGGTGAGGCCCGGTCCCTGGTCGGCGACCTCCAGGACGGCGTGGTCGCCGGCCGTGCCGACGCCGATACGGACGGGCGTGCCGGGGGCTGTGTGGGCGACGGCGTTTCCGACCAGATTGGTGACGACCTGGCGCAGGCGGGCCTCGTCGGCGAGGGCCGGCGCGGAGGCGGGCGGACCGTCACCGGCCGGACCGGTGAGGGTGACGGTACGGGCCGGGTCCAGGGCGCGTACGTCGTGGAGGGCGTCGGCGGCGAGGGTGCGCAGGTCGGCGGGGGTGAGGTCGAGGCCGGGCGGGCCGGAGCCGGTGGCTTTCCCGGTCGCCTTCAGCGAGTGTTCGTCGAGGCGGGCCAGCAGGAGCATGTCCTCGACCAGCCGGGTGAGGCGTTCGGACTCGCGGGCGATACGGGACATCGTGGCGTCGATGTCCTCGCGTTCGGCGAGGGCACCCATGCGGTGAAGGTCGGTGAGGCCCTTGATCCCGGCGAGCGGGGTGCGCAACTCGTGGCTGGCGTCGGCGACGAACCGGCTCATCCGGGCCTCGGACTCGGCACGGGCGGCGAACGCGGTCTCGAGCTGGCCCAGCATGCTGTTCAGTGCTGCGGCCAGACGGCCCATCTCCGTGTTCGGGGCGGCCAGTTCGGGGACCCGGCGGGAGAGGTCACCGCCCGCGATCTCGGCGGCGGTCTGCTCGATACGGGACAGCGGGCGCAGCCCGGACCGGACCGCGAACCAGCCGGCCACGGCCAGCAGCGCGAGCAGGCCGAGGCCGGCGCTCCGGTAGATCCGCCACATACGGTCCACCGTGCCGTCCACCTGGGCCATCGACGTCGCCACGATCACGCTGCCGGAGGCGTCCGGCCGCGTCACCCGGGTGCCCGTCGGCGAGAGGGTCCGGGAGGCCCTGGGCACGGCGATCACCCGCCAGCGCGTGTCGTCCTTCGTGCTGCCGACGGTGAACGGCCGGCCCTCGCGGGCGGCGACCTCGTCCGCGTCCAGCCCGGGGAGGTCCGGGCCCCGCGCCTCCCCGGTCCGGTTCGGACCGGCGAGGGAGTCGATACTGCTTTCGACGGCGCCGTCCTGGGCGACGTACGTGATGACGGGGTTGCCGAGGACGTCCGTACTGAAGTCGGCGAGGGCCGCCGGCGGGTTCCGTTCGGCTCCGGTCTCGGCCACCTTGGGCGGCAGTACGGCGAACACCCGGGCCGCGGCGCGGAGTTGGGCGTCGATGCGGTCCTCCATATAGCCGCGCAGCGCGTTCCCGGTGCCCAGGCTGAACGCCGTGAGCCCGGCCGCCAGCAGGGTGACGGCCAGCAGCAGCACACGGCTGCGCAGGGACGCCCGCGCCCATACGGCGGGGATACGGGGCCGGGTCATGACTTCGGTCCGCGCAGTACGTACCCGATGCCGTGCACGGTGTGGATGAGTTTCGGGCCGCCGTTGTCGATCTTGCGACGCAGATAGCTGATGTAGGTGTCGACGATGCCGGTGTCGCCGTTGAAGTCGTAGTCCCATACTCGCCCGAGGATCTGCGGCTTGGAGACCGTGCGCCCGGCGTTGACCATCAGGTAGTGCAGCAGCCGGAACTCGGTGGGCGACAGGCGTACGGGCTCACCCGCGCGGGTCGTCTGGACACCTTCGGGGTCGAGTTCCAGATCGGCCACACGCAGCAGTGCGGTGGGGTCGCCGCTGGTGCGGCGCAGTACGGCGCGGATGCGTGCGATCAGCTCCTGGAGGTCGAACGGCTTGGTCACGTAGTCGTCGCCGCCCAGCACCAGGCCCTCGATCTTGTCCTGGGTGGCGTCGCGGGCGGTGAGGAACACCACGGGGACATGGCCGGTACGGGGCGCCGGGGCGGGTCGGTGCTGCTCGCGCAGCCGGCGGATCACCTCGAAGCCGTCCAGGTCCGGAAGCATGACGTCCAGCAGGACCAGATCGGGCGAGACCTCCCGCGCACGGTCCAGGGCCTCCTGGCCGGTCCCGGCCGCGGCGACGGTGAAGCCGGCGTGCCGGAGCGCCGCGCACAGCAGTTCCCGCACGGTGGGCTCGTCGTCCACGACGAGCAGGTTCACGCCCGTGGTGGCCGCCGGGCCGGGGTCGTGTCCGACCTCGGCGCCGCGCAGCGGAGAACGCTCGATGGCTGTCACAGGGTGCCTCCAGGCGGCCGGAATCCTGCGGGGCAGGTTACGGAGGCGGGGTGTCTTCACCGTGTAAAGCCCACGGTCACCCCGCCCCCTGGTCATCGAGGTGCACGGTCACCGCGCCCCGCGCTCCCCGCATCCCCGGGACAGCAGGCTTCCGGCGAACCCGGCGAGGCCCCCGACGAGCAGTCCGAACACAACCGTCCACAGCACGCTGCCGCTGAGCTCGGCCCGTGTTCCTCCCATCTCGCTGCCGAACATGCTGATGCCGAAGTGCCCCGACGCCCCCGCCGTCCACGCCGCCGTGCCCAGCACCACGGCCGTGACGACACCGAACCGCTCGGCCATGCCGATATGACGGGCCAGCGGGCCCCGGTAGGGGTGGAGCGGGAGCGCACGGGCCGGGTCCTTGGCCCTGGCCGCGGCCCAGGCACAGCCGAGGAGGAGAAGGCCGGTCACCGTGAGGGCCACGAGCCACAGCGGCCATCCGCCCGCCGACAGGGACCTGAGGTGTTCGGTGCGGTCGGGCTGTGCGGTGGGCTGCTGTCCGCCGCCCATTCCGCCCAGGGCACCCATCAGCCCGGCAAGCGGGTTTCCGCCTTCGCTCTGCACCGGGTGCGCCCCGGCCGTCCACGGGGCACCGACGCCCAGGGTCAGGAAGACCGCCAGGGCGTTCGGGGCGAGCAACAGGGCGGCGCCGGCCGCCGTCCCGGCCCGGCCGCCGGCCACCGCCCCGACGAACGCCAGCAGGACCAGCGGTACGGCCACCAGGACGAGGACCGTTCGGACGACGGCCGAGAGGCTCGGGGCCCAGCCGGGCCGCAGCCGGTCCAGCGCACCGCCGAGCGGCAGGCGCACCCGGCGGCTGATCAGGCAACCCACGGCGAGAGCGACCGTCACCCACAGCACCGCGCCCCACGCGGCCGATCCCACGTGCACTTCGTACGTCATCACCGGCTGGTCCGCCGTACCGCCGGAGCCGACGCCACCCCCGAAGAGGCCACCCAGCGGGTCACCGGCACCGCCCCCGACACCACCGGAACGCCCGAACCCTTCGAGGCCCCCGAGGCCCCTCAGGCCCCCGGCATCCTGGCCGCCGCCCAGTCCCCTCATCGCCGACATGGGCATGGTGACCGTCCCCTGCCCGAGGCCCGCCACGATCACGAGGGCGAGCAGCGCCGCGGTGCCCGCTCCGGCCGCCCGTACGGCCAGTTCACCGGAGGCCGGCCGCCGCTGCCGCAGCCGCCAGGAGAACGCCAGCCAGAGCACGACGGCGCCGACCAGCGTCACTCCGAGCGGTGCGACATCGGCCGCACCGCTCATCGACGGGCCCATGCCACCGCCGCCGAACAGCCCGGCCATCCCGGAACCCATCGGCCCCGTGTCTCCCGGCACCTGCGAACCCGCGCTCACCGAACCGCCGACGGCCATGGCCGTCACGGCCATCGTCAGCGACCACAGCGACCCGGCCGACCCCGCGTCGAGCAGGGTCAGCGCCAGCGCGGTCACGGCCGTCATGGCGGCCACCGCGCACAGTGCGGCCGCGGCACCCTCCAGGGCGTTGCGCCACGGGCCGTTCGCGCCCGGCGGAGCGGACACGGCGGGTCCGTGGGGATCGGACCGCGGACCGGAACCGGGCGTGCTGTGGAGACGGGACGGGACAGCAGACATGTGGGGAACACTCCGCTTCTCTCGCGGGGGAGCACGCGGCGCCGTGACGGGGGAGGTACGACGCCGCGTGCCATGGCCCGCACAGACTGGCGGCCCCGGGTGCCACGTTCCGGAGAGGTTCTGGGAGGTTCCTGAGAGCCGACGGGAAGGCGCGCAGGTCACGGAGCGCGCACCGGCGACGTACCGTCCCGTTTCTCAGGAAGTTCCCAGAACCTCACTGACGCGTCACGGCGGTTCCGTCCCCGAGCACATCCGGATAACCGGACGGCGACGGGCGGGCACGCGGCCCGGGCGGGGAACGCCGCGCCTACGGCCGACACGGCCGCGCGGGCCTGCTGGGTGGTGACCTCGGCGGCATGGTCGACGATCAGGTCGGGAGCTGCGGGATCGCTGACGGCCGGCCGGTGCCGCCGGTCACCCCCGTGGTGGCACCAGCCCCTGCCGTACGGCGAACAGGGCGGCCTGGGTGCGTGAGGTGAGCCGGAGTTTGCGCAGCAGATTGCTCACGTGGGTGCGGGCGGTGCGTTCGCTGATCACCAGCTCGTCGGCGATCTGCTGGTTGGAGCGGCCCTCGGCGACGAGGACGAGGACGTCGCGTTCGCGGCTGGTGAGCGCGCCGAGCCCGGCCGGAGGCGAGACGATCTCCTGGGTGAGTCCTCGGGCCACCACCGGGTCGAGAAAGACCTCGCCCCGGGCGGCCGCGCGGATGGCGGCGACCACCTCGCCCGCTTCGGCGTCCTTGAGCAGATAGCCGGCCGCGCCCCGGGCGAGCGCGGCGTGGACGCGTTCCATCTCGCCGAAACTGGTCAGCACGACGACCCGGATACCGGGGAAGCGTTCCGTGATCAGGCCGATCGCCGTCGAGCCGTCCATCTTCGGCATGAGGAGGTCGATCAGCACCACGTCGGGCAGTTCCCGGTGTGCCGCCATCGCGTCCAGCCGGGTGAGCGCCTCCTGGCCGTCGGCGGCCTCCGCGGCGACCTCCATGTCGTCCAGGACCTCGAGATAGGCGCGGATACCACGGCGGACCACGGCATGGTCGTCCACGATGAGCACCCGGGTCGCACGCGTCTCGGCGCCGTTCATATCCGTACCGCCCGAGGAGTGGGCGGGGAGCCGTCCCGGGTCTCGGTGGCCGGCTGCGGTACCTGCACGGGAAGGGGTATGACCACCCGCACGGTCGTGCCGCTCTTCGCGCGACAGCTGATCCTCATGGTGCCGCCCCATCGCTCCGTCCTTTCCCGCATGGTCGTCAGTCCGTAGCCGTGGTCCCAGGACGGCGTCGTATGCGCGCTCCCGGGTGCGGAGGTCCGTGCCGCTTCCGCTTCCGCTTCGGCTGCCGGTGCGGCCGGTGGGGCGCCCGGATCCCGCAGGCCGCGGCCGTTGTCGGAGACACTCGCGGTCAGTGTGTGCCCGCGGAGGCCGAGGCGGAGGGTGACGGTGCTGGCCCCGGCGTGCTTGACCACGTTGTGGATGGCCTCCGCCAGGATCCGGTACACGTCCTCGGCCAGTTCCGCTTCGACCGCGTCCAGGCCCTCGCCGCACACCAGCCGGAAGCCGATGCCGGTCCGGTTCTCCGTGCTCTTCACCAGGGCGCTCACCGCGTCCTCCAGGCCGAGCCGTGTGGAGGAGGACGGGCGCAGTTCGTGCACCATAGCGCGGAGGTCGGCGAGGACGGACTGCGACAGGGACCCGACCTCGTCCGCGAAGCGCCGCACGGCCTGGGCCGGCACCGGGCCGCCCCGCGTGCCCAGCACGCCGACCGCGTTGGCCTGCATGCCGATGGAGAACACCTGCTGGACGATCGAGTCGTGCAGGTCGCGGGCCAGGCGCTGCCGTTCGTCCCGGCGGGCACCTTCGCGCTCACGCTGCAGCAGTGTCGCGTAGTCAACGGCGAGGGCGGCCTGCTCGGCCATGGCGGCCAGGAACTCCAGCGTCCGGCCGCCGACCTCCTGCCCGGGTGCGTAGTACGCGTTCAGTACGCCTCCGGCACGGCCGCGCACCATGAGGGGCACGCTGACGAAGGAGTCCCAGTTCAGTTCGCCGAGGTAGGCGTGGAGTGGCTGCCAGGCGGGGTCCTCGCGGATCTGGGCCCACCGGTGGGGGACGACGATCGGCCGGCCCTCGTTCACGGTGTCGAGCATGCACAGCCGGGCGCCCCGGTCGCGGCACTCCAGCAGCCGGTCCAGGAAGGCGTCCCACTGCCGCAGCCCCGCCGAGGCCATGAGCCTGAGTTCCCGGCCGGTGCCGTCCAGGATGAGGATCTGCACGCCCGCCAGTCCGTCGGTCCGGACGATCTGCCGCGCCACGGCGTCCAGCGTGGAGCCGAGCGACCCTTCCGCGGCCGGCGCGATCGAGGTCCGGGCGATCGCCGCGATCCTGCGCTGCCGGTGCCGTTCGTCCGTCACATCGCGGAACGACACGACCGTCAGCGGTGGACCGGCCGGCAGTCCGCGGGCCCGGTAGGCCAGCTCGCGCCGGGTCCCGGAGGCGGGTACCCAGTGGGCGACCTGTTCGTCCGACTGCTCCTCGAGCAGCCCCGCCTGGAAGGCGGCAGCCGCCTCCGCGAGCGCGAACGGGGCCTCGGCACCCAGCAGCTCGGACTCCTCGCGGCCACCCAGCAGCGCGACCCCGGCCGGGTTGAGCTGGACGAACCGGCCCGCGCCGTCGACCACGGCGAGACCGTCCGGCGCGACGGCGGCGATCTCCTGCCATCCCACGAGCGGGAAACCGGGTGGGGAACCGGACATGACCGATCTCCTCATCATCGCGGCCGGCTCCAGCATCGTAGCCCGGTGGATTCGGGGCGGGCCTACGTCATTCGACCTGTTCACCGGCCGGTCGAAGCGCAGAGCGGGTTCAGTCATTGCTCATGTTCCGGCTGCGGACCGGGCCCGCATAGCGTGGGAGCGGCCCCGCGGATTCCCCGCGGATCCGTGGGAGCGGCCCCGCGCATCCGCACTCCCCCGTGGACCGGGACTGCCCGTATACAGGGATCCGCTACAGGGATCCGCGTGGCCACCCGCGAGGTGTGCTCGCCGGGGCGGTCCGCCCAAGCCCCCTAGGACGAGGAGGTCCGAGGTATGGACGTGTCCATCGGCACGATCTGGGAGGCGGTCTCCCGTGCCCTGCCCCATGCCGTGGCCGTCTCGGAACCCGGTCGGGACATCACCTACCGGGAGTTCGACGAACGCGCGTCACGGCTGGCCGCCGCACTGGAGGAGGCCGGGGTACGGGCGGGCGAGACGGTGGCCTGCTACCTCTACAACGGCGCCGCCTATCTGGAGACGGTCTTCGCCGCCTTCAAGCTCGGTGCCGTTCCCGTGAACGCCAACTACCGCTACACCGGCGACGAACTCTCCGAACTCCTCACGGACGCCGACGCGGCCGCGCTCGTCTTCAGCGGCGCCCTGGCCGACCGGGTCACGCACGCCGCCGGGCACGTCCGCACCCTGAAGCTGCTCGTACGGGACGGGGACCCGCCCGCCGAGGGCCCGGCCGGTCCCGCCGTGCCCGAGCTGGAGGAGCTGCTCGCGGCGCACGCCCCGCGGGCGGCTCGGCCACGGCCCGGATCGGACCGGCTCTTCATGTACACGGGCGGCACCACCGGCAAGCCGAAGGGCGTGGTGTGGCAGCTGAGCGATCTGCTCCACTGCATCCCGATCCTCCGGCAGGCCGGTGTCACCGAACTGCCGAAGACGCTCGCCGAGGCCGCGGCGACCGCGGTCGCCGCCCGCCGTGACGGCAGAGCGCCGACCACGATGCCGGTCGTCCCGCTGATGCACGCCACCGGTCTCTTCAACACCATGGGCACCCTGCTGGTGGGCGGCAGGGCGGTCACGGCACGGCAGGGCGGACTGGATCCGGCCCATGTCTGGCAGACGCTCGCCGAGCGTGGGGTCGACACACTGCTCGTCGCGGGCAACGCCGTCTGCCGGCCGCTCGCCGACGAGCTCGTACGGGCGGAGCGCGCCGGCGCACCGTACGACCTGGGCTCCCTGCGCACGGTCCTCAGCTCCGGCACCGCGCTCGACGACCGGCTCAAGAAGGCCCTGCACGAGCGCGCCGACGTCACGGTCCTCGACGCCATCGCCTCCAGCGAGGGAGGCCCCTTCGCCCTGGCGATCACCTCCTCGGTCCAGGAGCTGCCCGCCCGCTTCCACCCCGTGCCCGCGGCGAAGGTCATCGGCGCCGACGACCGCTTCGTCGAACCCGGCAGCGACGAGATCGGGAACCTCGCCTACTGCGGCCCCATGCCGCTCGGCTACTACAAGGACACCGGCAAGAGCGCGCGTACGTTCCGCACCATCGACGGGATCCGGTACGCGATCCCCGGCGACCTCGCCCGGATCGAGGCGGACGGCGCGATCCACTTCCTCGGCCGCGGCTCCGGTGTGATCAACACCGGCGGCGAGAAGGTGCACCCCCAGGAAGTGGAGAACGCCCTGCTCACCCACTCCGGCGTGACCGACTGCGCCGTCGTCGGCGTTCCCGACGAGACCTGGGGCGAGCGCGTCGCGGCCGTCGTCGCGGTACGGCCCGGCAGCGCGGTGACCGCCGAGGAACTGCGCGACTGGGTCCGGCAGAGCCTCGCCGGCTACAAGGTCCCGCGCTCCGTCGTCCTCACGAACGCCCTGCCCCGCACCCCGACCGGCAAGATCGAGGTCGCCCGGGTCAGAGAGGCGGTCGAGGACGCACGCTGACCGTGCGATCGCGCGGGGCGCGGACCCGACCGACAGCCTCCCGGCCTCTCTCCCGCCAATCGGCGGCGCCGGCAGCGGACCGGCTCAGCCGCGGTCGGCGGCGCCCGGCGTGCGAGCCCCCTCCCCTTCCCTCTTCCCTC
>NZ_VJZE01000530.1 GCF_009377205.1 Streptomyces phyllanthi
GATCTGGGGTGTGGGCCGGGGCGGCTGACCGGTCATCTCGCCTCCCTCGGGCTGGACGTGTTCGGGATCGATCTGTCGCCGGAGATGGTCGCGGTGGCGCGGCGGGTGTGTCCCGGAGTGCGGTTCGAGGTCGGGTCCATGACCGCGCTGGGCCTCGAGGACGAGTCGCTGGCCGGGGCGCTGGCCTGGTACTCGACCGTGCACACCCCGCCGGAGGAACTGCCGGTGGCTTTCGAGGAGTTCTACCGGGTGCTCGCCCCCGGCGGGCAGTTACTCATGGCCTTCAAGGTCGGCGACGGGTCCACGCGTCTGACACACGCGTACGGCCATGACCTGGACCTCGACGTGTACCGGTTCCCGCCCGGCCTGGTGTCGGAGCTGCTGGTCGAGGCCGGGTTCGTCGAGGTCGCACGGCTCGTACGGGAGGCCGAGGGGCCGTACGAGAAGACCCCCCAGGGGTATCTGCTGGCCCGCAGGCCCGGCCCCTCCGCCTGACCCACGGGCTTCGGCAACGACGTCAACGTCCCCCGAGAATCGGGGGATCGGCCAACCGCACCAGTTCCAGCGCCTGTTCGCGGAACCAGTCCCCCGCCTTCGGGTCGACCATCCCGCGCTCCGGGTCCTCCGGTCCCGCGGTGCCCCGCAGGCACAGTCCGTCCGACTCGCCCGGAATCTTGATCCACAGCCTGGCGTCCTGCAGCGGGTCGCCCGTCCGCAGCGTCGGGCGGGCGCCCAGGCCCCGGTCCGGCGGGTTGCACCAGTCCTGCGGGTCGGTGTACTTGCCCGGCGGCGGGGTCCACGTCCCCCGGCCGTTGCGGCTGGAGTCCGTCACGAAGTGCTTCATCCGGGACGGCGGTACGTGCACGTTCGCGTCGATCCAGGACTGGGCGTCGGTCCGCGGCCACCACTGGTTCGGGCAGTCGGCGGCCGCGCCGCCTCCGTCGACGTACGCGAGGCAGGACGAGATCAGCTTGCCGTACCAGGAGGTGGCGTCGTCGGTGTGGTAGTTGGACGTGTTGGTGTAGAAGCCGGTGGCCCGGGCGACGCCTCCCCTGAGCAGGCGCGGCACGATCGAGTTGACGCTGTGCCAGCCGGGGTGGCCCGTGTCCAGGTAGACCCGCACGCCGCGCAGCGGCTCCAGCTGGTCCACGGCGTAGTCGACCTCGGCGTACCGCGCGGTGGTGAGAGTGCCCTGGGCGTCGTCCTGGCCGCAGTCGGCGGGGAGCAGGGCCAGTGAGTCGGGTTCGAGGATCACCATCGCGCCGTGGCCGCGGACGCCTCGGGCGACGGCGTCGATCCACGCCTTGTACTCGGCGGTGTTGGAGGCCCCTCCCCCGGAGTAGTTGGAGCAGTCACGGCCGGGCACGTTGTAGAGCGCGAACACCGGTACGGCGCCCTCGCGCGCCGCGTCGCGTACGACGCCCCGGGCCAGCCGCTCCACCTCCGCCGGGCTCTGGTCGCCGTACCAGACGGCCTGCGGGGTGTTCACCATCGCCACGATGCCGGCGGCGTCGCGGAACTGACCGGCGCGGAGCAGGTCGCGGACCTGGCGGTACGCGTCGGGGTTGGCGTCGGGGACGTACAGGGAGGCGCCGCGGTCGACGGTCTCGTCGGCCGCGGCGGGCGTGGCGGGGGTGAGGCACAGCGCCGCCAGCCCCAGGGACAGGGCGGCGAGCCATGCTGAGGCACGTCTCATGCGGTTCACTCCTGAGTCGCAACGGTCACTGGGCGAGGGACTTGCGGGAGCGCTCCCACGAGAGCGTTGCCCAGGGGTATGCGTGCGTCAAGACCCGCGGCGCGGGGCCGAGAAAAGCGGCTCGGAAAGGCGATGCAGGAAGGCGATGCGGGAAAGCGATGCGGGAAGGCGGTCCGGAGAGCGGTCCGGGTCAGGCCACCGAGCCGATCCGTCCCGTGGGTTCCGGCCGCGCGTCATGGTGGATCGGGATGTGGGCACCGGTCAGGGACACCCCGCTGCCGCCGCGCCGGTTCGCGACGATCTCCGCGGCGATGGACAGGGCCGTCTCCTCCGGCGTACGGGCTCCGAGGTCCAGACCGATCGGTGAGCACAGGCGGGCCAGCTCCAGCTCGGTCACGCCCACGGCGCGCAGCCGCTCGTTGCGGTCCAGGTGGGTGCGGCGGGAGCCCATCGCGCCGACGTACGCGACCGGCAGCCGCAACGCCAGCCTGAGCAGCGGTACGTCGAACTTGGCGTCGTGGGTGAGGACGCACAGCACGGTCCGCGCGTCCACCTCCGTGCGCTCCAGGTACCGGTGCGGCCACTCGACCACGACCTCGTCCGCCTCGGGGAAGCGGGCGGCGGTCGCGAACACCGGGCGCGCGTCGCACACCGTGACGTGGTGGCCGAGGAACTTGCCGACGCGGACCAGTGCCGCCGCGAAGTCGATCGCACCGAAGACGATCATCCGGGGCGGGGGGACCGAGGACTCGACGAGAACCGTGAGCGGTGCTCCGCACCGCGAGCCCTGCTCGCCGATCTCCACGGTGCCGGTGCGGCCGGCGTCCAGAAGGGCACCCGCCTCGCCCACGACCGTCCGGTCCAGTTCGGGATGCCCGCCGAAGCCGCCCTCGTACGAGCCGTCCGGGCGGACCACCATCGCGCGGCCCCGCATCTCCCCCGGGCCCGACACGATCCGCGCCAGTGCCGCCGCCTCCCCGCGGGCGGCGGCGGACAGCGCGGAGGCGACCACGGGACCGGCGGGGTCGGTGCCCCTGACCGGCGTGACGAGGACGTCGATGACACCGCCGCAGGTCAGTCCGACGGCGAAGGCGTCCTCGTCGCTGTAGCCGAAGCGCTCCAGGACGGTCTCGCCGTCCGCCAGCGCCTGCCGGCACAGCTCGTACACCGCGCCCTCCACACAACCGCCGGAGACCGAGCCGATCGCCGTGCCCTCGGTGTCGACGGCGAGCGCCGCGCCGGGTTGGCGTGGCGCGCTGCCGCCGACGGCCACCACGGTGGCCACCGCGAAGTCGCGGCCCTGCGACACCCACCGGTCCAGTTCCTCGGCGATGTCCAGCATGGTTGTTCTCCTACGGCTTTCCCGTCAGGCCCTTCTGGCCCGTCAGGTGTTCAGGACGTACTGGCGTCCTGTCGAGTTCCAAACCCGTCGCCGCGCGGATCGCCGCGAGGACCGCCGGGGTCGACGACAGGGTGGGTGCCTCGCCGACGCCGCGCAGTCCGTACGGGGCATGGTCGTCGGCGAGTTCGAGCACGTCGACGGGGATGGCCGGGGTGTCGAGGATCGTGGGGATGAGGTAGTCCGTGAAGGAGGGGTTGCGCACCTTCGCGGTCCTCGGGTCGACGACGATCTCCTCCATCACCGCCATGCCCAGGCCCTGGGTGGTGCCGCCCTGGATCTGGCCGACGACGGAGAGGGGGTTGAGCGCCTTGCCGACGTCCTGGGCGCAGGCCAGTTCGATGACCTTGACCAGGCCGAGCTCGGTGTCGACCTCGACGACGGCCCGGTGCGCGGCGAAGCTGTACTGGACGTGGCCGAAGCCCTGCCCCGTGCGCAGGTCGAAGGGCTCGGTGGGCCGGTGCCGCCACTCCTCCTCGATCTCGACCGCGTCGTCGCCGAGCACGTCCGCCAGGCTTGCGAGGACCTCGCCGCCGTCGGTGACGACCTTGCCGCCCTCCATGAGCAGTTCGGCCGTCGCCCACGCCGGGTGGTGGGCGCCGAACCTGCCGCGTCCCAGCTCCAGGACCTTCTCGCGTACGAGCTCGCAGGCGTTCCTCACGGCACCGCCGGTGACGTACGTCTGGCGGGAGGCCGAGGTCGAGCCCGCCGAGCCGACCCGGGTGTCGGCGGGGTGGATGGTCACCCGGGCGACGCCCAGTTCGGTGCGGGCGATCTGCGCGTGGACGGTGACTCCGCCCTGGCCGACCTCCGCCATGGCCGTGTGCACGGTGACGACGGGCTCGCCCGCGATGACCTCCATGCGCACCCTGGCCGTCGAGTAGTCGTCGAAGCCCTCGGAGAAGCCGACGTTCTTGATGCCGACCGCGTAGCCGATGCCGCGGACGACGCCCTCGCCGTGCGTGGTGTTGGACAGGCCGCCCGGGAGCTGCCGTACGTCAGGGTCCTCACCTGCCGTGAGCCACTGCTGCTCGGGCGGCAGGGGCATCGCCTTGACGCGGCGCAGGAGTTCGGCGACCGGCGCCGGGGAGTCGACGACCTGCCCGGTCGGCATGACCGCGCCCTGCGACATCGCGTTCAGCTGCCGGAACTCCACCGGGTCCATGCCCAGCCCCGCCGCCAGCTTGTCCATCTGCGCCTCGTACGCGAAGCACGCCTGGACCGCGCCGAAGCCGCGCATCGCGCCGCAGGGCGGGTTGTTGGTGTAGAGGGCGAGGGCCTCCACCTCGACGTCCTCGACGACGTACGGGCCGACGCCGAGCGAGGCGGCGTTGCCGACGACCGCCGGTGAGGAGGAGGCGTACGCGCCGCCGTCGAGGACGATCCGGGCCTTGACGTGGGTGAGTCTGCCGTCCTTCGTCGCCCCGTGCTCGTAGTGGAGCCTGGCCGGGTGGCGGTGGACATGCCCGAAGAAGGACTCGAAGCGGTTGTAGACGATCTTGACCGGCTTGCCCGTGCGCAGGGCGAGCAGGCAGGCGTGGATCTGCATCGACAGGTCCTCACGGCCGCCGAAGGCACCGCCCACGCCCGCCAGCGTCATACGGACCTTGTCCTCGGGCAGCCCGAGGACGGGGGCGATCTGGCGCAGGTCGGCGTGGAGCCACTGGGTGGCGACGTACAGGTCGACGCCGCCGTCCTCGGCGGGGACCGCGAGGCCCGACTCGGGGCCGAGGAACGCCTGGTCCTGCATGCCGAAGACGTACTCGCCCGCCACGATCACGTCCGCGCGCTCACGGGCCCGGGCCACGTTCCCGCGGATGATCGGCTGGCGGTGGACGATGTTCGGGTGGGCGACATGGGCGGCATGGTGGTCCGTGCGGTTCTCGTGGACGAGGACCGCGTCGGGTGCCGTCGCGGACGCCTCGTCCGTGATGACCGGCAGGTCCCGGTACTCGACCCTGATTTTCGCGGCGGCGCGGCGGGCGGTCTCCGGATGGTCGGCGGCGACCGCGGCCACTGGCTCGCCGTGGTGGCGGACCTTGCCGTGGGCGAGGACCGGGGTGTCCTGGATCTCCAGGCCGTAGTTCCTCACCTCGGTCGGCAGGTCGTCGTACGTGAGGACGGCGTGCACGCCCGGTGTCGCCAGGGCCTCGCTGATGTCGATGGAGACGATATCGGCGTGGGCGACGGTGGAGCGCAGGATGTGGCCCCACAGCATGTCCTCGTGCCACATGTCGGACGAGTACGCGAACTCGCCGGTGACCTTGAGGGTGCCGTCCGGGCGGAGCGTGGACTCGCCGATGCCGCCCTGGGTCTGCGAGCCCTGGGTGATCCTGGTGGGAGCGCCGACGGGGGCGCCTCCCTGCTCGAGCGAAGCCGAGAGCTTGGGGGAAGGCATCTCTCAGACCGCCTCTCCCTGCCGGGCGGCCGCCAGGCGGACCGCGTCCATGATCTTCTCGTAGCCGGTGCAGCGGCAGAGGTTGCCGGACAGCGCCTCGCGGATGTCGGCGTCGGTCGGGTTCGGGTTGCGCTCCAGCATCTCGTCCGCGGCGACCAGCAGCCCCGGGGTGCAGAAGCCGCACTGGACGGCGCCGGCGTCGATGAACGCCTGCTGGATGGGGGCCAGTTCGGTCCCCTCGCCGGTCAGCGAGTCGGCACCCCGCGCCGACCACCGCCTGGCCTCGTCGAGCGGGTTCCCCGAGCCGTCGGCCCCACACGCGCCGGCGCCGGACCCGCAGGCCCCCGCCTCCCC
>NZ_VJZE01000531.1 GCF_009377205.1 Streptomyces phyllanthi
GAAGGGGGTCGTGGTTCGACCGGTTCCGGGGGCGGAAGGGCAGTTCACGCGGCATTGACAACGGTCCGCCCCGCACCGTGGTTCCTCCCCGGTGTCATGACCTTCCTCACGCGGGTCGCGCAGTGTAGCAGAGGGTCTGCCCAAGCTTGTGAAGGGGCGCACGAGCACCCCCCGTATGGCGGGTACATACTCGATGGCATGAGCACCACGGAGCGTCCCAGGATCCTCGTAGTAGGCGGTGGGTACGTAGGCCTGTACGCAGCTCGGCGTATCCAGAAGAAGATGCGCTACGGAGAGGCGACCGTCACGGTCGTCGACCCCCGGTCGTACATGACCTACCAGCCCTTCCTCCCCGAAGCCGCCGCCGGAAGCATTTCGCCTCGCCACGTCGTCGTCCCGCTGCGACGCGTGCTGCCGAAGGCCGAAGTCCTCACCGGCCGGGTCACCACCATCGACCAGGACCGCAAGGTCGCCACGATCGCCCCGCTGGTCGGCGAGGCGTACGAGCTGCCCTTCGACTACCTCGTCATCGCGATGGGCGCGGTCTCCCGCACCTTCCCGATCCCCGGCCTCGCCGAGCAGGGCATCGGTATGAAGGGCATCGAGGAGTCCATCGGCCTGCGCAACCACGTCCTCGAGCAGCTCGACAAGGCCGACTCCACGCAGGACGAGGAGATCCGCCGCAAGGCGCTCACCTTCGTCTTCGTCGGCGGCGGGTTCGCCGGCGCGGAGACCATCGGTGAGGTCGAGGACATGGCCCGGGACGCGGCCAAGTACTACACCAGCGTGTCCCGCGAGGACATGCGGTTCATCCTCGTCGACGCCGCCGACAAGATCCTCCCCGAGGTCGGCCCCAAGCTCGGCCAGTACGGCAAGGAGCACCTGGAGAGCCGCGGGGTCGAGGTCTACCTGTCGACCTCCATGGACTCCTGCGTCGACGGCCACGTGGTCCTGAAGAACGGCCTCGAGGTCGACTCCAACACCATCGTGTGGACGGCCGGCGTCAAGCCGAACCCGGTGCTCTCCCGCTTCGGCCTGCCCCTCGGCCCGCGCGGTCACGTGGACTGCGAGCCCACCCTGCAGGTCAAGGGCACGGACTACATCTGGGCCGCGGGCGACAACGCCCAGGTGCCGGACGTCGCCGCCCGCAAGGCCGGCGTGGAGAACGCCTGGTGCCCGCCGAACGCCCAGCACGCGCTGCGCCAGGCGAGGGTCCTCGGCGACAACGTGATCTCCGGTATGCGGGGCTTCCCGCAGAAGGAGTACAGCCACGCCAACAAGGGCGCGGTGGCCGGTCTCGGCCTCCACAAGGGCGTCGCGATGATCGTCATGGGCAAGATGAGGATCAAGCTCAAGGGCCGTCTCGCCTGGTACATGCACCGTGGCTACCACGGTCTGGCGATGCCGACGTGGAACCGCAAGATCCGCGTCTTCGCCGACTGGACGCTCGGCATGTTCCTCAAGCGCGAGGTCGTCTCGCTCGGCGCCATGGAGAACCCCCGCGAGGAGTTCTACGAGGCCGCCAAGCCGGCGCCGGTCGGTGCCGCGAGCAGGACCGAGAGCGCGCCGAAGGTACAGAAGACCGAGGAGAAGGCGGCTTCCTGACCGCCTCCTGACCCGAGCTCCGCCGGTCTTCCGACCGGGGCTCCCGACCGGTCCCCGACCTGTGGTCACCCATGACCTCCGGTCGCTGAACACCCCGAAGGGGCCGTCCGCCATCCGTGGTGCGGGCGGCCCCTTCGGCGTGTGCGGGCGGGGTGCCGACCCCCGGCCCGGGCGGCCCCGTGGCCTGCGTAGACGTTTTGCACAGCCGTAACGCTGATGGGGGACTGCGGTGACGCCCCGCAGGTGTTTACGTGGTGCTGGACATTCCGGGATCGACTGTCACGGAGGTGTGCACCATGGCCGACGCCGCGTCGCGGCTGTACAGATTCGCCGAACAGTTGCTGGGAGCCCCGCTCCCGATGCGCATCCGAGCCTGGGACGGCTCACAGGCGGGACCCCCCGGCGCACCGGCGCTCGTCGTACGCAACCGCCGCGCCCTGCGCCGACTGCTGTGGAAACCGGGCGAACTGGGCCTCGCGCGGGCCTGGGTCGCCGGGGACCTGGAGATCGAGGGGGACCTGTACGTCGCGCTCGACACGCTGGCCGGGCTCGTATGGGAGCGCGGGGAGGACGCCAGGGGGCTCGCGGAGGCCCTGCGCGACCCCGAGGTGCGCGCCGCCGTACGCGGCCTGGTCAGGCTCGCCGGACCGCCGCTGCCGCCCTCGCCGCCCCGCGAGGAGGTCCGAAGGCGCCGCCATCTGCACACCAAACGGTCCGACAGACGCGCCATCAGCCACCACTACGACGTGGGCAACGACTTCTACGAGATCGTCCTCGGCCCGTCGATGGTCTACTCGTGCGCCTACTGGGACTCCCCGGACAGCACCCTCGAAGCCGCCCAGAGCGACAAACTCGACCTCGTCTGCCGCAAGCTCGGCCTGAAGCCCGGCGAGCGGCTCCTCGACGTCGGCTGCGGCTGGGGCTCCCTGGCCATCCACGCGGCGCGCGAGTACGGCGTACGGGTCGTCGGCGTCACCCTCTCCCACGAGCAGGCCACGTACGCCCGCAAGCGCGTCGCCGACGAGGGGCTCACCGACAAGGTCGAGATCCGCGTACAGGACTACCGCGACGTCGCGGACGGGCCGTACGACGCGCTTTCCTCCATCGGCATGGCCGAACACGTCGGCGCCGAGCGGTACCTGGAGTACGCCGACCAGCTGTACACCCTGCTGAAGCCCGGCGGCCGGCTCCTCAACCACCAGATCGCCCGCCGCCCGCAGCGCGACGAATCGACGTACCGCATCGACGAGTTCATCGACGCGTACGTGTTCCCGGACGGCGAACTCGCCCCCATCGGCACCACGGTCACCCAGCTGGAGCGGGCCGGGTTCGAGGTGCGCGACGTCGAGTCCCTGCGCGAGCACTACGCGCTCACCCTGCGCCGCTGGGTCGCCCGTCTGGAGGCCGACTGGGCCCGCGCCGTCAAGCTCACCGGCCCGGGGCGCGCCCGCGTCTGGCGCCTGTACATGGCGGCCTGCGCCGTCTCCTTCGAGCGCAACCGGATCGGCGTCAACCAGGTGCTGGCGGTCCGGACACCGGAGTCGGGGGAGTCGGGGACGCCGTTGCGGGTCCGTACGTGGGGGACGTGACGGTACGGATGTGAGGCCACGGATGTGAGGGGCCCCGTTCGACGTGAACGGGGCCCCGGCGCTCGTGCCCTCACCGCACCGCTGCCGCTACTCCGACTTGATCGCCGTCAGCATGTTCAGCCGTGCCGCGCGGCGGGCGGGCCACAGCGCCGCCAGGACGCCGACCAGCGCGGCCAGCAGCAGGAACAGCCCCATCCTGGCCCAGGGCAGGATCAGTTCGTACGTGGCGACCGAGCTGCCGATCAGCTCACCGGCCGCCCAGCCGAAGAACACGCCCAGGCCGATCCCGAGAACCCCGCCGAACAGCGAGATGACCAGCGACTCCATGCGCACCATCCGCTTGATGCCACCGCGCTCCAGACCGATCGCACGCAGCATGCCGATCTCCTGGGAGCGCTCGAAGACGGACATGGCGAGCGTGTTGATGACCCCGAGGATCGCGACGATGACCGCCATGGCGAGCAGGCCGTAGAGCATGTTCAGCATCAGGGTGATCATCGACGCGATCTCGTTGGAGACGTCCTGCTTGTCCTGGACCCGGATCCCCGGGTTGTCGCCCAGCGCCTTCTCCAGCCGGTCCTTCGTCGCGTCGCTCGCGCCGCCCGAGGTCTTCACCATGACCTGCCTGTCGGCGGGCTCGGACGACGTCAGATGCGGCGTCAGGGTCGCGTTGTCCAGCAGCATGCCGCCGATGAGGTCATTGGCCTCGTAGACGCCGGCGACCGTGAGCTGCTGCGTCGTTCCGTCCTCGTACGCGGCCTTGAACCGGGAACCGGCCTTCCAGCCGTTCTCCTTGGCGTCGTGCTTGTCCACGACGACGTTCGTGCCGGTGACCTTGAACGAGCCGTCCGTGACCTCGAGGTCGGTGAGCTCGCCGATCGTGGCGCCGTTGACGCCCGTCACGTAGTGGGTGAGTTCGCTGTCGACGCGGATGAACGTGTTGCGCATCGGGCTGGTCGCGGTGACGCCGTCGACCGCGGCGAGCTTCTTGTCGACGTCGGGCGAGAGGGAGTTGCCGTTGGCCATCCCCACCACGTAGTCCGCCTTCATGGCGGAGGTGGCCATCTTGTCGACCGCCTGCTGCACACTGCCCGCGATCACCGTCAGCCCCGTGATGAGCGTGAGACCGATCATCAGCGCGGACGCGGTGGCGGCGGTACGGCGCGGATTGCGCACCGAGTTCTGCCGGGCCAGCTTGCCCGCGACACCGAAGATCCGCAGGACCGGGGCCGCGGCGGCGATGAGCGGGCGGGACAGCAGCGGGGTCAGGACGAACACGCCGATCACCAGCAGGGCTCCGCCCAGCCCCAGCGGGATCTGCCCGTCGCTCGCGCTCTTCGCCTGACTGCCCACGAGGACGGCGGCGACGCCGGCGCCCGAGAGCAGCGCGCCGAGGGTGTTCCGCAGCACCAGCGACTTGGCGGTGGCCTGGGCGTGGACGCTGCTCATCGCGGCGACCGGCGGGATCTTCGCCGCGCGGCGTCCGGGCAGCCAGGCGGCCAGCATGGTGACCACGACGCCCACGACCAGCGCGGTGCCGACCGTGCCCGGAGTGATGACCAGCGGGCCCTCCGGGACCACGGCACCCAGCGTGCCCATGAGGGAGCGCATCCCGGCCCCGATGCCGACGCCGACGGCGAGACCGGTGACGGCGGCGACCGCGCCGATCATGGCCGCCTCCAGCAGCACCGAACGGGTGACCTGCCGCCGCGAGGCGCCGACCGCGCGCATCAGCGCCAGCTCCTTGGTGCGCTGCGCGACCAGCATGGTGAAGGTGTTGGCGATGATGAACACGCCGACGAACAGCGCGATTCCGGCGAAGGTCAGCAGCATGGTCTTCATCGAGCTCATGCCCGAGGCGATCTGCTGGGCCTGCTGGTCGGCGAGTTCCTCGCCGGTGGTCATGTAGGCGGTCTTCCCGGGCACCACCTTCTCCAGCTCGGTCCGCAGCGCGGTCTGGCTGGTGCCGGGCTCCGCCTTCACGTCGATCTCGTCGTACGAGCCCTCCTGGTGGAACAGCTTCTGCGCGGTCGCCGTGTCGAACAGGGCGAGGCTGCCGCCGGCGGCGACATTGCCGTCGTCCGTGGTGAAGATCCCGCTGATCGTCGGGGTCAGCACCGGGCCGTCGACGGACAGCCGCAGGGTGTCGCCGACCTCGTAGCCGCCCCGCCGCGCGGTCTCCGCGTCGAGCGCCACCTCGTTCTCGCCCCGCGGCGCCTTGCCGCTCTTGAGCGGGTAGCGCGGGTCCTTGCCGCCCCAGAAGTTGCCGCCGGCGGACTGGAAGCCGTTGCCCATGAGATCGCCGTCCTTGTCGGCGATGGCGGTGTAGCCGTTCACGACACCGATGGCGGAGGCGGCGCCCGGGACCTCGGCGGTCTTCTCCAGCAGGCCCTGGGTGAGCTTGTGCTCCTGCCCGATCGTGTCGCCCTCGTCCTCGGCGTACTCGGGTTCGATGGCGACGTCGACCTGGTCGAACCCCTTGGCGGAGCTCTTCTGGTAGGCGTCGCCGATGGTGTTGGTGAAGACCAGGGTCCCCGACACGAAGGCCACACCGAGCATCACGGCGAGCACGGTCATCAACAACCGGGCCTTGTGCGCGAGCACGTTGCGCAGGGCGGTACGGAACATGGGGTTCTTATCCAGGGGTTGGGGG
>NZ_VJZE01000532.1 GCF_009377205.1 Streptomyces phyllanthi
ATCCTCACCACCCACGGTCTCCCCACCCTCATCGAACCCGCGGAGCTACTCGCCTCCGAGCTGCTCGGCAACGCCATCCGGCACACCAAGGGGCCCGCCGCCCTCAAGATCAGGCAGTCGGGCCCCTCGTTCCGCCTCGGGGCCTGGGACACGGACCCCACACCCCCCACCACCTCACCCGCCACCGTCTGCGACGAATCCGGCCGCGGCCTGCACATCGTGGACGCGTACGCGGAGGACTGGGGCTGGTTCCAGGTCAACGGCACCGGCGGGAAGTACGTCTGGGGTGAGATGGGCACGAAGACATGAGGCGGAACGAGCGGGGGTGGGGATGGCGGAGGTACGTCGTACGCTCCGATTCCTGGGCGGAGCAGGGCTGTTGGTCACAGCCGGTGTGGCCACGAACCAGGTCCTGTCCGACGGCAAGTTCAGCTGGAGCTGGTTGTACGCCTCACTCGGGGTCGCCGTCCTGAGCCTGCTGTACTCGGAGGTGTGGTCCGCGCCCCCTCCGGCCGGAGCCGACGCCGGGGAGGACACAGCGCACGGCCGCCGCAGCGTCTACCTGCGCCAACTGCGGGCGAGCGTACGGGACATGGAGACCGTCGGCATCGCCACGCAGGGCGAGTTCGTGTTTCGCATGCGCCAGGTGTACGTGGATGTCAGCGTCGTCCCGCAGGTCCTGCACGCCGCCACCAGGGAGCCGTACCTCGGTTCGGTGCCCGGAGGGGGAGCGCTGGGGCAGCGCCGAACCCTCGCGTCGGTGCTGCGGGACGCCGACCGGAGCGAGGTGTCCCGGATCCTGGCCGTGATCGGCGGACCGGGCTCGGGCAAGACCACGCTGGCCCGGAACACCGCCCTTGAGCTCTGCGAGCACAGCTGGTGGCCATGGCAGCGGCGGCGGCTGCCCGTACTGCTCTACCTGCGCGACCACGCCGCCGAACTGCTGGCCGACGAGACACCCGCACTGGGGGCGGTGGCGGTCTCCGCGGGGTGGCTGGAGGGCAAGGTCTCGGCGCGCTGGCTGGACCGCAGGCTCGATCGCGGCGGATGTGTCGTCCTGCTGGACGGGCTGGACGAGGTCGCCGACCCGGCGGAGCGGGGCCGGGTGGTGGCCTGGGTCGTCCGGCAGGTCCAGCGTCACCCGCACAACATCTACGTGGTGACGTCACGGCCGCACGGCTACGAGTCGAACCCGCTGCCGGGGGCGGAAGCCCTGCAGGTACGGCGGTTCACGGGAGAGCAGATCGAGAGGTTCCTGCGCCAGTGGTGCTTCGCCACGGAGAGCCGGGCCCGGTCCGGCACCGGGCGGGAGGTACGGGCGGCGGCGGACAGGAACGCCGACGACCTGCTGGCCCGCCTGCGGGAGCGCCCGGCCCTGTACGACCTGGCGGCCAACCCGCTGCTGCTGACGATGACCGCGAACGTGCACCGCTATCGCGGCCAGCTCCCCGGCAGCCGCGCGGAGTTGTACGCCGAGATGTGCGACGTACTGCTGCACCGCCGCTCCGAGGCCCGTGGCCTGCGGGACGCCACCGGCCTGACCGGTCCGCACAAGCAGCATGTCGTCCAGCATCTGGCCCTGGCGATGATGAAGGCCAAGGTCCGGGACTGGCCGGCGCGCGACGTGGTCAGGGCCATCCGAAGACCGCTACGGCAGGTCCCCGGCCACGTGGACCCCGACGTGTTCCTGGAGGAGGCCCGCAAGAGCGGCCTGCTGATCGAGCGCGAGCACGGCGTGTACGGCTTCGCCCACCTCACGTTGCAGGAGTACCTGGCCGCAGCCCAACTCGGCACGCCCCGCGCCGACACCAGCGTGCTGATCGACAACGTCAGTGACCCGTGGTGGCGCGAGACGATTCTCCTCTGGTCCGCCGCGAACGACGCCACGGCCGTCATCACCGCCTGCCTCGGCCTCGGCACCGTCCCCGCCCTGGCCCTGGCCTTCGACTGCGCCGACCAGGCAAGAACGGTCGATCCGGAGACCCGGGACCGCCTCGACGCCCTGCTGGCTCCCCCCGCGCCCGGCCAGAGCGTCGACCCGACCCGCCAACGCCTCCTGGCAGGGATCCAGGCCACTCGCATCCTGCGCGAAACCATCCAGCTGGACGACACCACGGCGCTCTGCGCGCGTCCCGTCCCCAACGCCCTGTACGACCTGTTCGTGAGCGAGGAGCGAGCAGCCGGCCGCCACCACCCCGTCCCGGACCACATATCAAGGAACAACAGGCGCGACAGACCCGTCCGGCACGGCGACCGAGTGGCTGTGGGCATGCGCATCGGAGACGCCGAACGCTTCGTCAACTGGCTGAACACCGTGACCGGAGAGGATGTCTACCGGCTGCCCACACCGGAGGAGCTCCGCGACCCCACGGCCGCCATGGCCGCCGACCTGACCCGGTACACGATCTGGGCCCACGACGGCACGAGCACCGTCCTCCACCAGCCGCCGGGAGTCTCCTGGCCCTACACCTACGACATCAGCGACAGACCCCTCCCGCTCGGCATCGCCACCGTCGACCGCGAGTACATCACCCTCTACCTGCGGCTCCTGGGCCTCCCGGCCCCGCAGCGCGACCGGGCAAGGGCCTGGACCAGGGTGCTCGCCACCGCCCTCACCCGCGCCTCCGAACTGCGCGGCTCCGCCGAATTCGCCGCGCTAGAACTCCCTGCCACCCTCGCCGTCGCCTTCGCCCTTGCCCGCGCCCTCGACGAGGCCCGGGAGCTTGCCCAAGACCCCGACAGCGGCAACGCTGTCGCCCCGGACCTCGCCCGCGGCCTGGCCCTCACCCTCGACCCCGATCGTGCCCTCGCCCTCACCCTGGGCCCCGATCCCCACCGCGCCCGCAACCTCGTCCAGGCCCTCGCCCTTGCCCGCGCCCTCGACCTCGACCTCGACGAGGTCTTCCGCAACACCTACATCCGCGTCATCAACCATGACGGCCACGTCTACGCCCAAGCCCTCGTCAACACCTTCGTCTACGCCCTGGCCCGCGCTCTCGAACGCTCCCATCGGCTTGACTCCGATTTCTCCGGCCACCCGGATCCCGATTCCGGCGACGCGCTCGTCCAAGCCCGTGGTCGTGCACTCGGCCTGGACCTCCACCAGGCTCTCGACCAGGCCCGCGCTCTCGACCCCGAGCTCTCCCAGCTCCTCGATCGCGCGTTCGCCAACACGCTCTCGTTCGACGTCGCCTTCGATTCCGGCTTCGAATTCGCACCCGTTTTCGCTCTCGATCTCGCCATCGACGTCGTCCACGGCTCCCATGCCGAAGCGATGAAGCTCGCGCTCACCGCTTTCCGCGTCCTGTTCGCCACCTGGGAACCCGAGCCCACCCTCCGCACAGAGACCGCCCTGCTCAGCATCCTCGACGGCCTCTTGACGCGGGTGGTAGCCGATCCCCTGCCCAGAGCACGCAGATCAGAGGATCCGGCCGCAACCGTCCGCCGGGCCTGTGAACTCCTTCACGCAGTTCCCCCGGGTGCCCCCGGTTCCCTGGCCGACCAGGTCCGGGGGCTGATGGACGACACCGCGGAATTCGTCACCGCGATGCGCGACCGGCGAACCCCCTCCGACCACCGTGCCCAGTCCGCTGCCCGCACGGCCCTGCTCGCCGCCATCGCGGGCCTTCGCATGACCGCTCAGCCCCCTGAGGGAGTGATCCACGCCCTGCATCTGGCGTGGGAGGACCTGACCACGCTCGACCACCTGACCCCAGGCCAGCCGCCCCCCAACCAGATCCTCCTCCTCACCCGCATCCAGCCCTAGCCACCCACCGCCCTCCGGCAACCACTCAGTTGTGCCCGTTGAACTCAGGCCGATGCAGCCGATCCGGAGTCAGCGGGCTCATGTCCGTCACATCACGCGGCACGATCTGGAACCCCTGCCAGTGCACCGGCATGGGCGTCTGGTCCTCGTCCCGCGCGATGTGGTGGAAGCCGACGTTGACCCAGACGACCGGGCGCGTGAGGTTCTCACCGTTCAGGTACTTGTCCACGCTGGGGCGGCAGCCCGGGTTGAGCCGGCGGTTGTCGCTGGCGTACTGCTCGCACGCCTTGTACTGGCTGACGTACACGTCGTGCCGCGTGTAGGCGTGCCTCGTGTACTTGTCCGAGCGGTTGTGGACGATCTCCCAGGACCGCGCGTGCCCGTCCGCGTTCCTGCTCGCCGACGCGACCACACGCCACCAGCGGTCGTTCGCGTTGTCCCCCGCGAACTCCTTGGTCATCCGCTTGCGGCTGGTCTTGAGCCGCCCGATCCCGTCGACCGCGCCGTTCGCCTTCGTGTCGTACTGCTCCACCTTCGACTTCCAGGAGCCGCCCGGCTTGAAGTCCAGCCGCCACAGGACGCTGTGCTGGTGGCTGAGCGCCTTCGCGGCACCGTTCTTCCCGACCGGCCAGCCGGTGCCGTCGGAGGCGTTGAAGGCGCCGCTGAAGAGGTTGCCCGTGGCGCCCTCCTTCGCGGTGATCGTGCCGTCGTCCGAGAAGTTCCACTGGGTGACGTAGTGGTACCAGCCGACCGCGTGGAGGGTGTAGACGACCAGGTCCTGTCCCTGCGCCGAGTCGGTACGCGCCTCGTCCTCCCCCACGTCACCGCTGTCCCCGTGGTATGCGAACCCGCGCGGCTGCGTCGTCACGCACAGCCCCTTGACCGTCCGCGTCCCGCCCCCGTTCGAGTCGGTCACGCGGAAGCTGCGGACCGTTCCGCCCGGGCAGTCCGCCGCCCTGATCGGCAGCGCACCCTCGCCGAGACGTACGTCGGTGACGTCGTTGTACTCGTACGAACCGTCGTCGTACGGCACGTTGATCTGCCCGAGCCGCGCACTGCCGAGCACTTCGATCGGCTTGCTCTCGTGCCGCGGCTGGTAGGTGACGTGGGTGAGGACCAGCCCGGCGGTGGGGCTGTTGCGCCAGCACATCCGCCAGGTGGTGCCGCCCGGGAGCTTCTTGGTGATCGCGGAATCGCCCGTGCAGGGCGGGGTGGCGGCTGCGGCCGGGAGCGCGGTGTCCGCGCCCTCGGCACCGCCGGTGGGCAGGGAGAAGAGGACAGCCGCACTGACCACGCCCCAGACGCCGAAGCGGGTGGAGCGGTGGGCGAATCTCCGGAACCTGTTCATGTGAGTACGTCCTTCTGTACGTGGTGGCGGTGACGGTGGCGGTCGGGTCGCCCGGTCACGGGAGGCGGTGCGCCGTACGGGCGCTGAGGTCGACGACGAACCGGCGGGTGTCGATCCACGGCCCGCCCTCGACGCGCGTGAACAGCCGCACGCAGCGGTGCGTCCCGTCGCAGTCGGCGGGGCCGGTCGCGCCCCGCCGCTCGTAGACCAGGCCCTGCACCGCCAGCCGGTCGCCGTCGCCGACCGGCTGACCGGTGGCGGCCTCGAAGTCCTGCTCCAGGCCGTCCCCGAGCGGACTCGCCAGCAGCAGCCTCAGCGCCTCACGTGACTCCTGGGCGGAGGGCGCCGGCTGAACTCCGGTGGCGGACGCGGTCCGTACGACCTCCCCCGTACCGAGGTCGACGGTCTTCTTCACGACACGCTCGTCCCGGTAGTCGTAGAAGAAGACGTCCGCGCTCCGCGCGCCTTCGTCCACCCCCTCACCGAGGTCCGCCGTGAGGAACTGCGGTGTCCCGTCCCGCCCCCGTACGTCCTCGCTCGTCATGCGCAGCGGACGGTCGCCGGCGAGGGCCGCCTGCCGGGCGCGGTCGATCTCGTACGCGGTGAGGGGATCGGCGCCGGTCCCCCTCCCGTCGGCGGCCGCGGGCGGCACGGCGTACGGCGATGAAGGCGCCGACTCCGGGTCCGCGGTGGGTGACGGCCCGACCCCCGTACGC
>NZ_VJZE01000533.1 GCF_009377205.1 Streptomyces phyllanthi
GTGCCCACAGGCACCGGCCCCCTTCTCCGCGTATCGCCCGGAGGGCTTACGCCTCCTTGCTCAGGTTCGGCCCGCCACCGGCCGCCTGCTCGATCGGCGGGACGTCCGGGAGCGCCGACTTCTCCTCACCGCGGAAGGTGAAGGTCTTGGTCTCGCCCTCGCCCTCCGTGTCCACGACCACGATGTGGCCCGGACGGAGCTCGCCGAAGAGGATCTTCTCCGACAGGCTGTCCTCGATCTCGCGCTGGATGGTGCGGCGCAGCGGCCGGGCACCCAGCACGGGGTCGTAACCCTTCTTGGACAGCAGCTCCTTGGCGGCCTGGGAGAGCTCGATGCCCATGTCCCGGTCCTTGAGGCGCTCGTCCACCTTGCTGATCATCAGGTCGACGATCGCGAGGATGTCCTCCTGCGTCAGCTGCGGGAAGACGACCACGTCGTCGACGCGGTTGAGGAACTCGGGCCGGAAGTGCTGCTTGAGCTCGTCCGAGACCTTGTTCTTCATGCGCTCGTAGTTGGTCTTCGTGTCACCCGCGGCGGCGAAGCCGAGGTTGAAGCCCTTGGAGATGTCCCGGGTGCCGAGGTTGGTCGTCATGATGATGACCGTGTTCTTGAAGTCCACGACCCGGCCCTGGGAGTCGGTCAGGCGACCGTCCTCCAGGATCTGCAGCAGCGAGTTGAAGATGTCCGGGTGGGCCTTCTCGACCTCGTCGAAGAGGACGACGGAGAACGGCTTGCGGCGGACCTTCTCCGTCAGCTGGCCGCCCTCTTCGTAGCCCACGTAGCCGGGAGGCGAACCGAAGAGACGCGACACCGTGTGCTTCTCGCTGAACTCCGACATGTCGAGGGAGATCAGTGCGTCCTCGTCGCCGAACAGGAACTCGGCGAGCGCCTTGGACAGCTCGGTCTTACCGACACCGGACGGGCCGGCGAAGATGAACGAACCACCCGGACGCTTCGGGTCCTTCAGACCGGCGCGTGTACGGCGGATCGCCTTCGACAGCGCCTTGACGGCGTCGGTCTGGCCGATGACCCGCTTGTGGAGCTCGTCCTCCATGCGGAGCAGGCGGCTGGACTCCTCCTCGGTCAGCTTGAAGACCGGGATGCCCGTGGCCGTGGCGAGGACCTCGGCGATCAGCTCGCCGTCGACCTCGGCGACGACATCCATGTCGCCGGCCTTCCACTCCTTCTCCCGCTTGGCCTTGGCGGCGAGGAGCTGCTTCTCCTTGTCGCGCAGGGAGGCGGCCTTCTCGAAGTCCTGCGAGTCGATCGCGGACTCCTTGTCGCGGCGGACACCGGCGATCTTCTCGTCGAACTCGCGGAGGTCCGGCGGCGCGGTCATCCGGCGGATGCGCATCCGGGAACCGGCCTCGTCGATCAGGTCGATCGCCTTGTCCGGCAGGAAGCGGTCCGAGATGTACCGGTCGGCCAGCGTGGCGGCCTGGACGAGGGCCTCGTCCGTGATGGAGACACGGTGGTGGGCCTCGTACCGGTCGCGCAGACCCTTGAGGATCTCGATCGTGTGCGGGAGCGAGGGCTCGGCGACCTGGATGGGCTGGAAGCGGCGCTCCAGGGCCGCGTCCTTCTCCAGGTGCTTGCGGTACTCGTCCAGCGTGGTGGCGCCGATGGTCTGGAGCTCACCGCGGGCCAGCATCGGCTTCAGGATCGAAGCGGCGTCGATGGCGCCCTCGGCGGCACCCGCACCGACCAGCGTGTGCAGCTCGTCGATGAACAGGATGATGTCGCCGCGGGTGCGGATCTCCTTGAGGACCTTCTTCAGGCGCTCCTCGAAGTCACCGCGGTAGCGGGAGCCGGCGACCAGCGCGCCGAGGTCCAGCGTGTAGAGGTGCTTGTCCTTGAGGGTCTCGGGCACCTCGCCCTTGACGATGGCCTGGGCGAGGCCCTCGACGACGGCGGTCTTGCCGACGCCGGGCTCACCGATCAGGACCGGGTTGTTCTTGGTACGGCGGGACAGCACCTGCATGACCCGCTCGATCTCCTTCTCGCGCCCGATGACCGGGTCGAGCTTGGACTCACGAGCGGCCTGGGTGAGGTTCCGGCCGAACTGGTCGAGGACCAGGGACGTCGAGGGAGTGCCCTCGGCAGGCCCGCCGGCGGTGGCGGTCTCCTTGCCCTGGTAGCCGGAGAGCAGCTGGATGACCTGCTGCCGCACCCGGTTGAGGTCTGCGCCCAGCTTGACCAGGACCTGGGCGGCGACGCCCTCGCCCTCACGGATCAGGCCGAGCAGGATGTGCTCCGTGCCGATGTAGTTGTGCCCGAGCTGAAGGGCCTCGCGGAGCGACAGCTCCAGGACCTTCTTGGCACGGGGAGTGAAGGGGATGTGGCCCGAGGGCGCCTGCTGGCCCTGGCCGATGATCTCCTCCACCTGCTGGCGGACAGCCTCAAGCGAGATCCCGAGGCTCTCCAGGGCCTTAGCGGCGACACCCTCACCCTCGTGGATCAGGCCCAGGAGGATGTGCTCGGTGCCGATGTAGTTGTGGTTGAGCATCCGGGCTTCTTCCTGAGCCAGGACGACAACCCGCCGCGCGCGGTCGGTGAACCTCTCGAACATCGTTAATCGCTCCTCAGAGCGGTCAGGCAGTGAGGGGACGCTCCCCTCGCTGTCCTTCCGCAGCTTAGTCCCGCAAGCGGGGACCGCTCATTCCAACTGCCGACACCGTCCGGTTCACCTCCGCTCTCGCGGAGACAGAAGTTACTGCCTCCTGGCCCCGAACGCCGACATCTGCTCCAACCCGATGGTGCGAGACGATGTTCCCGCAGGCCAGGTGGTTATCCTCACCATCAGTACGCCGATGGCGAACGCGAGACCGCCTTTCCTGCGTGTCGCCCCCTCCCACTAGGGATGTCTTACCCGTACGCACTGACACTCCATGCCGTGCGCACCGGTTCCCTCCGCTATGGGCGAACATCCTTGCGCGGCCGCACTCCCCTGGACGCCCCCTGCTCCACCACTCCGCGCGCATGTTCCACCACCCTGGGTGACTCGGATGCCTTCCGTGCGGTTGTTCCGACATGGCTTCCATCGTCCCCCTCCCTCGCCGTCCGTTCGACTCGAGCGACCGTGTGCGGCAGTGGTACGAGGACGAACTCGGCTGGGCCGCGGTGCCCGGAACGCCGGTACGGCTGCTCACGGGTCTGCGTTTCGATGTGCTCGACGTCCCGGCGGAGGCGGGTTTCGCGGCGCTGCGGCATCTGGGCCCGGGCTCTCCGGTGGCACTGCACGGGGAGCGGATGCGGCTGCTGGTAGCCGCGGGGAGCGCGGAGGAGGTGCCGGGCCTGCTCGACTGGCTGGACTGGGGCACTCTCGAACTGGACTTCACGGCCATCGGCGCGGGCGGCCACATCGTGGCTCCACAGCCCTGGGCGGACGGCGTCCCGCTGCCCGCGCCCCTTCGAGGCGGCCGCACGGAGGTTCCGTCGCCCCGGCCCGAACCGGGCGCGCACGAGCCGGGCAGGGGTGAGCCGGGCGCTCGCGGGCCCGGCTCGCACGAGCCGGGTGCGCATGAGTGCCCGCTACCCGGCCGCTCAGGTACGCGGGCACCGCTCCAGCCGTCGTCTCCGGACCAGGCCGGTCCGCGGGGAGCCGCCGTGTGGCTGCGGCCCCCCGAGCCGGGGTGCGAGATGGAACCGTCGCTGCCGACGCTGTCGGCGCTGGGGGGCGGTGGAGGCGCCCCCGACCTCGTACGCCTGGTGGACACGGTGGCGACTCAGTGCCACCGGGTCCGGCTGCGACGCGTACGCGCTCAGCCGTTCGCCTTCTCGTAGGCGTCGCGGATGATCGCGGGAACGCGGCCGCGGTCGTTGACCTCGTAGCCGTTCTCCTTCGCCCAGGCGCGGATCTGGGCGGTGTCCTGGCTGCCGCCGGCCGCCGCGCGCGCCTTTCCGCGTCCGCCCGAAGCACGGCCTCCGGTACGACGACCGCCCTTCACGTACGGCTCGAGAAGGCCGCGGAGCTTGTCCGCGTTAGCAGTCGTGAGGTCGATCTCGTACGTCTTGCCGTCCAACGCGAACGTCACGGTCTCGTCCGCCTCGCCGCCGTCGAGGTCGTCGACAAGAAGGACCTGAACCTTCTGTGCCACCGGATTTCCTTTCATCGATAACTTGAGGGCCGAGGGTCCGCGGCCGCGGCCGCTGTTTCGAGTCCCCTGTTATATGCGGTACTGCAGTACGTCGGAAAGCAAACCGCTTTTCCCTGAAAAACACAAACCCCTGGGAGAGACTCATGGACCTGGGGAAGATCGGAAACGTGCGCGTTTCGGACATAGGGAACCCGGGCAACGCGGATCGGCGGAATACTCTCGGCGATCCCCGACCATCCTTGCGGTTCCGCGCGGATCCATGCCGATCGTTGCGCGGATCCCCCGCGATCACAGATGCAGAAGCATCCGGCTGTTGCCCAAGGTGTTCGGTTTCACTCGTTCGAGACCGAGGAACTCCGCCACGCCCTCGTCATAGGAACGCAGCAGCTCCGCGTAGACATCCCGGTCGACCGGTGTCTCGCCGATCTCCACGAAGCCGTGCTTCGCGAAGAACTCCACTTCGAAGGTCAGACAGAAAACCCGGCGAACACCCAGCCATCGGGCGGTCTGCAGCAACTTCTCCAGCAACTGATGGCCGACACGCAGGCCCCTGGCCTCCTCGTTCACCGCGAGAGTGCGGACTTCCGCGAGGTCTTCCCACATGACGTGCAGGGCGCCGCAGCCCACCACCTGCGCGTTGTCATCGCGTTCCGCGACCCAGAACTCCTGGATGTCCTCGTAAAGCGTCACGGTCGCTTTGTCGAGCAGGATGCCCCGCCGGACGTACGCGTCAAGCAGGCCGCGCACGTGCGGGACATCGCTGGTCCTGGCCCGCCGGACCGTGATGGCTTTTGCGGTTGCTTCGGGACTCTCCGCGGGACTCTCTGCTGGCATGACCGGACGCTATCGCCCGGCGTCGCCCTGCGCCGAGGCGGGGTTCTCATCGGGGCCCCCGGTGGGCGGGGGTGTTTCGTCCGATGATTCGACGCCGGTTTCGGCAACGGTTTGGGAGGGCTCCGGGCCTTGCACGATACGGATCGCGGCACGGAGAGCCTGTCGCTGTTCCTCGCTCATCATGCCGAAGAAGGCGACGAGGGCCGCTGCCGCGTTGTCGCTCTGCGACCACGCATCGTTCATCAGAGCGGCCGCGTAGGCGGCGCGGGTGGAGACCGCCTCATATCGATAGGCCCGGCCTTCCGCCTCGCGGCGCACCCAGCCCTTCTGATGGAGATTGTCCAAAACGGTCATCACGGTGGTGTATGCGATGGACCGTTCCCGCCGAAGGTCTTCCAGGACTTCTCGAACGGTCACCGGGCGGTTCCACTTCCACACCCGCGTCATGACCGCGTCTTCGAGTTCTCCCAATGGCCGAGGCACAGTTCAACACCATACTGGGAGAAAGTGAACAAAAAGGGCGTACGACCCCGAAGTGTGGGAGTCGTACGCCGGCGTGTGTGCCCGTGCGCGGGTGTTCAGCCCCGGACGTCGTCCTGGGTGGCCTGGCGGGCGTTCTCCGCGCGCGCGAGGGCGGCGTCGACGGCCGCGTCCTCCTTGGCCTTGTTGGCGCCGCCCTGCGTCTTCACGATCGTCACGATCACGCCGGTGAAGAACACGGCCATCACTACGGGGGGCAGGAGCGCGGAGACATAGTCCATGCGTCCAGGGTAGCCAGGGGCCGTCCGGTGGTTCCGCGTCGGGGGCTCAGCCCGCGGCGAGCCGTTGCTGTGGCGGGTCGGCCGGGGGCCGGCCGGGCTTGCGCTTGGGCGGGAAGACCTCGCCGGGGG
>NZ_VJZE01000534.1 GCF_009377205.1 Streptomyces phyllanthi
TGCCTGACCCCCGTCCGCCGAACGCTCGCGTCCCCCTCCACGGCGGAGAAGGAACACGGTGTTCGGCGGACGGGGGTCAGGCATGTGAGGAGTCATGCCTCACGAGCATCGAGCCTGGCAGCGACCCATCCCGCGCGGAGGAACTCTCACAGTCAGCACTGGCACTGGAACGACACGTGCACCCGGACTCCTGGTAGGGCCGCCGAGGCGCACGCCCGACCGGCGTGAGCTGTCGCTGATCCGGCGCACCGTCAACCACGCGCTCTCCGCGGCGCGGCACCGGTGGAACGGGGATGTGGCTCGGCCATCAACGGCCGATCGGGTCGGCCGAGAGACACTGGCACGCAGGGGCCGGCTCCCCTACGTTCCCCTCATGCCGGACTCCGCCCAAGGCTCCAGCGAATACGCCGACATCATGGTCATGATCAGCCATCCTTTCGGAGACATTGAGTGTCCGCTTGCTCTGTGGATCGAGCGCGGCCCGGGGCCCCGGGCCCTCTTGCGCCCGTCTCGGGCCTGGTCGCGTACGACGGGCAAGGAACTGCCCCTGACCGTGATCCCGCTCCGGTACCGCAACACCCGGGCCGCCCGACGGGCGATACGGGAGGGCCGGGTACCCAATCCCTGGCCGGGCAGGTGGAACATGCCCAGCCGGCAGGAGGACGACGACCTCTTCCGCCGGTGGACGCTGAGCGACCCCTATGAGGACGAGCTCTAGGGGAGACGCTTCGGACTGCGGTTTCGAGAGGGGCGCCTGTCTCGGTGGATGCCCTTCTCGCTTCGGATTCGGGCGCGTTCCTTGCGTTCGGCGGCCAGGTGCTGCGGCGGGTGCCGGCGTTTGGCCGGCGCGGGTAGGTGCGCAGGGCTCGGGTCTGCACGACGTGGTGGGTCGGCGATGGTGAACTGCCTCAGCGGTCCGGAGTATGCCTCGATTGCCAGAGTGCAGGGTCCCGGAGTGCGCCTCGATCGCCAGAACGCAGAAGATTCCGGCCCGTCCCGCATCAGTAGAGAGAAGGGACTGCTCACCCGATGGTGACGTAGAGCACAAGAAATCCTTCGGAATGCCGTAATACACCCGGCCTGCCCGGGCTCGTACGGGCGTACGGACAGGGAGTGGCCGGTTTCCGCCGGGGCTCCCGGTGCAGCCTGCTCCGAAGGAGAACAACGTGCGATGGCACTCGCTGGCCCTGTCGGCCGTGGTCCTCACGCTGGGCGCGTCGGGGGTGTCCCCGGCCCAGGCCGACGGCATTGACCGTCCGCGCGATGCCGCGACGGATGTGAGAGACGTCCACCTGGGAATTCTGACGGTCGCATGGCTGCCCGGGATGTCGTCGAAGATACTCGACGCCATTGCGCGGGCCGAAGCCGAGGAACGGGCCGCCGACCTCCGGAAGCGAGCCGACTCCTGGGTGCGACCGCTCGACTCGTACACCAAGACGACGAGCTTCGGTGCGGGCGGAAGCCTGTGGTCCCGGCGCCACAGCGGGCAGGATCTCGCCACCGCGGTCGGCGCCGCCGTCAAGGCCATGCACGGCGGCACCGTGGTCGAGGTCGGCTGGGGCGGGGCCTACGGCAACCAGATCGTGATCAAGCATGCCAACCACACCTATTCGCAGTATGCCCATCTGTCGGGGACCCTTGTTTCGCCCGGGCAGAAGGTGAGCACCGGACAGCGGATCGCCGTGTCGGGCAGCACCGGGAACTCGACCGGTCCGCATCTTCATATCGAGATCCGCACGACTGCGGCATACGGATCGGCCATCGACCCGGTCGCATTCCTGCGCGACCACGGCCTGTCACTCTGAGCCGCTGGGCCATTGAGCGCTTCCAGTACGCGGCGGCGGGCGGCCATCCGCGGTGGTCCGCCGCCGCGGGCCGGTCACCGGCTGCGGTGCAGGGCGACGAGCAACTGCCACGACTGGTGGGCGATGTCGTCCGAGGACGCCTCGATGAGGCCGTGCAGCCAGTCGCCGAGCACGCCCGCGAAGGTCGCGGCCACGGCGGAGGCGACGAGCGGGGCGTCGGCGGCCCCGGCGAGTTCCCGCTCGCGGAGGCTGTAGGCGCGCAGATCCCGGTTCAGCACGTGGCCGAGCGGACCGCCGCCGCCGGGGGTGAGCAGGGCGCGGTACAGGTCGGCGTGGGGCGCGAGACCGGCGAAGAACTCCAGCAGCGCGTCCGGCGCGCGCACCGGGTCGGGACGCCCCCGCCACGCGTGCAGGGCGTCCACGGCCTCGCGTACGACATCGGCGCAGGCGTCCACCGCCAGCGCCTCCAGATCAGCGTAGTGCACATAGAACGTGGCCCTGCCGACGCCCGCCCGGCGGACCAGCGAGGCCACGCCGACCTCCGCCAGCGGGCGCCGGGCGCACTCCTCCAGGAGGGCCTCCCGCAGCTTGGCCCGGGTGCGGGCGGCCCGGGGGTCCTCCGGGGTCATCGCGCGACGAGGACGGCGGCCAGGGCGAGGGCGCCGGGGAGCGCCTGGGCTACCAGGATGCGGCGGTTGGCGGTGGCGGCGCCGTACACGCCCGCGACGATCACACAGCTCAGGAAGAAGACCTGGACCCGGAAGCCGGTCGGGTCGCCGGCGACGAGACCCCAGACCAGACCCGCGGCGAGGAAGCCGTTGTAGAGCCCCTGGTTGGCGGCCATCGCCGCGGTGCGCTTCGCCATCTCCGGATCGAACCCGTGGAATCCGAACCCGGGCTTCTTCTGCCACAGGAACATCTCCATCACCAGGATGTAGGCGTGCAGGGCGGCCACCAGCGCGACCAGCACGTTCGCCAGGATCTCCATCGTCTGCGGACTCCGTCGTACGTCAGTTCACTTCTTGGACAGGTGTCCACTATAGCTGGACGGGTGTCCAGGAAGTCCAGAGGGTGCGCGGACGGTATCGACATGCTGTTGCGTGCGTGCGTGCGTGCGTGCGTGCGTGCGTGCGTGCGTGCCGGCGGGACAGGCTGGACCGAACCCTCCGCACGGCGGGCCCCGACGGCGCCCTGTGGTTCACCCGCAGCTCACCTGGTGTCGACGATGCCGCCGGTCACGGCGATGACCTCGCCGACCGTGTAGCTGGAGTCGGCGTCGGAGGCGAGGTAGACGTAGGTCGGTGCGATCTCCTCGGGTTGCGCCGCACGGCCAAGTGGCGCCTCGCTCCCGATGTGGGCCAGCCCGTCCGGTGGCATGTTCGGGTCCGCCTCGTTGAGCGGCGTCCATGTCGGGCCGGGGGCCACCACGTTCGCGCGCACGCCCCGTTGGGCCAGGTGCGGGGCGACGGACTTGGTCAGGGTGATCAACGCGGCCTTGGACGCCGCGTAGTCGATCATCGTGGTGCTGCCCTTGAGGGCTTCCTCCGTCGCGGTGGCGATCACGGTGTCCCCGGGCTCGAAGTGGGGCAGAGCGGCCATCAGCAGGTGGAAGTACGCGTAGACGTTGGTCTTGAAGGTCCGGTCGAAGTCCTCGGCGTTCAGCTGCTCCAGCTCCAGCTTGCTGTTGAGGTAGGCGGCGTTGCTCACCAGGATGTTCACCCCGCCGAGACCGGCCACCGTCCGGTCGACTGCCTCACGGCAGAACGCCGGGTCCTTCAGGTCGCCGGGCAGCAGCAGACAGCGCCGCCCCTGTTCCTCCACCTCGCGCCGCACCTGCTCCGCGTCCACCCGCTCGTCCGGCAGATGGACGATCGCGACGTCGGCGCCCTCCCGCGCGTACAGCAGGGCGACCGCCCGTCCGATACCGGAATCACCGCCGGTGATCAGCGCTGCCTTCCCCTCCAGTTTTCCGCAGGCGCGGTAGCGGCTCGCCCGGTAACGCGGCGCGCTGCGCATATCGGCCTCCAGGCCGGGATGCTTCTGCTTGTCCGAGTCGTAGGGCGGGGCGGGCTCGGAGACGACCTGCGGTGCGGACTGTTCCTGCTCGGGCTTCAAGGTTTCCCCTTCGCCGGTGTCGTCCACGGCGCACCACGTGGCTCGTGCCGCGCCGTCTTTCCCGCACCGAGTGCCCGTCAGGTCGGCGGCCACGCTCCCGTCGCGCCCCGGAGGCCCCGAACGTCGCGTCCCGGAGGCCCCGAACGTCGCGCCCCAGAGGCCCCCAAGCGGTCCTGACCCGAGCGCCGTCACTTGGTCGCGACCCGGACCCGGCCCCGCGCCACCACCCGCCGATGCCGGCCGCGCCGGTGCAGGGTGAGCAGGGTGACCAGCGCACCCGCCAGGACGCAGCACGCCGCGAGCCGCAGCCCCAGGTCGTAGCCCTCCAGGAAGGCGCCGCGCGGATCCGCTCCGCCACGCAGTTCGGTGCGTTCACGGCGGGTCAGCACCACGCCCACCAGGACCACGCCGAAGACCCCCGACACTTCGCGAGCCGCGCTGAGCAGGCCGGTCGCCATCCCCGTACGGGCCTGAGGGACCCGGACGAGCGAACGCACCGTCAGGGGAGTGGTGAGCGCCGAGCCCACCCCGATGAGCAGCAGCCCCGGCTGCACGTCCCAGTAGCCGGCGCCCAGGCCCGTCCCCGACACGTACAGCAGCCCGAGCGCCACCAGACCCAGCCCCGCGGCGATCGACACGTGCGCGCCCAGCGTCCGTGCCGCGCGCTCGGCGAGCGGCGTGCACAGCAGCAGCGCCCCGGCCAGCGGGAGAAAGGCCAGCCCGGCCCTGGTCGGTGAGAAGCCGAGGATCCGCTGGAGATAGAGCGCGGTGAAGAAGAACACGCCGTTGACGCCGATGCCCCACAGCATCTGCGCGAGCACACCGCCGGTGAGGAACCGGTCGCGCAGCAGCCGCAGGTCCACCAGGGGCCGCTCGGCCCTGGCCTCCACGACCACGAACACACAGGCGGCGAAGGCGGCGACGCCCAGGCACAGCGGCACGGGCGCCGCGCCGAACCCGTGCTCCCCACCGCGCACCAGACCGTAGGTGAGCAGGTACAGCGACAGGACGGACCAGCACACACCGGGCAGGTCGAGTCCGCCGCGCACCGGCTCCCCGGACCCGGGGCCCGTGCCGGAAGTCCCTCCTGCCCCGCGACGCCGGGGACTTCCGGCACAGGCCCTGGCCGGGATCGCGGGCACCAGCAGCAGCGCGAGCACCCCCAAGGGCACGTTCAGCGCGAACACCCAGGACCAGGACCACCGTTCGGTGACGAAGCCGCCGACGACCGGGCCGAGCGCCAGCGCCACCGCGAGGGCCGCCGTCCACAGGCCGACCGCCGTGGACCGCCGGTGCGCCGGCAGATCGGCCGCCACGACGGCCAGCGAGGCGGGGATGACCAGCGCCGCGCCGACCCCCTGGACCGTACGCGCCGCGATGAGCGTGCCGCCGCCGTCCGCGACCGCCGCGGCGGCCGAGGCCGCCGTGAAGACCACGATCCCGGCGGCCACCACCGGCCGCCGGCCGAGGAGATCGGTCAGACGCCCCGCGGGCAGCAGCAGCGCGCCGAAACTGAGTACATAGCTGCTGGCCACCCACTCCAGATCGGTGACGGTCAGGCCGAGTTCGCGCTGCACCGTCGGCAGCGCCACGTTGATCACCGTGTTGTCGAGCGTCGTGACGAAACCGGTCAGCGTGAGCAGCGCCAGCAGCAGGAACAAGCGGGCCCGTCCCACCGTCGCCCCCTTCGTCGCGCGGGTGTGGTGGACACGGATTCTGGGCCGCCGGACGGCACCGCGACTCTGCCCCGGAACGCCGAATCGCGACGCGACTTTGTCAGCGCGCTGACAGAACCGGCGAGACGAACTGTCAGTACGTCGTCTAACCCAACCGGTACCTGACGGCGGAACCTGGTGCACCGTCCCACGCCCGGCCACCCCAGACC
>NZ_VJZE01000535.1 GCF_009377205.1 Streptomyces phyllanthi
GCCCCGGGCACCCCCGCCGCCTCCGCCGTGACGGCCACATCCGTCCGGCTCACCTGGGCCGCGGCCACCGACAACGTGGGCGTCACCGGCTACGACGTCGTCCGCGTCAGCGGCGGCTCCGAGACCAGGGTCGCCTCGTCCACCACCAACACCGTCACCGTGACCGGCCTCACCGCCGACACGGCGTACACCTTCGCCGTCTACGCCCGTGACGCGGCGGGGAATCGCTCGACCCGCTCGGCCACGGTGAACGTCACCACCGAGGAGGGCGGTGGCACACCCGGCGGGGCCTGCTCCGTGGGCTATCGCGTCGTCAACGAGTGGCCGGGCGGCTTCCAGGGCGAGATCGTCATCCGGAACACCGGCACCACCGCCGTCAGCGGCTGGACTCTGGCCTTCACCTTCGCCAACGGCCAGACCATCACCAACATGTGGGGCGGGACGCCCACCCAGGACGGCGGCAGGGTGAGCGTCGCCCCCGCCGCCTACACCTCCACCATCTCCGCCGGCGGCTCGGTCACCGTCGGCTTCATCGGCGGCAGGGGGACCACCAACACGGCCCCGGCCGCGTTCACCCTCAACGGCGCTGGCTGCACGATCATTTGACGGCCCGTTCGCACTGGTCGGCAGGGGGCACCCGCCTCCCGCCGGTCAGTGCCGTCGGGTTGGCGAGGCCGCCGACCCCGCTTGTGGAACAGGTCGTCACAGCTGGTGAGATACCGCGCGAAGTCCTGGAAACGGCCCTCCACGCAACCGCTCCCCCCAACTCGTTTGCTGTTGCCTTCTCGTTAAGCTGGGCTCCTTGACGCCGCATGCTGTTGCCGCGTTGGCTGTTCAGTCACCTGGTCGCCATGCTGCCCCACCACCTGGTCGCCATGCTGCCCCACGCCCGGAAGGCACCTGATGTGAACGCTCGTACCCCCCACAAGACCGCTGTGCGTCGTTGCGCCATAGCCCTGACCGCTTCCGCGTCGGCCCTTTTGCTCACCTCCTGCGGCGTCCTCGACTCAGTCGCCGGGGGGAGCAGCTCCGCGACGCCGAAGAGAGGCAACGACATCACGGTGGGTCTCCTGCTGCCCGACAAGGAGACGACGCGCTTCGAGAAGTTCGACTACCCCCTCATCAAGAAGCGGGTGGCCTCGCTCACCGAGAACAAGGGCAAGGTCCGCTACGCCAACGCCGAGGCGAGCGCGGCCAGGCAGAACAAGCAGCTCGAGGAGATGATCGCCGCCAAGGTGGACGTGCTCCTGGTGGACGCGGTGGACGCCAAGACCATCGCGGCGGGCATCGAGAAGGCCAAGGACGCGGATATCCCCGTCATCGCGTACGACAGGCTCGCCGAGGGCCCGATCGACGCGTACGTCTCCCATGACAACGAGCTTGTCGGCGAGGTCCAGGGCCGCGCCCTCGTCGAGGCGCTCGGCAGCAAGGCATCCACCAGCCGGATCGTCATGATGAACGGCTCGCTCGCCGACCCGAACACGGCGCGGTTCAAGCAGGGCGCGCTGTCCGAGCTGGACGGCAAGGTGGTCATCGCCAAGCAGTACGACACCAGGGAGTGGCTGCCCGAGGTCGCCAAGACGAACATGGAGAAGGCGATCAAGTCTATCGGCCTCAGCAGGATCGCCGCCGTCTACTCGGCGAACGACGGTATGGCGGGTGCCGTCATCGACGCGCTGAAGGAGGCGGGCGTCAGCAAGGTCCCGCCGGTGACCGGACAGGACGCCGATCTGCCGGCGGTGCAGCGGATCGTCTCCGGCGAGCAGTACATGAGCGTGTACAAGTCGTTCCTGCTGGAGGCCAACGCCGCCGCGGACATGGCGGTGGCCAGGGTCCAGGGGCGCTCGATCGAGTTCGACGCGCTGACCCGCGACACGGTCGAGAACCCGGCCGGGGACAGGATCCCGTCGTCCTTGGTGCCAGTGGTCGCCCTCACGAAGGACAACATCGAGGAGACGGTGATCCGGGACGGCGTCTACGCCGTCGACGACATCTGCACCCCGGAGTACGAGGCGGACTGCGAGGCGATCGGCCTCGAGTAGCGAAGCAGCGAAGCAGCGCGTGGGGCGGGCGGGCACCGCAGCCCGCCCGTCTCCGCCCGACTCACCTCACCTGCGGTGCGGTCCGGACGGATCTCGGAGAAGGGGAATGTGGGACGTGAAGGGCAGGCTGGCCGGGTCACCTGCCCGCCTGGCGCAGCACGGTCACATGGTCGCCGTAGCAGCAGACCAGATGCCCGGTTTCGGCGAAGGCCAGGGCGTGGCACGCGTCGGGCATGGTGATGGCGTCGAGGGCGCGACAGGTGTTCAGGTCCCACAGACGTACGGTTTCGTCGGAGGAGCAGGTGGCCGCGACGGGACGGCCGTCGAGGATGGTGGTCGTGACCGCGGTCACGACGTGAGGTGATGCCGTCCGGAACGGAGGTGCCGCCAATGGCTGAGAGGCGGCCTGGTGGCCGGTCAGCGGAGTGCCGGCGCGCAGCGAGGACAGGTCCCACACGAAGAGCCTGCCGCTGCCGCCGCCCGTGACGACGACGGGAGACGAGTCGCGCGCGGCGAAGGCCATCGTCCTGACGTCACGAGCACTGCCCATCCAAGGGAACGGACGCTCTGGGAACCGCTCCTCGGTGGGCAGCACGGGTGGCTCTCCCGTGGTCAGGTCCCACACCCGGATGTCGCCGCGTGTCGAGCCCACGATCCCGACCGGCCGGCCGTGCAGCAGGCCGCAGGCCACGGCGGTGAGCGGGGCGCGGACACCGAGGTCCGCGGGTCCCACATGAACGATCAGGGGCGGGCCGAGCGGCTCACCGCGTTCGAGGTCCCACGCTCGTGCCGTGCCGTCCTCGGCCGCGCTGACCGTGACCGGTCGACCGTTCAGGCTCATGCACGCCAGCGCCGTGATCCGGCTCTCGTGCCTCCGGGTCCGTGGTACGACGGCCCGTCCGGTCGCCGCGTCCCAGACCCCGACCGTCAGGTCCGTGGAGCCCGTGACGACGACCGGCCGGCCGGCGAGCACCGTGCACACCAGGTTCGTCACGGCACCCGCATGACCGGTCCGAAGCGGTGGGAGCTGCTGTCCCGTGGCCACGTCCCACCGTCTCAGGACCGGGCTGTCGTTTGCGGTGACCGCGACTTGACGGCCGTTCAGCGCCGTGCACGCCACAGCGGTCGCGATGGCGCCGCCGTTGCCGACCCGTTTGCCGGCCGTGGTCAGCTCCCAGGAGCGGACGCTCCGGTCGTCGGAACCCGTGACCACCACCAGCCCGCTGTTCACCATCGCGCAGGTCGCGGCCGTCACCTCACGCGTGTGCCCGTACATCGCCTTGCCCAGTTGCTCGCGGGAGCTGAGGTTCCACACCTTCGCAGTACGGTCGTCAGAGCCGGTGACAACGATGAGATGTCCGTCCAGAACGGCACACGCGAGCGCGTTCACCGATCCGGCATGCCCGGTCTGGAGTTCGCTGTGCATGCGCCGGTCGGTGAGATCCCAAGCCTGTACGGTCCTGTCCCCTGAACAGGTCACGGCCGTCGGGCGGCCGTTCAACTCGGTGCACGCCAAGGCGTTGATCGGCCAGCGGTGGGTGATCGCGGCCTGGTGGGTGTGCTTGTCGAGGCTCAGCCTCCACACATGCAGGGAGCGGTCGCCTGCGACAGTCACGGCTGCCGGATGGCCGTCGATCACCGTGCACGCGACCCCTCTCACCGAACCGACGTGGGCAGCCATCGGATCGCCGATCTGTCTGCCCGTGGCCAGGTCCCAGACACGCGCGGTGCGGTCGTCCGAACCGCTCACAGCTATCGCTCTGCCCTCGAGTTCGGTGCACGACACAGCGGTCACAGGGCCTTCGTGTCCGGCGAGGGGATCGCCGATGGGCCGGCCGGTGGCCAGGTCCCACAGTCGTAGCGTGCGGTCTCCGGATCCCGTGACCAGAACAGGCCGTCCCGCCAGCTCGGTGCAGTACACCGCCGTCACGGCACCCAGGTGGCCGGTGCGCACGTCGCTGATCCGCAGGCCGGTCACCAGATCCCACAGCCGTACGGTCGTGTTGCCGTAGCCCACCGCGATGACGTGCTGTCCGTTCATCTTGCCGCAGGCCACGGAGCGTACCCGCCCCGTCCTGTGGGCGAGGGTGGCTCGCAGGTCGGCGGACAAGGTGCCTCCGGAACTCCACACCGGCTTCCAGGCGTGCTCATCGATCCCGGAGTTCAGCGTCGCGAGCAGCGCCGGGTCACAGTGACGGGCGGCGTCGAGGGCGAGGATGCGGCGGCGCTCGCTCAGGTCCTCGCGGCGGTGCGCGCCGAAGGACGTGCGGTAGATCTCCGCGGGCCCGGACCGCACGTCGCGCAGGTGGGACATCAGCTCGTCGGGGTCGGCGTGTACGAGGAACTCGGCCTCCGCGATGACCTCGTCGAGCACCTCGCCCCGTACGGCGTGGGCGGCCAGATACCGCCGGGTGTAGGGGTGGGCGCGGCTCCAGTCACGTCCGCCGTCGAGGGTGCGGGGGACGCGCGCGACGAGGGCACGGGTCATGCGGGCGTGCGCCTCGATGGCGTCCGCGTCCGCCCTGAGGTGTTCGGCCAGGGCCTCGTGGTAGAGGCGGTAGGCGGAGCGGCCGGATTCCGTGGCCTCGACCACGTACGCGCCGGCCGCGTGCCGCAGCCACATGATGTCGTCGTCGGTGTACGTCCGCCCCGACAACGCGCCCGCGAGGGGCGCCCACAGGTCCTCCCAGGGCAGGCCCTGGCCCTCCGCGAAGGCGAGCGGTCTCAGCAGGTCGACGGCGCGGTCCGCGGCGGAGCCGAGCCGTTCGGCCATGTCGTGCCGCATGGCCTCGCTGGGCAGCCGGGGCAGGGCCGCGCGCCAGGCCGGGTCGTCGGGATCGGGCAGCCCGGGCGTGGCGGCCAGGGTGCCCGCGGAGATCCGGGCCACCAGGAAGGACGGGCCCGCGGCGGCGGCGACGCGCCGGGCGACGGACATGCGCAGCGCCTGCGGACAGTTCAGGTAGGGCGAACCGGGGTGCGCTTCGAGGAGGTTGAGGACCGTGTATCGCAGCAGGGCGTCCGGGTCCGCGTACCGGTCGGCATCCAGGTCGATCTGGTCCTCGCGGCACAGGCCGAGCGCCGGCAGCAGGTGGGGGCGGGTTCCGAGCAGGAATCTGACGGGGACGCCGGTGTGCCGGATCAGCGGGAGCAGCACCCGGCGGCACAGGGTGTCGGGGGTCGCGGCCTCGTCGAGCGCGTCGATCAGGACCGTGAACGTGCGGCCGGCGGCGGCTTCGCGGCTTAGCCCCTTGGCGAGTTCACCGACTGTGGTGGCCGGTACCCGGGCGGCCTCGGCCAGTGCCTGGAGCACCTGCTCGTCGGTCAGATGCTGGGCGTAGACGCTGACGTCGAGGTCACCCGGGGCGGGCAGGTCGGCCGGTGCGGCCCCGATGGTGTCCGGCGGGATGGTACGGCGATGCTCCTCGTCGGTCAGGGCCGCGATCAGCCCGAGCACGGCGGTCTTGCCCGAGCCGGGGCCGGCGGTGACGGCCAGGACCCGTGCCGTCCCGCCGTCGTCCCGCAGCCATGAGGTGATCTCCGCCAACGCCCGGCGCCGGCCGGAGAACCACCAGCCTGCCCGGTCGGGGGTGGCCCCCATGGCGCGTACCAGAAACCGGGTGCGCAGCTCGGTCTTCCGCCGTTCGCGCTGTTCGTCCCACTGGATCGCCTGCTGCAGGGCGAGGTCCACCTCGGTGAGCCGGGCGTCGTGGCGGGGGTTGGGGAAGAAGGGGGGCACCTCGCCGCTCATAC
>NZ_VJZE01000536.1 GCF_009377205.1 Streptomyces phyllanthi
CGTCAGATGTGTATCAGCGACAGGTGCAGGCGGGCGCCGCCGGGGCCCTTGGGGGCCAGGCCTGCCGACCACCCTCGGCCAACGCCCGCCGACCGTGGTTCGCCGGCACCCGCGTCACCCGGAACCCGCCGGCCACCTCCCGGTCACCGGCCCACGATCAGCGCTCCAGGTGTGCTGAGGTGCTGGACCGGCACCTTCACCACCTGCGGCCACGCACGCACTCCCCAATCCCTTCGAGGGGGACCCCGGGACCCCCATCGAGTCGCCCGCCGCGGTAGCGGCTGATGTCACAGCCTCCTCCGCCTCGCAGCCGCACGCTCCCCCCGCGCTCGGCTCGGCCGAAGCGCACCGCACCGCACCGCACCTCACGGCCGACCTGATCCGAACCGCAGGGCCTAGGCGGACCGGCTCGTCGGCATCCGCGCGGCCAAGGTGCGTCGTACGTCCGCCTCGTCGTAGTACGACCGTCCCGCGCGCCGTTCGCGACGCCACTCGTGTTCGCTGGCCAGCCGGTACACGCTCCCCATGGGGACACTCCACAGCCGGGACACGTCCTGCGGAGTGAGCCAGTGCCGTACGGCGGTCGCCGTGCCTCCGCTCGTCCCGCGGTCGCGTGCCGCCAGGCGCCGGTGCAGCCGGGGCCACTCGTACTCCACCCACCGGTGGTCCGGGTCGCTGTCGCAGCGGATCTCGCCGAGGCCACCCGGCCCGGCCGCCGACCGGGCGACGAGCCGGCCGTCGCACCCCGCCTCCACACACCGGCCGACCTCGACCCGCTGCGACCCGTCGGGGGAGACCACCTCACGGGCGGCCGCCGCGAGCCGGTGCAGCTCCGCCGAGAAGTCGCCGACCGCCGGATGCACGGCGAACCGCGGCAGTCGCGCCACGAGCCAGCGGGCCAACTCCGTGACGGAGCGCTCCGGGCCGGACTCCCCGCTCTCCTCGGCCATCAGCCCCGACCACGACGCCAGCGTCGCGAGCATGTCGGCCCGCACCTCGACGGCCGCGGTGTTGAGGGGAATGCCCCGCGGAGTTCCCGTTCCTCCGCCGGTCCGCTCCCGCGGGCGCTCGGCCCCGCCCAGCAGCCGCCCGCACTCCTCATACAGCCGTGGCAGCGCGCGCAGAACCTGCGCGAGGGAATCACCGCACGACGCGCACAGCAACCTCGCGGTACCCGTCGGCCTGTCCGGTGCTCCGGATCGCCGGGTGGCTCTGCAGGCGGCTCCACGGCATTCCCCGGTGGAAGTCGTGACGGTCACGGTGGCCATGACGGGCCTGATCTCTGACATTTCTCCCCGTTCGCTCGGTGAACGGATCCCAGGAGATATCGCAGGACGTCGGCCGGGCAATGCGTCTTTCTCATTCCTGAGGGCGGCTTCCGGAGAATTCGCCGGAGTCGTAGACAGTGCAGCGCCACGTCAAGTCGATGTCAGGTTTCGGTGAGAGGCGTGGGCTTGTGTGTGGGCGGGATCACAATCTTGCGTTCCTCTGACGGTCCGCTCACGCTCACCTGTAGCCATGGCCCTGGAATTGACTCTCTTTGCGTAACCGGTCGACTGGCCGTGTTGATTTCTGTGATTCAGGCGAAGAGGGTATGGAGTAGCTTCCGCCGTCGTGTGTCCATGAGTGGCCCGCTCCGGTCGGCCGACCTGAGCCCGAGAAATTCCCTCTTGACTTCACGGGGTCCGGCGAAGAAGCTGTTGGGTAACTTCCCCACTGCTGTCGAGGAATCGTCTCCAGCAGTCCTTGCGCACCGACCGCGAGTCTCCATATTCCGTCGACATCTGTCGCCCGGGTGCTCATCCGAGGGCTTTCCGGCGGAATTCCGAGGGTCTGTACCGGGAGAATTCATGGACGCATCTGTCATTGTTGTGGGCGCGGGCCCCGCGGGTCTCGTGCTGGCCGGGGAGCTGCGGCTCGGCGGCGTCGACGTCATCGTGCTCGAACGGCTCCCCGCCCCCACCGGCGAGTCACGGGGCCTGGGCTTCACGGCCCGCACCATGGAGGTCTTCGACCAGCGCGGGATCCTGCCCGCCTTCGGTCCCGTGGAGACCAGCACCCAGGGCCACTTCGGCGGGCAGCCCGTCGACTTCGGGGTGCTCGAAGGAGCCCACTACGGCGTGAAGGCCGTACCGCAGTCGAAGACCGAGGCCGTACTGGAGGCCTGGGCCCTGGGCCTGGGCGTCGACCTGCGCCGCGGTCACGAGGTGGAGAGCGTCGCGGACGAGGGCGACCACGTCGTGCTGGAGACCCGGGGCCCCGAGGGGCCGCGCCGGCTCACCGCGCGCTGGGCCGTCGGCTGCGACGGCGGGCGCAGCACCGTGCGCAAGCAGGCCGGCTTCGACTTCCCCGGCGCCTCCGCGACCCGCGAGATGTTCCTGGCCGACATCCGGGGGTGCGAGATCACCCCGCGCCCGATCGGGGAGACCGTTCCGAACGGCATGGTCATGTCCGCCCCGCTCGGCGACGGTGTCGACCGCATCATCGTCTGCGAGCGCGGCGCACCCGCCCGCCGCCGCACCGAACCGCCGCCCTACGCGGAGGTCGCCGCCGCCTGGCAGCGGCTCACCGGACAGGACATCTCCCACGGCCGGCCGGTCTGGGTGAGCGCCTTCGGCGACCCCGCCCGGCAGGTGACCGCGTACCGGCGCGGCCGCGTCCTGCTCGCCGGCGACGCCGCCCACGTGCACCTCCCGGCCGGCGGCCAGGGCATGAACGTCAGCATCCAGGACTCCGCCAACCTCGGCTGGAAGCTCGCCGCCGTGGCCTCGGGGCGCGCCCCGGAGACCCTGCTGGACACCTACCACGCCGAGCGGCACCCCGTCGGCCGACGCCTGCTGATGAACACCCAGGCCCAGGGGATGCTCTTCCTCAGCGGCGACGAGATGCAGCCGCTGCGCGACGTCCTGGCCGAGCTGATCCGCTACGACGACGTCAGCCGCCATCTGGCCGGCATGGTCTCGGGCCTCGACATCCGCTACGACCTCGGCGCCGGCGACCACCCCCTGCTCGGTATGCGGATGCCGCGCCAGGAACTGATCACGGCGTCCGGCAAGACCACCAGCACCGAACTTCTGCACCCGGCCCGCGGCGTCCTGCTCGATCTGGCCGACGACCCGCGGCTGCGGGAGACGGCGGGCGGCTGGGCCGACCGCGTCGACGTGGTCACCGCGACCCCGCACGACCTCAGGCCCGGCAGCCCGCTGGAGGGGACGCGAGCCGTCCTGGTCCGGCCCGACGGCTACGTGGCGTGGACCTCGCCGGGCAGCGGCACCGGCCCCGCCGAGGCCCTCGGCCACTGGTTCGGACCCCCGCGCTGAACTCCTCACCCAGGAAGGCAGGCACCATGCACAGCACGTTGATCGTCGCCCGGATGGCCCCCGCGTCGATGGACGACGTCGGCCGGCTGTTCCAGGAATTCGACGACACGGACATGCCGCACCGGATGGGCACCCGACGCCGGCAGCTCTTCTCCTACCAGGGGCTGTACTTCCACCTCCAGGACTTCGACGGCGACGACGGCGGCACGCGCATCGAGGCGGCCAAGGACGACGCCCGCTTCCGCCGGATCAGCGACGACCTGAAGCCCTTCATCCAGGCGTACGACCCCGAGACCTGGCGCTCCCCGGCCGACGCCATGGCCCGCCGCTTCTACCACTGGCAGGCCCCGGCATGAGCGGCCGGCGCGTGGCCCTCACCGGCATCGGGGTGATCGCCCCGGGCGGCACCGGCACCAAGGCGTTCTGGGAGCTGATCAGCGCGGGACGCACCGCGACCCGGGCCATCAGCACCTTCGACCCGTCCCCGTTCCGGTCCCGGGTGGCCGCCGAGGTCGACTTCGACCCCGAGGAGCACGGGCTTGGACCGCAGCAGATCCGGCGTATGGACCGCGCGGCGCAGTTCGCCGTGGTCGCCGCGCGGGAGGCCGTCGAGGACAGCGGGCTGCAGCCCGCGCTGCTGCCGCCGCACCGCACCGGCGTCACCATCGGCAGCGCGGTCGGCGCCACCATGACCCTCGACGAGGAGTACCGGGTGGTCAGCGACGGCGGCCGGCTGGAGCTGGTCGACCACGCCTACGCGCGACGGTTCCTCTACGACGCGTTCGTGCCGAGCTCGTTCGCGGCCGAGGTGGCCTGGTCCGTGGGCGCCGAAGGCCCCGTCGCGGTGGTCTCGACCGGCTGCACCTCCGGCATCGACGCGGTCGGGCACGCCTGCCAGCTCATCCGCGAGGGCACCGCCGACGTCATGATCGCCGGCGCCACCGACGCGCCGATCTCCCCGATCACCCTCGCCTGCTTCGACGCCATCAAGGCCACCACGCCCCGCAACGACGACCCGGCCCACGCCTCGCGCCCCTTCGACGCCAGCCGCAACGGTTTCGTCCTGGGCGAGGGCAGCGCCGTGTTCGTCCTGGAGGAGCTGGGCGCCGCCCGCGCGCGCGGTGCCCACGTCTACGCCGAGATCGCCGGCTACGCCTCGCGCAGCAACGCGTACCACATGACCGGACTGCGGTCCGACGGCGCGGAGATGGCGGAGGCGATCACGGCCGCGCTGCACGAGGCGGCCGTACACCCGGACGAGGTCGACTACGTCAACGCCCACGGCTCCGGGACCCGGCAGAACGACCGGCACGAGACGGCCGCCTTCAAACGGAGCCTCGGCGAGCACGCCCACCGGGTGCCCGTCAGCTCCATCAAGTCGATGGTGGGGCACTCCCTGGGCGCCATCGGATCCATCGAGATCGCGGCCAGCGCCCTGGCCCTGGAGAACGACGTGGTCCCGCCGACCGCCAACCTGCACACCCCCGACCCCGAGTGCGACCTCGACTACGTCCCGCTCACCGCGCGGGACTGGCCGACGAACACCGTCCTCACCGTGGGCAGCGGCTTCGGCGGGTTCCAGAGCGCCATGGTGCTGACCAGGCCGGAAGGAGGTGACCGGTGAGCACCCGTACCGTGGTCACCGGCATCGGCGTGGCCGCCCCCAACGGCCTCGGCACCGCGGACTACTGGGCCGCGACCGTCGCGGGGCGCAGCGGCATCGGACCCGTCAGCCGCTTCGACGCCGACTCCTACCCCGTCGGACTGGCCGGCGAGGTGCCCGGCTTCGTCGCCGAGGACCATCTGCCGGGCCGGCTGCTGCCGCAGACCGACCGCATGACCCGTATCGCCCTCGCGGTCGCCGACTGGGCGCTCGCGGACGCCGGGATCCGCCCGGCCGACCTGCCGGCCTACGACATGGGCGTGGTCACCGCCAGCGCCTCCGGCGGCTTCGAGTTCGGCCAGAAAGAGCTCCAGGCCCTGTGGAGCAAGGGCAGCCAGTACGTCAGCGCCTACCAGTCGTTCGCCTGGTTCTACGCCGTCAACACCGGTCAGATCTCGATCCGCAACGGCATGAAGGGCCCCTCCGGCGTGGTCGTCAGTGACCAGGCCGGCGGACTGGACGCCCTCGCCCAGGCGCGCCGGCACATCCGCAAGGGCACCCCGCTGATCCTCAGCGGCGGCGTCGACGCCTCGCTCTGCCCCTGGGGCTGGGTCGCCCAGATGGCCGGGGGCCGGCTGAGCACGACCCGCGACCCCGACCGGGCCTATCTGCCCTTCGACGCCCGGGCGCACGGCTATGTGCCCGGCGAGGGCGGGGCCCTGCTCGTGCTGGAGGACGAGGCCGCCGCCCACCGCCGGGGCGCCCGGGTCCTGGGCGAGATCGCCGGGTACGGCGCCACCTTCGACCCCGCCCCCGGCAGCGGACGCC
>NZ_VJZE01000537.1 GCF_009377205.1 Streptomyces phyllanthi
CACCCCACCCACCGCGTTCACCCCACCCGCCGCGTTCACCGCGTTCACCGCGTTCACCGCGATCCCACGCTCGCCCTTCGACCTGGTCACACCCCCATTCTCTCCGGCGCTTGCACTTTGGCAACAGCGTTGCTTAAGTGGGACGTATGACTGGCACGACTGGCTCAGCCCCCGCTCCCGGCGCTCCCCTCCGCGTGGCCCTGGTCGGTTACGGCCTCGCGGGCTCCGTGTTCCATGCCCCGCTGATCGCCGCCACCGAGGGCCTGACCCTCGACACGGTGGTCACGACGAACCCCGAGCGGCGGGAGCAGGCCCGCGCCGAGTTCCCGGACGTACGGTTCGCGGACTCGCCCGACGCGCTGTGGGACCGGGCCGGTGAGCTGGACCTGGTCGTCGTGGCGTCCCCGAACAAGACGCACGTCCCCGTGGCGACGGCCGCCCTGGAGGCGGGCCTCGCGGTCGTGGTCGACAAGCCGATCGCGGGGACGGCGGCGGAGGCGCGCGCCCTGGCCGCCCTCGCCGACGAGCGCGGCCTGTTCCTGTCGGTCTTCCAGAACCGCCGCTGGGACAACGACTTCCTGACGCTCCGGCAGCTGATCGCCGAGGGCGAGCTGGGTGACGTATGGCGCTTCGAGTCCCGTTTCGAGCGCTGGCGCCCCCAGCTCAAGGGCGGCTGGCGCGAGTCCGGCGATCCCGCAGAGATCGGAGGTCTGCTGTACGACCTCGGGAGCCATGTGGTCGACCAGGCGCTGACCCTCTTCGGCCCGGCCACCCAGGTGTACGCCGAGTCGGACATCCGCCGCGAGGGCGCCGAGACGGACGACGACACGTTCATCGCGCTCACCCACGCGAACGGCGTCCGCACCCATCTGTACGCCTCCGCGACGGCCGCCCAACTCGGCCCGCGCTTCCGGGTGCTGGGCTCGAAGGCGGGTTATGTGAAGTACGGCCTCGATCCGCAGGAAGCCGCCCTGCGCGAGGGCGAGCGGCCGGAGGCGGGCGCGGAGTGGGGCGTGGAGCCCGAGTCGATGTGGGGGCGGATCGGCTCCGGCGAGTCACCGGTAACGGGCGGCGGACGGCCCGTGCCGACGCTGCCGGGCGACTATCCGGCGTACTACGCGGCGGTGGCGGCGGCCTTGCGCGAGGACGCCCCGAACCCCGTGACGGCGTACGAGGCCGCGAACGCGCTGGATGTGCTGGAGGCGGCTGGGCGGTCGGTTCGGAAGGGGATCACTGTTCGGGTGTAGGGGATTTCCTGGGCGAGCCGGCGCCCTTCGCCTCGCGCGGGAACTCGTTCGTGACGAGCACGATGCCAACCGGTGTGTCGGTGAGATCGATCTCGTCACCAAAGTCGAACGTCAGGATGGCGCGGTACTGACCGTCCTTGGGCCGCAGGTGGACATGGCACTCACCGGTGTACGGGTCGGCGATCACGTACACCGGCACGCGGGCGAGGGCGTAGGTCTCCAGCTTGGGCCCGTAGTCGTTGGCTGCCGTTTCCTTGGAGATCACCTCGGCGACGAACTCGACGTCCTCACAGCGCCAACGGCCCTTTTCGTCCTTGACCGCGCCCTCCTTGAAGGCCATGACATCGGACGCGAAACCGTTGAGGTGGCCGGGGAAGTCCACCCGGACGTCAGAAGCGGTGCGACTCTTCGGGTAGCGGGCCAGAAGCTGCATGACGATGTTGAGGATGATCTCCCAGTGGCTCTGGCGTTGTGGCGACATGTACACGGCCCCCTGGACGATCTCGACCTTGAATCCCTCGGGGACGGGCTCAAGCCACTCGAACATCATGTCGAGGGTCAGCTCTTCGCTCAGCTCGGCCATCACGACCCTGTCTTCGAGAACAGTCACCGTTGCCGCTCCTCCCCGCTGCCGCACGGTTGCGGGCAGTCGCGCAGTACAACGATACGCTCGGCACCCCGGTCACACCGGAAGTGCCGAGCGCCGGGGCCACCGCCCTCGCCGGGGCGCCTACGCGTCCTTCAGTTCCTGCCGCTGCCGCCCGAGTCCCTCGATCTCCAGCTCCACCACATCCCCGGCCCGCAGGAACGGCTTCGGCTCGGGCTCGCCCAGCGCCACCCCCGCCGGCGTACCCGTGTTGATGACGTCGCCCGGGTAGAGGGTCATGAACTGGCTGACGTACCGCACGACTTCACCCACCGGGAAGATCTGCTCGGCGGTCGTGCCGTCCTGCTTCAGGTCGCCGTTGACCCACAGCTTCAGGGAGAGGTCCTGCGGGTCCGGGACCTCGTCGGAGGTCACCAGCCAGGGCCCCAGCGGGTTGAACGTCTCGCAGTTCTTGCCCTTGTCCCACGTGCCGCCGCGCTCGATCTGGAACTCGCGCTCCGAGACGTCGTGCGCCACCGCGTACCCGGCGACGTGCGCGAGCGCCTCCTCCACCGAGTCCAGGTAGCGGGCGGTCCGTCCGATCACGACCGCGAGCTCGACCTCCCAGTCGGTCTTGGTGGACCCGCGCGGCACGAGCACCGTGTCGTACGGCCCGACCACCGTGTCCGCCGCCTTGAAGAAGATCACCGGCTCGGCGGGCGGCTCGGCACCGGTCTCGCGGGCGTGGTCGTGGTAGTTCAGCCCGATGCAGACGATCTTGCCGATCCGGGCGAGCGGCGCACCCACGCGCAGCCCGGCGGGATCCAGCACGGGCAGCTCGCCGGACTCCGCCGCCGTACGGATCCGGCCGAGCGCCTCGTCGTCCGCGAGCAGCGGCCCGTCGATGTCCGGCACGACACCCGACAGGTCCCGCAGGGTCCCCTCGGCGTCGAGCAGCGCGGGCCGCTCCGACCCCGCCGTACCGACTCGCAGCAGCTTCATGATCACAATCTCCTGGGTGCAGCCATCGGAGGACTGGTCGATCGTCCAAGGTCGGCGTCCGGTCCGCAATACCCGGTTCACGGACTGGACCACCGGGAACCGCGCCGGGACGGCACGTCTACAGCATCGAGGCGGTGGGCGCAGGCATGTCCCGGTACAGCACCGCCCGCTCCACCGCGCTCCACGTCGTGCTGGTCACGACGTACAGCGCGGCGGCCAGCGGCACCACCGCCACGGTGACGAGGGTGAGGAAGGACATGAACGGCATCACCTTGGTGATCGAGGCGAGTCCGGGCACCTGCTCCCCCGAGGGGCCCGCGGCCGGAGCGGGCGCGGTCGCCATCATCAGCTTCGTACGCCGGTAGTTGAAGACGGCGACTCCCGTGACGATCACGAACAGGCCCACGTACACCAGCCCCGCCGCCCCGAGGACCCCGCCGTCGCCGAGCGCGTCCGCCCATCGCTCGCCGAGGGGCGCGGCGAACAGCTCGTGCGCGAGCAACCCGTTCGCCTCGCCGCCGATCGTCGTGTTCGAGAACAGGTGGTAGAGGAGGAAGAACGCCGGCAGCTGGCACAGGCTGGGCAGGCAGCCGGAGAGCGGCGACACCTTCTCCTTGGCGTGCAGTTCCAGTACGGCCTTCTGCAGCTTCTCCGGGTTCTTCCCGTACTTCTTCCGCAGCTCGGCGATCTGCGGCTGGAGCGCGGCCCGCGCCCTCTGCCCGCGCGCGGCGGCCCGGGACAGGGGGTGGACGAGGAGCCGTACGAGCGCGGTGAACAGGACGATCGCGGCGGCGGCCGAGGAGGCGTGGAACAGGGGCTGGACCAGGTCGGCGAGCTGCTCGACCAGCTGGGCGAAGAGGGAGATGACAGCGGACATGGGTGGGTGAGCCCTCCGGGGGTCTCGTCGTGCCGGGTGAGGGAAGGACGGCATGACGACCACCGCGGGGTGACCCGAGCTCGCGAGTGAGGTGCGGGGTTGCGGGTTGCCCTGCGCGGCTGCGCTGCTACGCGGCGGTCGTCCGGAGGACGTGCCCGGGCGCCCTGGGCCGCGTACGGCCCTTGGCGTCGGGATCGCGCTGGGGCAGGAAGGCGGTACGCCGCTCACGGTCGCGGATCGCGGTCCGTACGCGCGTGGGCGCCACGGCGGGCGCGGCGCGTGAGGCGAGGACCGCGCAGACGGCGAGCGCGGAACCGGCCGCGGCGGTCGCCGCGAACGCGACGGCGGCCGAGAGGACACCGCCCGTGTCGAGGAGGGCGACCTCGAAGAGGAGCAGCAGGAGCAGAGCGGCGGGACGCAGGCCGGCGAGCCGGTCGGTCAGCATCCGGGTCACTGCTCGCCTCCCTCTCATCCACACGCCCGTGGCCCACAGGTCCACGTACACCGGTTACAGGTACCAGGTATACAGGACGCCCTCATCGGTGGCGTACCGAGTTCAACTTCCCCCAGACCACGAGGCGGTACGTGGACGTGTACTCGGGGGTGCAGGTGGTGAGCGTGAGGTAGTGGCCGGGGGCGCCGTAGCCGTACGACGGCCTGACCGTGCTGCGCGGGACGGGCCGGATGACCCCGCCGTCACCGGGCGTGGTCCGGGCGAGGTTCTTGTCGACGACGTACGTGTACACGGCCTCCTCGGTCTCGACGCGCACCTCGTCTCCGCGCCGGAGCCGGTTGATGTACCGGAAGGGTTCGCCGTGGGTGTTGCGGTGCCCGGCGAGCGCGAAGTTGCCGGCCTCGCCCGGCTGGGCGGTGCGCGGGTAGTGGCCGGCGTATCCCTTGTTGAGGACGTTCTGCTTGCTGATGCCCTCGGCGACGGGGACGCGGAGGCCGAGGCGGGGGATGGTGAGGACGGCGTAGGCCTGGGAGGGGGCGGGGGTGCGGCTGTTGCCGGTGCCGCCGGTACGCCGGGTCCGGGCGCCGTCGGTGGTCTCGCCGCTCCCGTCGGTCCCGCCTGTCTCGCCGGTCTCGTCCGTGGCTGCGGGGTCGGGGGTGCCCTGTGCGTCGGCGGCCGTTCCGCGGGTGCCCGAGTCCCAGTTCCGCTCCAGCGCCTCCACCTTGCGCTCGGCGCCCTCCCTGGCCTGCCGGTTGGTCCACCACAGCTGGTGGACGACGAGGAGCAGGAGGACGACCCCGAGGGTGACGGCGAGTTCGGCGGTGGTCCACAGCGCGCGGCGGTACGTGGCACGCCGGCGCCGGGTGCCGTGGTCGACGACCGGGGGAGCCCGCATGCGTACGCCTCCTTCGCCGTCCGTGTGCGTCGCACGACCCGCGTGCACCGCACGACGGCCGGGGGCGAACGATAGGCGCACCCCCTTGAAGTCGCCAGGAAGTCACCAGACGGACTTGCGGAGTGATCTGCCTCACAGGCTGTCACAGGGATCGGTCGCGCGGTGTCTTGAGGCCGAACGAGGCCGAACCCTTGAGACAGAGGAGACACCATGAAGCACCGCATCGTCGTCCTCGGCGCCGGCTACGCCGGGGCCTACGTGGCCGGGACCCTGGCCCGTCGGCTGTCCCCGGCGGACACCGAGATCACCGTGGTCAACGCCGAGCCGGACTTCGTCCAGCGGCTGCGGCTGCACCAGCTCGCGGCCGGCCAGGAGATCGCGGCTCCCCGGCTCGCCGACGTCTTCACGGGCACGGGGATACGGCTGCGCCTTGCCCGGGTCACCGCCGTCGACCCCGAGCGCCAGGTCGTCGCCGTGGCCGACGCCGATGGCGACGCCGCTGCCGACGGCGATGGCTATGGCTATGGCGAGCTCAGCTACGACACGCTTCTCTACGCGCTCGGCAGCCACGTCGCCGACCACGCTGTCCCCGGTGTGGCCGAGCACGCCTTCGACGTCGCCGGCCGGCCCTCCGCGCTGCGCCTGCGCGAGCGCCTGGACACCCTGAGCAGGCGGGGCGGGCA
>NZ_VJZE01000538.1 GCF_009377205.1 Streptomyces phyllanthi
GTCGTACACGAGTTCGAGAATGGAGGTATGGTGAGGGTGGGGAAGCTGGGAACTGATGTTCGAGAGCTCGGTCGGGAGCTCCTGGAGTACGGAGGTGCGTGTGCCGGGTTTCACGCATCTGCACACCGCGTCCGGGTTCTCCCTGCGGTACGGCGCCTCGCACCCGGAACGGCTCGCCGAGCGCGCCTCCGAGCGGGGGATGGACGCCCTCGCGCTCACCGACCGGGACACCCTCGCGGGGGCGGTGCGGTTCGCCAAGGCCTGTGCGGGGGTGGGTGTCCGGCCGTTGTTCGGGGCGGAGCTGGCGGTGGAGGAGCCGCCGGCGCGGGGGCGTGCCGACGGACCTCCGCGGCGGGAGAGGCGGCGGACCCCCGTCCGGGGCGGTGCCTTCATCGATGAGTCGACACCCCGGGTGACCTTCCTCGCCCGGGAGGGCGCGAAGGGCTGGGCCGAGCTCTGCAGGATCGTTTCGGCAGCCTATGCGGGGGAGCGTGGGGACCAGCCGCTGCTGCCCTGGTCGGCGTGTGCCGCCGAGGGGCTGACCGTTCTGCTCGGCCCCGATTCGGACGTGGGCCGCGCCCTCGCCGCGGGCCGCCCGGACCGGGCCGCGAAGCTCCTCGCGCCCTGGCGGGAGGCCCACGGCGACGCCCTGCGCCTCGAAGTGGTGTGGCACGGCCGCACCGGTACCGGTCCGGGGTCCCTGCGGCTGGCCGCCCGCACCGTCGCCCTCGCCGTCGAGCAGGGTGTACGGCCGGTGCTCAGCAACGCCGTCCGGTACGCCGACCCGGGGACGGGTCCCGTCGCCGACGTCCTGGACGCCTCCCGCCGTCTCGTCCCCGTCGACCCCCGCCGTGAGCTGGACTCCGGTGAGGCCTGGCTCAAGGACGCGCCCGCCATGCTGGGCGCCGCCGAGCGGATCGTCGAGGCCGCGGGCTACCGCCGTGACACCGCGCACCGGCTGCTGGAGCAGACGCAGGCCACGGCCGCCGAGTGCCTGGTCGACCCGGAGGACGACCTCGGTATCGGGAGCGTCCACTTCCCCGAGGCGCACCTCGTCGGCGCGGGCCGCCGCACCGCCCAGCGCACACTCGCCTCGCGGGCCGCGGCCGGGATGGTGCTGCGCGGGTACGACACCCGGCGGGAGTACTGGGAGCGGATGCACCAGGAGCTCGACGTCATCGCCCACCACGGCTTCGCCTCCTACTTCCTGACGGTCGCCCAGGTCGTGGACGACGTACGGAGGATGGGGATACGGGTCGCCGCACGCGGCTCGGGCGCCGGCTCCCTCGTCAACCACCTCCTCGGCATCGCGCACGCCGACCCCGTCGCACACGGGCTGCTGATGGAGCGCTTCCTGTCCAAGAAGCGGATCGCGCTGCCCGACATCGACATCGACGTGGAGTCCGCGCGCCGGCTCGAGGTCTACCGCGCGATCATCGGCCGCTTCGGCACCGAACGGGTCGCGACCGTCGCGATGCCGGAGACGTACCGGGTGCGCCACGCCGTCCGCGACGTGGGCGCCGCCCTGTCCCTGGACCCGGCCGACATCGACCGGATCGCCAAGTCCTTCCCGCACATCCGGGCGCGCGACGCGCGGGCGGCGCTGGACGAGCTGCCCGAGCTCAGGGGCCTCGCGGAGGAGAGGGAGAGATACGGCCGTCTGTGGGAGCTGGTCGAGGCGCTCGACGCCCTCCCGCGCGGAGTCGCCATGCACCCGTGCGGGGTGCTCCTCTCCGACGCCTCCCTCCTCGCCCGTACGCCGGTGATGCCGACCAGTGGCGAGGGGTTCCCCATGTCGCAGTTCGACAAGGACGACGTCGAGGACCTCGGACTGCTCAAGCTCGACGTGCTGGGTGTGCGGATGCAGTCCGCCATGGCGCACGCGGTCGCGGAGGTCGAGCGGGCGGCGGGCACCCGTATCGACCTGGACGACGTCGACATCGACGAGGGTGACCCGGCGACGTACCGGCTGATCCGCTCCACCGAGACGCTGGGCTGCTTCCAGATCGAGTCGCCGGGGCAGCGGGACCTGGTCGGGCGGCTCCAGCCGGCCGGCTTCCACGACCTGGTGGTGGACATCTCGCTGTTCCGGCCCGGTCCGGTCGCCGCCGACATGGTGCGGCCGTTCATCGCGGCCCGCCACGGGCGGGCGCCGGCCCGTTACCCGCACCCGGATCTGGAGGAGCCGCTGAGGGAGACGTACGGCGTCGTGGTCTTCCACGAGCAGCTCATCGACATCGTGCACCTCATGACCGGCTGCGGACGGGACGAGGCGGACCAGGTGCGGCGCGGGCTGTCGGATCCGGAGTCGCAGGGGCGGATCCGGGTCTGGTTCGCGGGCGCCGCGGCCGCGAAGGGGTACGACGCCGAGACGATCGCGCGGACCTGGGAGATCGTCGAGGCCTTCGGCTCGTACGGCTTCTGCAAGGCGCACGCGGTGGCCTTCGCGGTGCCCACGTACCAGTCGGCGTGGCTGAAGGCCCATCACCCGGCCGCGTTCTACGCGGGGTTGCTGACGCACGACCCCGGTATGTACCCGAAGCGGCTGCTGCTGGCGGACGCGCGGCGGCGGGGGGTCCCGGTCCTTCCGCTGGATGTGAACCGGTCGGGGGTCGACCATCGTATCGAACTGGTGTCTGAATCCGGGGCGGGCAAGGGCACTTGGGGGACCGAGGAGGGCAAGGGGGCCTGGGGCATCCGGCTGGCGCTCTCCGACGTGTACGGCATCAGCGAGGCCGAGGCGGCGCGGATCGCGGACGGGCAGCCGTACGCCTCCCTGCTCGACTTCTGGGAGCGGGCGCGGCCGAGCCGTCCGCTGGCCGGGCGGCTCGCGCAGGTCGGCGCGCTCGACGACTTCGGCGCCAACCGGCGGGACCTGCAACTGCACTTGGCCGAGTTGCACCGCAGCGCCCGGGGCGGACGTGGCGCGGGCGGGGCGGGCGGTGCCCAGCTCCCGCTCGCCGGCGGACGCAGGACCGCGTCGGCCGGGTTGCCCGACCTCTCCTCGGCGGAGCGGCTCAGCGCCGAACTGGGCGTGCTCTCCATGGACGTCTCGCGCCATCTGATGGACGACCACCAGGAGTTGCTGACCGAGCTCGGCGTGGTGTCCGCGCGGCGGCTGCGGGAGACACGGCACGGTGAGACGGTGCTGGTCGCGGGCGCCAAGGCGGCCACCCAGACCCCGCCGATCCGCTCCGGCAAACGGGTCATCTTCAGCACCCTGGACGACGGCACCGGCCTGGTCGACCTCGCCTTCTTCGACGACTCCCACGACGCCTGCGCCCACACGGTCTTCCACTCCTGGCTGCTGCTGGTGCGCGGGGTGGTGCAGCGGCGGGGGCCGCGCAGCCTCAGCGTGGTCGGGTCGGCCGTCTGGAACCTCGCCGAACTGGTGGAACTGCGGCGGGAGGGCGGCATGGACGCGGTCGCGGCCCGGCTGGCGCGGACACCGGGCGCGCCCGACGGGGACGAGGGCGTCCCGGAGGGCGCGGAGGGGGCCACGGACGGCGACGGTGCCCGGCGGGCCGGGCTCGCCGGTTCGGACGGGCGGCCCGCGCCGGCCGGCTCCGCGGCACCGGACCCGATGGAGGACGCCCGCGCCCGCAGCATCCGTATGCCCACCGGCTACGAGATGCACCCGTGGGCGGATCTGCGTCCGGCGGGCGAAGGGCCCGCGAACGGAAGGAAGTTGTGGCACCAGAGTCCGGGGAGTGCGGGATGACCATCCTCTGTGTCCGGTTCCAGCTGCCTGAGGCGGACGAGGCCGCGCTGCCCCGGCTCGTCGAACTGCTGGAGGAGTTCACGCCCGTCATCGAGGCGCTGCCGCCCGACCGCGCCCTGGTGGACCTGCACGGTGCCGAACGGTACTTCGGCCGGGACGCCCTGGAGCTGGCCTCGATGATCCGGGCGCGGTCCCTCGCCTGGTACGGCGTCGACTGCGCGATCGGCGCCGGACCGGGCCCGATGTTCGCCCGGATGGCCCTGGGCGAGGCACACCCCGGGACGACCCGTGCGGTCCCCGAAGAGCCCGGCGCCCTCGCCGAGTTCCTGGACGGCCGGCCCGTCGCCGCGCTTCCCGGAGTCGGCGCCGCCACCGCCCGCACCCTGGGCGAGTACGGCCTCGACACCCTCGGCAAGGTCGCCGCCGCGCCCCTGTCGACCCTGCAACGGCTCACCGGCGCCCGTACCGGCCGCGAACTGCGGGAGAAGGCACAGGGCGTCGACCGCGGCCGGGTCGTCCCGAACGCCGTCTCACGCTCCCTCATCGCCGAACGCCTCTTCCCGCGCGACGAGTTGGACCCGGCCGAGCACCGCCGCGCGCTGCTCTCCGCCGCCGAGGAACTGGGCGCCCGGCTGCGCGCCCTGGACAAGGTGTGCCGCACGCTCACCCTCACCGTCCGCTACGCCGACCTCCCCCACTCTCGAACAGGATCGAGCGGGGGGACCCCCGCCTCGACGACCCGCAGCCGTACGCTCAAGGAGCCGACCGCGCACTCGCCCGCGCTCACCGCCGCCGCGTACCGCATGTACGAGGGGCTCGGGCTGCAACGTGCCCGCGTCCGGGGGATCGTCCTGCGTGCCGAGGGGCTGGGCCCCGCGGACCTTGCCTACCACCAGCTCGCCTTCGACCCGGCGGACGAGAAGGCCCGCCGGATCGAGGAGGTGGCGGACCGGGCGCGGGCGAAGTTCGGCCCGCATGTGATCGGGCCGGGCACGCTGGCGTCGTGACTCGCCCGAGCGTCATCACCTGCCCGAGCAGGCAGGTAGCACGGCTCAGTTGCGTGGAGGGCGTGGTAGGTCCTGCCGTCCTGCCGATGAGTACCCGTACTCATGCCTGAGCGCGCCCTTCGGTCCACCGTGGAGAAGACCACACACGGACCGACCCGAACGGACCCGCGATGCCGAACGACTCCCGCCCGCGCCGCCTCACCCGTCTGCGCCGACTCCTCGCGCTCGCCACGGACAACTGGCTTGCCCGGGGCTATCTGGCTGTCTTCGCCGCCTCCGTCGCGGTCATGTTCCTCTTCCCGGAGAGCGTCTTCGCCCCGAGCTTCCTGCTGCTCACGGCACCCCTCTCCTTCCTGGGGGTGGCCATCCCCTTCGGTCCCGGCATCGAGGGCGGTGCGGCGGTCCAGGCCCTCGCCGTCGGCCTCTGGGCCGCGTGGCTCCTCCTGAGCGCCCTCGTCAACGCCGCCGCGCTCGGCGCCCTCGCCCACCACGTCCGTGACCGGCGCACCACCCGGCACGCGTGAGCCCCTGAACAAACGTGAACCTCTGAACACGCGTGAATTCTTGAACGGAAAGGAACGGACATGACGCGTTCTGCGCACCCCCGACTGCCGAGGACGCGGGCCCTGCTGGCGCCCGCGGTGGACAACTGGCTCGCGCGCGGGTACCTCGCCGTGGTCGCGGCATCGCTGGGCTTCTTCCTCTACGCCGTGTACCTGTCGCCGGACCCGGGATTCGCCGGGATCTGGCCCTACATGGCCACGGCACCGCTCAGCACGCTCGCCTTCCTGGTGCCGGCACCCGGGTGGGACTCCTCGCTCGCCTGGCTGAGCCCCTTGATCTTCTCCGCCGGAGTGGCCGTCTCCGGTCTGGTCAACGCCGTGCTGCTCGGTCTGCTCGCACGCAGGCTGCGGTCACGGGAGCCGCGCCCCGTCATCTGAACGAGGCGCCGGTCAGCCGGCCGGGTCCAGGGGCGGGTCCAGGGCCTGTCTCTTATACACAG
>NZ_VJZE01000539.1 GCF_009377205.1 Streptomyces phyllanthi
GTCGGGTGCGGCGGGCTGGGGTTCCTCTGGTGTGGAGGTCATACGTCCCACTCTGTCACTCGTGACCCGGTTGGCGGCTCCGCTGGTCATCAGATCGAAATCTGAAAGTGGTGGTGCGACCCGTCATGGCCAGGTCAGAATCTACGCGCGTTATCTACGCGCGTTGTTGTATCTGGTCCAGGTTTCGGGCCCAGGTTTCGGGCTCAGGGCTCCGGCCCATGGGTCCGGCCCGCGGTCCGGCCCAGCTTTTCGCCCCTGAGTTCCGCCCCGAGGAGTGCCCGTCATGCCGTTGAACCGCCGGAAGTTCCTGAAGAAGTCCGCCGTGACCGGGGCGGGCGTCGCGCTGACCGGCGCGGCCGTGGCGCCGAGCGCGCAGGCGGCGGAGGCGAAGGGGGGCGGGAAACGGCCGAAGCGGTACGCGTTCACCGTGCTGGGCACGACGGACCTGCACGGCAATGTCTTCAACTGGGACTACTTCACGGACAAGGAGTTCGACGACAAGGCGCACAACGACGTCGGTCTGGCGAAGATCTCCACGCTGGTGAACCAGGTCCGCAAGGAGAAGGGCCGCCGCAACACCCTCCTCATCGACGCGGGCGACACGATCCAGGGCACCCAGTTGTCGTACTACTACGCCAAGGTGGACCCGATCACCGCTAAGGGTGGTCCGGTGCATCCGATGGCGCAGGCCATGAACGCGATCGGCTATGACGCGGCGGCGCTCGGCAATCACGAGTTCAACTACGGCATTCCGGTGCTGCGCAAGTTCGAGGAGCAGTGCCGTTTTCCGCTGCTGGGCGCGAACGCGCTGGACGCGAAGACGCTGCGCCCCGCTTTTCCGCCGTACAGCATGCACCGGTTGCGTACGCCGTTCGGCCGTGATGTGAAGGTGGCGGTGCTGGGTCTGACGAACCCTGGTATCGCGATCTGGGACAAGGCGAACGTGCAGGGGAAGATGACGTTCCCGGGTCTGGAGGAGCAGGCGGCCAAGTGGGTGCCGAAGCTGCGTTCGATGGGCGCGGACGTCGTCATCGTGTCGGCGCACAGTGGGTCGTCGGGGACGTCGTCGTACGGTGACCAGTTGCCGTACATCGAGAACGCGGCCGGTCTGGTGGCCGAGCAGGTGCCGGGTATCGACGCGATCCTGGTGGGCCACGCGCACACGGAGATCCCGGAGTACTTCGTCACGAACAAGGAGACCGGCAAGCAGGTGGTGCTGTCCGAGCCGCTGAAGTGGGGTCAGCGTCTGACGCTGTTCGACTTCGAGCTGGTCTGGGAGAGGGGCTGCTGGAAGGTCGAGAAGGTGGGTGCTCAGGTCCTGAACTCCAACACGGTGGAGGAGGACCCGAAGATCACGAGGTTGCTGGTCGACGAGCACGAGAAGGTCGTGGCGTACGTCAACCAGGTGATCGGTACGAACGCGGCCGAGATGACGTCGGTGGAGGCGCCCTACAAGGATGTGGCGATCATCGATCTGATCAACCACATCCAGGCGGACACGGTGAGGCAGGCGCTGGCGGGTACGGAGTACGGGGCGCTGCCGGTGCTGTCGCAGGCCGCGGCGTTCTCGCGGAGTGCGGTCATTCCGGCGGGTGAGGTCACGATCCGGGATGTGGCGGGTCTGTACGTGTTTGAGAACACGCTGGAGGCGCGTCTGATGACGGGTGCGCAGTTGAAGGCGTATCTGGAGTACTCGGCGAACTACTTCGTGCAGACGCCGGTGGGTGCCGGGGTGGATCCGGCGAAGCTGACGAACGCGAACGGCACGCCGGATTACAACTATGACGTGGTGAGTGGTCTGACGTACGAGATCGACATCGCGAAGCCGGCCGGGTCGCGTGTCGCGAATGTGCGGTTCGAGGGGGCTCCGCTGGATGACGCGAAGCAGTTCGTGTTCGCGGTGAACAACTACCGGGCGAACGGCGGTGGCAACTTCCCGCATGTGGCCGCGTCCCCGTTGCTGTGGTCGAACTCGGACGAGATCCGGAACACCATGATCGCGTGGGTGAAGGCGAAGGGGTCGATCGACCCGGCGGAGTTCGCCGCGGTGGACTGGAGGCTCACGCGGGAGGGTACGCCGGTCTTCTAGGTCTGCTAGAGGTCCAGGAGAGTGAGGTCGACGGCGTCGGCGAGGGCTTTCGTGCCGGCGTCGTTGACGTGGAGGCCGTCGCCGCTGTTGTACTCCTCGCGGATCCGGTCCGGGTGGTCCGGGTCCGCGACGGCGGCGGCCAGGTCGGCGATCGCGTCGAAGGGGTGGTCGTCGCCGCTGAGCCACTCGTTGACGCGCAGCCGTACGGCCTGGCCTTCCTCGGTGTCGTATCCGGGATAGACGGTGCCGGCGTAGGGGCCGATGGTGGAGCCGATGACGGTGAGGCCGGCGGTGTGGAGGCGGTCGGCGAGTGCGGTGAGGCCGGTGATCAGGTCGTCGGCTGTGGGCAGTTTGCCGGGTTCGGGGAAGGCGATGGCGCCGGGCAGGCCGAGGTCGTTGAGTCCGATGTGGACGAGGACGTGGCTGACGCCGGGTACGTCGAGGACGTCGCGTTGGACGCGGGCGAGCAGGTGGTCGCCGATCTCGTCGGTGAGGAGGCGGTTGCCGGAGATGCCCTGGTTGACGATCCAGCCGCGGGTGAGGCGGCGGTCGAGTCGGGCGGGGAGGCTGTGGCCGGTGCCGGGGGTGGTGGCCATGCCCTCGATCCAGGAGTCTCCGAAGCCGACGGCGATGCGGGTGCCCTCGGGGGCTCGTACGTCGATGCCGGTGAGGAAGTGGCCGGTCGGCAGTTCTTCGGCGTCGTGGAGGACTTCGGCGTCGAGCTGGTTGCCGTGGACGGTGTAACCGATGTCGTACGGGACGGCGGAGTAGGTGCTCGGGCCCGTGTGGCCGGGCAGGTAGAGGCTGATGACGAGTTCCTCGCCGGCGGTGACGGTCCGGGTGACGGGGTCGCTGACGGTGTCCTCGCCGGGTGGGACGGTGACGGTTGGGGTGCCGTCGAAGAGCAGGGTGGTGTCGGTGGTGGGGTCGATGCCGCTGCCCCGGGTGCGTTGGGCGAGGTGGGCGCCGCCGATCTTCAGGGGCGTGGTTCCGTAGCGGTTGCTGAGTCGTACGCGGAGGGCTTCGCCGCCACCGGCCGGGCGTATGGCCTGGCGTACGGTCTGGCCGGTGAAGCTCCGGACGGGGAAGAGTGCGAAGTCCTCGTGCGGGTTGATGACGGCGGCGCGGTGGGCGGCGATCCATGTGGTGGTCATGACTGAAGCTAGGCAGTGATCTGACGGGCGTTACACCTTCTGCCGCGCTTGTTTGCCTTCTTATTACGGTCGGAGCGGTGTCGGCTGTTCGGCGCGGCGCACGCGGGGTACATGGGGGCGCTGCCGGGGGTCGAGGCCGAACGTGGTGAAGGCGGTGCGGTCGGGCAGCGGGTAGGTGTCCTTGCCTGTGACGGAGTTGAGGATGGTGGCGCTGCGCCAGGCGGCGAGACCGAGGTCGGGGGTGCCGACTCCGTGGGCGTGCAGTGCGGCGTTCTGGACGTAGACGTGGCAGCCCGTGTTCGTGACCGAGGGGTCGAGGACGAGGCGGAACCGGTCGTCGACGCAGGGGCGCTCGGAGCCGTCGCGGCACATGTGGGGGTCGAGGCCGGCGAGCATGTGGTCGAGGGGGCGTTCGCGGAAGCCGGTGGCGAGGACGACGGCGTCGGTGACGAGGCGGGAGCGGATGCCCTGCTGGAGGTGTTCCAGGTGGAGTTCGATGCCGCTGGTCGCGAGTCGGCCGGCGGTGCGGACGAGGACGCCGGGGGTGAGTACCGCGTCGGGCCAGCCGCCGTGCAGGGTGCGGCGGTAGAGCTCCTCGTGGATGGCGGCGAGGGTGGTGGCGGCGACGCCCTTGTGGAGCTGCCATTGGGCGGCGACGAGTCGGTCGCGGGTGGGTTCGGTGAGGGCGTGGAAGTAGCGGGTGTAGTCGGGGGTGAAGTGTTCCAGGCCGAGTTTGGAGTACTCCATGGGGGCGAAGGCCTCGGTGCGTGCGAGCCAGTGGATGCGTTCGCGGCCGGAGGGGCGGGTGCGGAGGAGGTCGAGGAAGATCTCGGCGCCGGACTGGCCGGCGCCGATGACGGTGACATGGCTGGCGGTGGTGATGCGGTGGCGTTCGTCGAGGTAGTCGGCGGCGTGGATGACGGGGACGGTGGGGGCGTCGACGAGTGGTCTGAGCGGTTCGGGCACGTGGGGGGTGGTGCCGACGCCGAGGACGACGTTTCTGGTGTAGGTACGGCCGATGGACTCGCCGTCGCCGCGGCCGGAGCCGTGTCCTGAGCCCTGTCGTGAGCCCTGTCGTGAGCCGTGTCGTGAGCCGTGTCGTGTGCCGCCGCCGTCGCAGGCCCGCCCCTGGCTGGTGTCGTCGCCCTCGTCGCCGAGCCGGGTGAAGTCGACCTCGAACAGTTCGCGTTCGGGGTTCCAGCGCACCGCGTCGGCGCGGTGGCCGAAGCGGAGTGCGGGGAGGTTCTCGCTGACCCAGCGGCAGTAGGCGTCGTACTCGGCGCGCTGGATGTGGAAGTGCTCGGCGAAGTAGAAGGGGAACAGCCGGTCGTGGGCCTTGAGGTGGCTGAGGAACGACCAGGGGCTGGCGGGGTCGGCGAGGGTCACGAGGTCGGCGAGGAAGGGGACTTGGAGGGTGGTGCCCTCGATGAGGAGGCCCGGGTGCCAGTGGAAGGCGGGGCGCTGGTCGTAGAAGACGGCGTCGAGTTCGGGGAGTGGCTGCGCGAGGGCGGCGAGGGACAGGTTGAACGGGCCGATGCCGATGCCCACCAGGTCGTGGGGGGCTTCGGGCGTGCTCGGTGTGTCGGGCGTGTGCGGCGTTGCGGTCTCGTGGCGTGGGGGTGTGCTCATGCGGGGGTGTGTCCTTCCACGAGTTTCAGGAGTGTGGCCAGGTCGCCCGGCCGGGTGTGGGGATTGAGCAGGGTGGCCTTCAGCCAGAGGCGGCCGTCGGGGGCGGCCCGCCCGAGGACGGCCTGGCCGTCGTGGAGGAGCCGTCGGCGTGTGTCGGCCACGGCGGTGTCCGTGGCTCCGGTGGGCCGGAACAGGACGGTGCTGATGGTGGGTGTGCCGTAGAGGTCGAAGCGGGGGTGCGCGTCGACGAGGGTGGCGAACTCCTGGGCGAGGGCGCAGACCTGGTCGACGAGTGCTCCGAGTCCTTCGCGTCCCAGGCTTTTGAGGGTGACGGCGATCTTGAGGATGTCGGGTCGGCGGGTGGTGCGCGGGGAGCGGCCGAGCAGGTCGGGCAGTCCGGCCTCGGTGTCGTCGTCGGCGTTGAGGTAGTCGGCGCGGTGTCGCAGTGCGGTGAGGTCGGTGGCGTCGTGGATGGCGAGGAGGCCGGCGGCGATGGGTTGCCAGCCGAGTTTGTGCAGGTCGAGGGTGATGGTGTGGGCGCGGTCGAGGCCGTTGAGCCGGTGGCGGTGGTGGTCGCTGAACAGCAGGCCGCCTCCGTATGCGGCGTCCACGTGGAGTCGGGCGCCGTGGGCCGCGCACACGTCGGCGAGGTCGGTCAGCGGGTCGATGAGTCCGGCGTCGGTGGTGCCTGCGGTGGCGTTGACGAGGATCGGCCGGGGCAGGTCGGTGAGGGCTTCGTCGAGGGCGGCCGGGGTGAGGGTGCCGCCGGGGG
>NZ_VJZE01000053.1 GCF_009377205.1 Streptomyces phyllanthi
ACCCCTTCCGTTGCCCAAGCCCCCCGAGCCCCCCTGCACGAGGACCTACGGGTGGCTCTCGTCACCGGCGCCTCCTCCGGTATCGGCGCCGCCACGGCACGGCGCTTCGCCGAGGGCGGCTGGCAGGTGCTCCTCAACGGGCGGGACGTGGACCGCCTGGAGGAGACGGCCGCGGGTACGACGGGCATCGTCCTGCCCGGCGACCTCGCCACCCCGGACGGCCCGCGCCGGCTGGCCGAGTCCGCGCTGGGCGCGGCCGGACGGATCGACCTGCTCGTCGCCGGGGCGGGCATCGGCTGGGCCGGCCCCTTCGCGACCATGCCGCACACCGCCGTCGACCGGGTACTGACCGTCGACCTGAACGCCACGCTCCACCTCGTACGGGAGGTCCTGCCCGCCATGGTGGCGGCCGGCCGGGGGCGTGTCGTGCTCGTCGGCTCGGTCGCGGGCACCGTGGGCGTGCGGAACGAAGCGGTGTACTCCGCGGCCAAGGCCGGGGTGGCCGCGTTCGCCGAGGCGCTGCGGCAGGAGCTGCGGGGGACGGGGGTGGGCGTGACCCATGTCGTGCCCGGCCCGGTGGACACGGCCTTCTTCGAACGGCGCGGCACCCCGTACCAGCGCACCCGGCCCCGGCCCACGTCACCGGGCCGGGTCGCGAGCGCGGTCTGGGACGCCGTCGGACGCGGACGCGACGGCGACGTCTACGTACCGTCCTGGCTGACCCTGCCGGGCCGGGTGCGCGGTGTGGCCCCGGCGCTGTACCGGCGGCTTCTGGACCGCTTCGGCTGAGGCGTGGTTCCACCATGGCGGCCCAGGTGGTAGAGGGCAGGGACATGACTCTTCACCGTCGTACCTTCCTGCTCGCGGCGGCCCTCGCGACGACCGTCACCGGAGCACCCCCCGTGCACGCGGCCCCCGCCCCGTACGCCCCCGACGACGCGTACGACACCCTCCGGCGCCGCTGGCTCGGCATCGCCCTCGGCACCGGTTACGACCCGGCCGCCGAGCCCTACGCCACCTGTCTGGCCGAGACCGGCGCGCTGGCCCGCGGTTTCCGGGCCACCATGGCGCCCACGGCCACGTCCCTCTGGCCCGGCCACCCCTTCGACCCGCCCGCCGGGATCACCCAGAGCTACAGCCGCCTGTGGACGATGACGCAGGCGTACGTACAGCCGGGCAGCGGGCTCACCGGCGACGAAGGGCTCCTCGCGGACGTCCTGCGCGGGCTCGACCACCTCTCCGCGACGGTCTACAACCCCTCCACCACCCGCTACGGCAACTGGTGGGAGTGGCAGATCGGCAGCCCCCGCCTCCTGATGGACATCGTGGCCGCCCTCCACGACCACCTCACGGACACACAGCGGGCCGCCGCCTGCGCCGCCGTCGACCACTTCGTCCCCGACGCGATGCTCCGCGACTACTCGGGCACCTCCACCGGCGCCAACCGCGTCGACCTCTGCCGCTCCGTGGCCCTCCGCGGCGTCATCGGCCGCGCCCCGGAGAAGATCGCGCTGGCCCGGGACGCCCTCTCCCCGGTCTTCCCGTACGTCACCACGGGGGACGGGCTCTACGCGGACGGCTCCTTCGTCCAGCACACCTGGGTGGCGTACTCGGGCACGTACGGGCAGGTCCTGCTCGACGGCCTCGGACGGCTCTTCGCGCTGCTCGCCGGATCGAGCTGGGAGGTGACCGACCCCGGCCGGCGGATCGTCCTCGACAGCGTCGAGCGCGCCTACGCGCCCCTCATCCACGACGGCCTGGTCATGGACAGCGTCAACGGGCGCGCCATCAGCCGGGGTTACCTCAAGAGCGACGACCGGCACGTCCTGCGCGGCGACCACTTCCACGGGCAGCTGCTCATCGCCGCGATCGCCCTGCTCGCCGCCGGAGCCACCGCCGCCGAGCGCGACCGATGGCACGGGCGGATCAAGGGCTGGATCGAGCGGAACACGGTGGCACCGATCCTCACGGCCCGTCAGTTCGGCGTCGCCGACCTGGCTCGGCTGCACGCGGTCGCGTCCTCCCCCGTACCGGCCGCGCCCGACCCCGTCGGCCACCACCTCTTCGCCGCCATGGACCGCGCCGTCCACCGCCGCCCGGGCTTCGTCGCCACCATCGCCATGGCCTCCGAACGGATCGCGCACTACGAGTGCGGCAACGGCGAGAACCCGCGCGGCTGGCACACGGGCGCCGGAATGACCCTCTGGTGGCCGTCCGGGGCGGGGCTCGACCAGTACACGGACTGGTTCTGGCCCACCGTCGACTGGTACCGCCTCCCCGGCACCACCGTCTCCACCAAGCGCCTAGCCGACAAGGAGGGCGGCGAGTGGGGCGAGCCCAAACCCGCCGCACGGTGGGTCGGCGGGACCACGGACGGTGAGTACGCGGCGATCGGCCAGCACCTCAAGGGCCTCGGCTCCACGCTCCAGGCCCGCAAGTCGTGGTTCTGCGTCGAGGACGCCGTCGTCTGTCTCGGAGCCGGGATCACCTGCGCCGACGGGGTGCCCGTCGAGACCGTGGTCGACAACCGCAACCTGGGCGAGGGCGGCGAGCAGGAGTTCACCGTACGGCGGGGCTGGGCCCACCTCGAGGACCACGGCGGCTGGGTGTTCCCGCGCCCCGCCGGTACGGCGCGGCTGCGCACCCTCCGCGAGGACCGCACCGGAGCCTGGTCCGACATCAACAGCACCAGCACCACCGAACGGCGCACCCGGCGCCGGCAGACCCTCTGGCTGGACCACGGCACGGACCCCGCCGACGCGACCTACGTGTACGTCCTGATGCCCGGCGCCTCCCGCCACCGGGTCGCCGCCCGCGCGGCCGACCGCCACTGGCTGTCCGTCCTCGCCAACGACGCCCGCCGCCAGGCGGTCCGCGTCCGCTCCCTGGGCCTGACGGCCGCGAACTTCTGGGCCCCCGGCACGGTCGGCCCGCTCACCGCCACGGCGCCCGCGAGCGTGCTGGTCCGCCGCCGGGGCCGTACCGCTACCCTCTGCGTGAGCGAGCCGCCGCGCACGGGGAGGACCCTGGAGATCATCTGGGACCGTCCGGTCGGAACGGTCGTACGGGCGGACCCGTCGATCGAGATCAGGGAGGCGGACGGCCGTCTGCGCCTCGCCGTCACCCCTGGGACGGTATGCGCGACCCACCGGTGTGAGGTGACTCTCGGCTGAGCGCTTTGTGTGACCCCGACAACCGACACGCCCTCTGAGCAGTCGGATGGGCTGCACACGCGGTCGGTTCTGTTCAGTGGTACCAGGAAAACGGGCCGGAGACTGTACGGAGTCGACGGCCCGCTTTTCTTGGTGGACTTCGTAAGGTCGCTACATGACCGTTTTGGATGAGGCGCCAGGCGAGCAGACGGACACGCCGAGCGAGCCGACGGATGCCCGCGGGCGCGTGGCCGAACTCCACGAGATCCGTGCGCAGGCACTGGCCGGCCCCAGCGAGAAGGCGACCGCCGCGCAGCACGCCAAGGGCAAGCTGACGGCTCGTGAGCGCATCGAGCTGCTCCTCGACCCCGGTTCCTTCAACGAGGTCGAGCAGCTGCGCCGGCACCGGGCCACCGGGTTCGGCCTGGAGGCCAAGAAGCCGTTCACCGACGGTGTCATCACCGGCTGGGGCACGGTGGAGGGCCGTACGGTCTTCGTGTACGCCCATGACTTCCGTATCTTCGGCGGCGCGCTGGGCGAGGCCCACGCCACCAAGATCCACAAGATCATGGACATGGCCATCGCGGCCGGGGCGCCCCTGGTGTCCCTGAACGACGGCGCCGGCGCGCGTATCCAGGAGGGCGTCTCGGCGCTCGCGGGCTACGGCGGCATCTTCCAGCGCAACACGAAGGCCTCCGGGGTCATCCCGCAGATCAGCGTGATGCTGGGCCCGTGCGCGGGCGGCGCGGCGTACTCCCCGGCCCTGACGGACTTCGTGTTCATGGTCCGCGACACCTCGCAGATGTTCATCACCGGCCCCGACGTGGTCAAGGCGGTGACGGGTGAGGAGATCACCCAGAACGGCCTCGGCGGCGCGGACGTCCACGCGGAGACGAGCGGCGTCTGCCACTTCGCGTACGACGACGAGGAGACGTGCATCCACGAGGTGCGCTACCTGCTGTCGCTGCTCCCGCAGAACAACCGGGAGAACCCGCCGCGGGTCGAGTGCACGGACCCGGCGGACCGGCACTCGGACGTCCTGCTGGACCTCGTCCCGGCGGACGGCAACCGCCCGTACGACATGGCGAAGGTCATCGAGGAGATCGTCGACGACGGCGAGTACCTGGAGGTCCACGAGCGCTGGGCCCGCAACATCATCTGCGCGCTGGCCCGCCTCGACGGCCAGGTGGTCGGCATCGTCGCCAACCAGCCGCAGAGCCTGGCCGGGGTGCTGGACATCGAGGCATCGGAGAAGGCCGCGCGCTTCGTTCAGATGTGCGATGCCTTCAACATCCCGATCGTCACCCTGTTGGACGTTCCCGGCTTCCTCCCGGGCGTCGACCAGGAGCACGGTGGGATCATCCGCCACGGCGCGAAGCTCCTCTACGCCTACTGCAACGCGACCGTGCCGAGGATCTCGCTGATCCTGCGCAAGGCCTACGGAGGTGCGTACATCGTCATGGACAGCCAGTCCATCGGAGCGGACCTCACCTACGCGTGGCCGACGAACGAGATCGCCGTCATGGGCGCCGAGGGCGCGGCCAACGTCATCTTCCGCCGGCAGATCGCCGAGGCAGAGGACCCCGAGGCCATGCGGGCCCGCATGGTCAAGGAGTACAAGTCCGAGCTGATGCACCCGTACTACGCGGCGGAGCGCGGCCTGGTGGACGACGTCATCGACCCGGCCGAAACGCGCTCGGTCCTCATCCGCTCCCTGGCGATGCTCCACAGCAAGCACGCCGACCTCCCCTCGCGCAAGCACGGCAACCCGCCGCAGTAGTCGCGGTAACCCAGCGGATCCTTCGCGGTACCCCCGCCGAAACCTCATCCATGGAGACTGAGACCCATGAGCATCCCTGACATCCGCGTTGAGAAGGGCCACGCCGAGCCCGAGGAAGTCGCCGCGATCACGGCCATCCTGCTGGCGCGCGCGGCCGCCCAGCCGTCCACGGCTCCGGCCCGTCGCGGACGCGCCAAGGCCGGCTGGCGGCGACTGGAGCGCGAGTCCGGCTTCCGGGCACCGCACAGCTGGCGCTGAGCCTCCACGACTCCGAAAGGGGCCCACCCACCCGGGTGGGCCCCTTTCGCGTGCCCGGGAACAACGAAGAGGGGCGCCCTCTCCGGTCAGGAGAGGGCGCCCCTCGGTGTCTCAACCGCGCGGCGGCGTCACCACTACCGAAGGCGTGCCATCAGCGCGTGCTCGACCAGCGTGATCAGCGCGCTCTTGGCGTCCGCGCGGTGGCGGGCGTCCGTCGTGATGATCGGGGTGTCGGGTCCGATCTGGAGCGCCTCACGGACCTCGTCCGGGTTGTACGGCTGCTGGCCGTCGAAGCCGTTGAGGGCGATGACGAAGGGCAGGCCGCTGTTCTCGAAGTAGTCGACGGCGGGGAAGCAGTCGGCGAGACGGCGGGTGTCCACCAGGACGATGGCGCCGATCGCGCCGCGGACCAGGTCGTCCCACATGAACCAGAAGCGGTCCTGACCGGGCGTACCGAACAGGTACAGGATCAGGTCCTGGTCCAGGGTGATGCGGCCGAAGTCCATGGCCACCGTGGTGGTGGTCTTGTCCCCGGTGTGGGTGAGGTCGTCGATACCCGCCGAAGCAGACGTCATGACGGCCTCGGTACGCAGCGGGTTGATCTCCGAGACGGCCCCGACGAACGTGGTCTTGCCCACGCCGAAGCCACCCGCAACCACGATCTTCGCCGAGGTGGTGGAGCGGGAAGGACCGCCGCTAGAGCTTGCGAAGTCCACTGAGCACCCTTTCGAGCAGTGTCACGTCTGGCTGGCCGCCGGCGTTCTCGTCGCCGCCGGGCTGATGGATGGCGACCAGGCCCGCCTCCGCCAAGTCGGCGACGAGGATCCTGGCCACGCCGAGGGGGATGGTCAGGAGCGCCGAGATTTCGGCGACCGACTTGATCTCTCGGCAGAGGTTGCAGATCCGCTGATGCTCGGGCAGCTGGCCCTGCATCTGGTGCGGCTGCGCGGTGGTGTGCACCAGCGCCTCGATGGCGAGCTGGTAGCGCGGCCTGGTGCGGCCGCCCGTCATGGCGTACGGGCGCACCAGGGGGTTGTTCGACGCCCCGGCGGGCGCGGGCTCGGGGGCGCGTCGCTGCGGCTGCACGGGCTGGATGCGCGGCGCCGGCGGCTGGTCGTACGGCGACGGGCCCGGGCCCTGGGGGCCCGGGGGAGCGTACGACTGCCTGTGGCTGGGCGTGGAGGGGAAGTTGTACCGGTTCTGCTCACCCTGACCCTGACCCTGGCCAGGGCCGTAGGACCAGTTGCCCGAAGACGAACCGCCTGGGGGTGTTGCCACTCTCTCTCCTCCTCCGACTGTGCCGGGCATCCATCGCTGTGGAAGCCGCGTCCCGAAACCTTACGGCCCCGGGACACCAATACGCACCGTCTGACTGTTAGTTGAGCAGGCTCCCTTGGAGCTCCGCACGCAGATCGGGTGTCAGGACCGTACCGGCACGGTCGACCAGAAGCGCCATCTCGTACCCGACGAGGCCGATGTCGGCTTCCGGATGTGCGAGAACCGCGAGCGACGAACCGTCCGAGATGGACATGATGAAGAGGAACCCCCGCTCCATCTCCACAACCGTCTGGTTGACGCTGCCGCCCTCGAAGATGCGGGAAGCACCCGCGGTCAGCGAGGTCAGTCCGGACGCGACGGCCGCCAGCTGGTCGGCACGGTCGCGCGGAAAACCTTCGGACATCGCCAGAAGGAGTCCGTCGGCGGAGACCACCACCGTGTGGGACACCCCCGGGGTGTTGTCCACGAAGTTGGTGATCAGCCAGTTCAGGTTCTGTGCCGCCTGGCTCATCGGGCTCACACTAACGCTCCTGGTTGTAGGTGCTGTCAGGACCGAAGCCCTGGCCATTCGTTTCACTGCCTGCGTTGCGTCCCCGCTCGACACCGCGGCGCAGGTTGCTCAGCCTGCCCCGTACGTCCTCGGGGGCGCGGGAGACCTGTGGGCCTCCCTGCGGGGTTGTTGCGGCGGCCCCCTCGACCAGATTGGCCTTGGGTACCCGCCGCGGCAGGCCGGAGGAGGTGACCCCGCCCGCCTTGGGTTTCCGGAGCTGTGAGGCCTGCTGCCACCGCGAGTCGTTCGCGGAGCGCCAGTCACCGCCCTGTTCCTTGGGTGCCGGGGGCTCCTGTGTCACGGACTGCCGGTCGCCTGTGCCGTTCGCGGTGGTACCGCGGCGGGGCAGTCCGGCGTCGGTCAGATCGTGAACGGCGGAAGGGGCCGGTCCCGGACGCTCGAAGCCTACGCGGTCCGGCTCCTTCACGTCAGCGGCCTGCACGGATTCCGGTTCCGGAGGGTACTCGGACCGGTACGCGTTCTGGTAGCCGTTCTGCTGCGGCCAGTCGTCCTGATAGGACGGCTCCTGGAAGGACGTGAACGCCTCCGCGGCGGCGGGCTGCGGTGCCGTGTGCTCCTGCTGGGCCGGCTCCGCATACGTGGGCTCAGGGTAGCCGCCGTCCGAGGTGAAGTCCGCGCTCGGCGGGAAGTACGTCTCCTCGTACGACGCGCGCTGCGGCTCCTCGTACGCCGTCTGCTGGTCGTAGCCCGTCTGCTGGTTCGGGTACGCGGTCCGGCCGCTGTCGTAGCCGGTCTGCTGTGCCTCGAAGTCGTCGCCGTACCTGGGGGACTCGATGGCATCCCGCTGGGCGGACTGGCCGTGGGCCTGGGCCTCCAGGGCCGCACGGCGCTCCTCACGCATCAGGGAGCGGCCCACGGGGTCCAGCTCGCGGATGTCGTTCGGGACCTCGGTGTAGCGGCTGTCGTCGAAGCCGAGCTCGGCGGCCGTACGCATCGGCTGCCCGGGCGACTCGAAGGAGTGCTGCTCCGGGATGATCTGCGAGACGGTGAACTCGTCGGCCTGCGGCTGGTGCTGGCCACCGCCACCGTGGGTGATCACGTCCGGGAGCATGACCAGCGAGGTCGTACCGGCCTGCTCGCCCGAGGGGCGCAGCTGGACGCGGATGCCGTGCCGGTCGGCGAGCCGGCCGACCACGAAGAGGCCCATGCGCTGGGAGATCGCGGCGTCCACGGTCGGCGGGTTGGCCAGCTTGTGGTTGATGTCCGCGAAGTCCTCGGCGGTGAGGCCGATGCCCTTGTCGTGGATCTCGATCATGATGCGGCCGTCGGGGAGACGGGTCGCGGTGACGCGGACCTTGGTCTGCGGCGAGGAGAACGTGGTGGCGTTCTCCAGGAGCTCGGCGAGCAGGTGCACGAGGTCGGTCACGGCGCGGCCGTGGATCTCGGCCTCGGGGACGCCGGAGAGCTCGATGCGCTCGTACTGCTCCACCTCGGAGGAGGCGGCGCGGAGCACGTCGACCAGCGGGACCGGCTGGTCCCAGCGGCGGCCGGGCTCCTCGCCGGCGAGGACCAGGAGGTTCTCGCCGTTGCGGCGCATACGGGTCGCCAGGTGGTCCAGCTTGAAGAGGTTCTCCAGCTGGTCCGGGTCGGCCTCGTTGTTCTCCAGGTCGGTGATCAGGGTCAGCTGGCCCTCGATCAGCGACTGGTTGCGGCGCGAGAGGTTGGTGAAGATCGCGTTGATGTTGCCCCGCAGGAGGGCCTGCTCGGCGGCGAGCCGGACGGCCTCGCGGTGGACCTGGTCGAAGGCGCGGGCGACCTCGCCGATCTCGTCCGTGGTGTTGATCGGGATGGGCGCGACCCGGGTGTCGACGCGGCCGGGGTCGGTGCGCGAGAGCTGGTCGACCAGCATCGGCAGGCGCTGCTCGGCGACCCCGAAGGCGGCGTTGCGCAGCTGGCGCATCGAGCGGCTCATCTGGCGGGCCATGAGGGAGGCGATGATGAACGCGGCGAGCAGGGCGAGGATGACGATGGCGCCGTTGATGTAGGCGTCACGCTGGGCGTCCGAGGCGATCTGGCCGGCGTCGTCCACGGCGCGGTTGATCATCTCGGACTCCACCTCGCTGTATCCCTCGAACTTGAGGGTGGAGGCGGCCATCCAGGTGGCGGGGGTGATGCCCTTCTCGGCGAGCTGGGCGGGCGTCTGGCCGCTGCCGATCGCCTGGATCATGTTGTTCATGGAGGGCGGGGTCACGACGGTCTTGCCCTCGGCCTGGGCCTGCTGCGCGGCCTCGGCCAGCTGCTGCTTGCCCTCCTCGGTCTTCTGGTCCATGACCTGCTTGAGGCGGGCGGAGTCCTGCGCGGTACCGCCGGATATGTACTCCTGGACGGCGATGTTCTCCAGGTACGCGTACGAGGTGAAGGCGGTGACCTGTCGCGCGTAGATCTTTTCGTCGGTGCTGGGTTCGACCAGCAGGTGCATGCCGATGGAGCGCTGCAGGGAGGCGGCGCCCTTGGAGAGGGCGAGTGCGTACACCGTGCGGCCGTACGCGGTGATGTTGCCCGTGCCGAGGCCGAGTTCGTTCGAGAACTCCAGCAGGTAGTGCTCGACCGCGACGTAGCCCTCTTCGGTCTGCACCGGGTCCATCGACCGGGTGTACGCCGCCTGCCGGAGCTCTTCCAGCTTCGGTTCGGCGTCCTCCACCAGCTTCAGGCGGCGCTCGAGGCCCAGCCCGGACGGCATCCCGACGACTTCCTCGTGGAAGGCGTCGGCCTTCTCGTCGGTGAGGTCGCGTGCCTGCTGGACGGTCTCGTTGTCCCGGTCGCCCTTCAGCAGGGGCTCGGCGGAGACGTCGCGTTCGTTGAGGAGCGCCGTGGCGTACTCCTCGGCGGCGGCCACGATCTTCGCGACCTTCTCGGCGTCCCGTGCCTCCTGCCAGGTGTCGATCGAGCCCTTCACCTGGAAGCCGCCCATGACCAGGCCGACGACCACGGGTATGAGCAGGATCGCGTTCAGGCGGGTGGGCACGCGCCAGTTGCGCGGGGAGAGACGGCTGCCGCTGCGCGCGGACGCCGCCGGCTCCGGGTTGACTTGTGCGGGTGCCGCCCCGCGCGGCGGCGGGGTGAAGTTGCCCCGCGCCGACGGCTCGGGACTGCGCTTGCTTCGCCTCACTCGACCAACAACCTCTCGGCGCGGGCACCTACGTCGTGCCGCGGGTGACTCCAAAGCCCTAGTACGTTTTTGACTATTGGGCAGTTCAGGCATTCCAGCACGTCAGCCTGTGCAGTTCCAAACACAGGGAAGCAACGATTCCGCGTGATGTAAGTCCTAGATAAAACGGTCATAAAGAGCGAGCCGCGGCAAATGACGGGGCCAAGTTGGACGCAGTGGCACCGATCGACCGCGACGCGTGGCCGTACCACCCTATTTCTCTGTCGAAACGTTATGAACGCCGAAGCCGACCGTGTCAAACGACACAGCCGGCGCCGGTGTATCTACGACAACTGCCGTATGGCGCTGTCGACTTGAGTGCTGTCCGGATACTAGTTCGGTACCGGGTGCGGCGTGCCCCCTACCGCAGTCGTGCCATGAGCGCGTGCTCGACCAGTGTGATCAGCGCGCTCTTGGCGTCCGCGCGGTGGCGGGCGTCCGTCGTGATGATCGGGGTGTCGGGTCCGATCTGGAGCGCCTCACGGACCTCGTCGGGGGTGTACGGCTGGTGCCCTTCGAAGCCGTTCAGCGCGACGACGAAGGGCAGGCCGCTGTTCTCGAAGTAGTCGACGGCGGGGAAGCAGTCGGCGAGACGGCGGGTGTCCACCAGGACGATGGCGCCGATCGCGCCGCGGACCAGGTCGTCCCACATGAACCAGAAGCGGTCCTGACCGGGCGTACCGAACAGGTACAGGATCAGGTCCTGGTCGAGCGTGATGCGGCCGAAGTCCATGGCCACCGTGGTGGTGGTCTTGTCCCCGGTGTGGGTGAGGTCGTCAATGCCCGCGCTCGCGGAGGTCATGACGGCCTCCGTGCGCAGCGGGTTGATCTCCGACACGGCGCCGACGAACGTGGTCTTGCCGACGCCGAAGCCGCCCGCGACCACGATCTTCGCCGAGGTGGTCGCCCGGCCCCCGTCAGAGCTTGCGAAGTCCACTGAGCACCCTTTCGAGCAGTGTCACGTCCGGGGCACCGCCGGCGTTGTCGTCGCCACCCGGCTGGTGGATCGCGACGAGTCCGGCCTCGGCGAGGTCCGCGACGAGGATCCGTGCCACACCGAGTGGCATGGACAGCAGGGCCGACACCTCGGCCACCGACTTCACCTCACGGCAGAGGTGGCAGATGCGCTGGTGCTCGGGGAGCAGCCCCATGAGGGCCGCCGGGTCTGCCGTGGTGCTGATGAGCGCCTCGATGGCGAGCTGGTAGCGCGGCCGCGTCCGGCCACCGGTCATCGCGTACGGCCGTACCAGCGGCTGATCGCCCTCGTCCCCGTACGACGCTGCGTACGGATCATGAGAAGCGGTGGGCGGGGTCATGGATCCTCCGGGCGGGACAGCAAGTCGGTCAGTCGAGCCGTCTGACGGGGCCGGTGGGGGGACTGATGGCGGCCGGACGGTTTGGTGTTGTGGATCGGGGTCAGTGCAGCAGGCTGCCCTGCAGTTCGGCGCGGAGGTCGGGCGTGAGCACAGCGCCCGCGCGGTCGACGAGGAGCGCCATCTCGTAGCCGACTAGGCCGATGTCGCAGTCCGGGTGGGAGAGCACGGCCAGCGACGATCCGTCCGAGACGGACATCAGGAAGAGGAACCCGCGCTCCATCTCCACCACCGTCTGGGCCACGTTCCCGCCCTCGAAGATCCGGGAGGCCCCTGCGGTGAGGGAGGTGAGGCCGGAGGCGACGGCCGCGAGCTGATCGGCGCGGTCGCGCGGAAAGCCCTCGGACATCGCCAGAAGGAGTCCGTCGGCGGACACGACGACGGTGTGGGACACCCCGGGGGTGTTGTCCACGAAGTTGGTGATCAACCAGTTGAGGTTCTGTGCCGCTTGGCTCATCTGGCTCAACTAACGCTCCTGCTGGTGAGTGGGGCTCGGGAAGCTGCCGGTCTGGCCGGTACCGGCCTGGCGACCCTGGGCGATGCCCCGACGGAGATTGGTCAGCCGGCCGCGTACGTCATCGGGCGCACGCGAGACCTGCGGACCGGTTTGGTGCTGTTGCTGCTGAGCCGTGCCCGGCACGAGGTTCGCGCGGGGGACCCGTCGCGGCAGGCCGGAGGTGGTGACCCCGCCCGCCGACGGCTGACGGACGCGCTCGGCCTGACGGACGAGCTCGTCGTTGGGGTTGGGACGCCAGGAGCCGGTGGCCGCCTGGGCGGCCGGAGCGGCGGCCGGGTGCCGGTCGGCCGCGGGGGCCTGCGACGGCCCGAAGCCGTTGCCCTGCCCGTGGCCGTTGCTCTGGCTCGGGGCGCCGCCGCTGCCGTTGGTGCTGCCCTGCTGGGCCTGACCGCCGCGGAACCAGTTGGTCTCCAGCGTGTCGTACAGCGGCGTACGTCCGTCGCCGGGACCCGTCGCGGGCGGCAGGGCCTCGGGCTCCTGCGGCCGGGCGGGCTGCTGCTGCGGAGGCGCCGGGGGACGCTGCGGCATGGGCGGACGGGGCGCGCCGAAGCCGGCGCCGTTCACCTGGGGCCGCTCGAACTGGCCCGTGGACGAGGGGTCCTGAGGAGACCCGTAGCCCGGAGCGGGGAACTGACCGGTGTCCTGCGCGTTGCCGCGGCCCTGCGCCGGGAACCGGTCGGGGGACCCGGACGCACCGGAACCGCCGAAGACGTCCGGGCGGACGAACTGTCCGGTGCCGTTCTGCGGCAGCGAGGCCCGCGGTCCGTCGAAGTCGGGACGCGGGAAACCGGAGGTGACCTCGGGGCCCTGGCGGTCGTCGACCCGGGGAATCTCCTCGGTCGAGCCCGGGCCCTGACGGCCGTCGAAGCGCGGCATCTGCGAGGTGGCGTCCGGCTCGTCGTGGCCGCGCGGCATGTCCAGCGAGGCGCGCACCGGCGGCTGCGCGTTCTCGTCGCTCCAGCTCGGCGTGCGCGGCTGCTGGTCGCCGCCGGGCAGCTCGGCACGCGGACCACCGCGCCCGGGCAGCTGCGGCCGGCGCCTGCCGGAACGTTCCTTGCGCTGCTTGGGAGGTACGGCGCCGGAGGAGCCGTCGGCCGAGGGCGCACCCTCACCGAAGCCGCCCTGGCGTGACGGGCTGAAGCTGTTGTCGCCGATCGAACCGCCCGGACGCAGCCCCGAGCCGCCGCCGGCGAAGCCGCCCTGGCGCCCGGAGTCGTCGAAGTTCTGCGGCCCACCGGTCCCGGCGGGCGACAGGCCCTGCGGGGCACCCGGCGCCTGACCGCCGAACATCCCGGCACCTGCGGGCGCGGGCCGGCCCTGCGGGGGAACCGAGGGACCGCCCTGCGGACCGCGGGGGCCACCGGGACCGCCCGGGCGGCCGCCCTGGTCGCTGCCGGGCAGCGCGGCCCGCGGACCCTGGCCGGCGCCGACCTGCCCGCGCTGCGGGGCGCCACCGAGGAGGCCTCCACCGGGGGCACCCGAGCCGAGCGAGCCCTGCTGGCCGGCCTGCCGACGGGCGGCGGCCGCACCGGCCGCGGCCTGCGCGGCGGCCGGACCACCGGTGGGACCGCCCGGACCCGGCTTGCCGGGGGTGGGCTTGTTGCCGCCCTGGGCGACATCGACGGGCAGCATGACCAGCGCGGTCGTACCGCCGGAGTCGGAGGGGCGCAGCTGGATGCGGATGCCGTGGCGCTGCGAGAGGCGGCCGACCACGAACAGACCCATACGGCGGGAGACGGAGACGTCCACGGTGGGCGGCGAGGCGAGCCGCTCGTTGATGGAGGCGAGGTCCTCGGGGGACAGACCGATACCGGTGTCGTGGATCTCGATCAGCACACGGCCGTCGGGCAGCGCGTGACCGGTGACCTTGACCTTGGTCTGCGGCGAGGAGAACGAGGTGGCGTTCTCCAGCAGCTCGGCGAGCAGGTGCACGAGGTCGTTGACGACCCGGCCCGCGACCTCGGTGGCCGGGACCGAGGCCAGCTCGATGCGCTCGTACTGCTCCACCTCGGACGCGGCGGCGCGGAGCACGTCGACCAGCGGGACCGGACGGGTCCAGCGGCGGCCGGGTTCCTCACCGGCGAGAACGAGGAGGTTCTCACCGTTACGGCGCATGCGGGTGGCGAGGTGGTCGAGCTTGAAGAGCGAGGACAGCTGGTCCGGGTCGGCCTCGCGGGACTCGAGCTCGGAGATCAGCGACAGCTGGCGCTGGATCAGACCCTGGGAGCGGCGCGAGAGGTTGGTGAACATCGCGTTGACGTTGCCCCGCAGCAGGGCCTGCTCGGCGGCGAGGCGGACCGCCTCGCGGTGCACGTCGTCGAAGGCCGCGGCCACCTGGCCGATCTCGTCCTTCGAGTTCAGGCCGACCGACTCCACGGAGGTGTCGACGTCCTGCGGGTCGGACTCGGAGAGCTGCTTGACCAGCTCGGGCAGACGGTCCTGGGCGACCTTGGTCGCGGTGTCCTGCAGCCGGCGCAGCGAACGGATCATGGAGCGGGCCACGACGAAGGCGCCGACGAGGGAGATACCGAGGACGAGCAGGATCAGCGCACCCGAGATGATCGCTTCCTGCTCGGACTCGTTGCGCAGCTCGCGGGCGGTCTGCTCCATGTCCTCCAGGAGCGAGCCCTCGATCTTCTTCATCTGCTCGATCTTGACCGAGTCGTCGTCGACCCAGTCCTGGTACGAGCGCTTGTCCTGGGAACGCATGCCGTTCGAGTTCTTCAGCACGCGCTGCGCGTAGGTGTCGGCCGCCTCGATGGTGGCGTTGCCCTCGCTGATCGGCTTCGTCTCCTCCTCGGCGGCGTCCTTGCCGTAGATGGTGGCGAAGGTGTCGAGCGAGGAGTCCTCACTGGTCAGCGCCGAGAAGCCGTACTGCCGGTCGCTCTCGGAGAGGTTGCCGAAGTCGGTCTTGTTCGGGGGCAGCGCCGCGGCGATGGTCGCCCGCTGCACCGAGGCGTACTCCTTGGCGGTGGAGAACGCGGCGAGGGCACGCGTGCGCTGGATCATCTCCGGGTTGCTGGTGGCCTGCGCCATGTCCTGCGAGAGGTTCAGCAACTGGACGATGAGGCGGTGGTACGCCTCGACGGTGAGCGTGGAGTTCTTGGGGTCCTCGTACGCGTCGTTGCGGATCGTGCTGAGCCGGCCCAGCTCGGTCGCGATACCCACGAGGCTGTCGCGGACGCCCTTGAGCTGGCCCTCGGCGCTGGCGGCGTCGATCTCCTCGGTGGCCTTCAGGAACTGCCGCTGAGCCGTGTCCGTTTTATCGCGCTGGCCCTTGACCGTGAGGTCGCTGGGGTTGTCGCCGCTCGCGAGCGGGCCGGCCGACAGGTCGCGCTCCCGCTGGAGGGCGTCGGCGAGCTCGGTGGCCTGCTTGGTCATGTCGGTCAGCAGCCGCATGTTGTCGAGCTGCTGGATGTCGTCCACGTTGTCGCTGATGCGCAGCGCGCCGAGCGAGGTGGCGGCGACCACGGGCAGTGCCAGCAGCGACACCAGGCGCGTGGAGATGCGCCAGTTGCGCAGGGCTATTCGCGAGCCGCCGGTGCGAACCGGGCCGCTCTTCGGCTTGGCGGACGCCGTCGGGGGGCCGGACACACCGGGGCGCCCGGAGCGCTCACCGCCGTCACCGATCTCCGCCGGGCCCGGGTTCTGGGCGTGCTGGGGCGAGGAGCCGCGGTCGTTCCCGCCGTGCGGCTCCGACTCCGCCGAAGCGCTGCCATCCCTCTTGAAACGTCCCTGCACTAGCGTCGCAACCTCTGGACCAGGCGCCTCCCCGCGTGAACGGCGAGACGGTGTCGGCGTGTCGGGGGCGCTCTGTGCGCGCTCCCGGATGGTCGTTGAGTGGACCGGCGCTGGCTCCCCTTCCCGCCGCTCCTTCAGGCGCTTCTCTGCGCCCCCTGTGCGCCGGGTCTACTCCCGCGGCGGTCCGTGGAATTCCAGCACAGTGCCGGACCTCCAACAAGGCCAACGGGTCACAGTTGTTCATCGTGACACCTCGTGAGGGCGGTGTCACGACGCGTGTAAGGGGATCCCGTACATAACGGGCAAACAAGAGCGGGACGCGGGCCGACGTGGCGCGTCCCGGCCATCAAGATCGGGAGCGGAATGACGGGTTCCATGCCGGTATGTCCGCTTCGGAAGCGCGGTGTCACGGCCAGAATTGACCCGATTATCTGCTAGTAAGTGAGGAACCTCACACGGCGATCATGCCATCTTCACGACTTGCCCCAGGACCCCCATGTTTAGCCTGACGCTTTACAGAGTTGCCGAATCCGACAACCCGCGCCTCCAGGGCGGCTCTTGAGGCTGCCCGGAGCCCCTAACCACGAGGTCACCCACACCAGTGAAGACGACGATGATGTTCCGCACCATAGCCAACCCGCAGCGCACCACGCTCGCGCATCTCACCGACGCCGACGATCTGGAGACGCCGCAGCAGGAGCACCCCGTCGACCTCCCCTCCCAGACCGCCAACCCCCGGCGGACCGTCCTCGTGGAGGTCCCGACCCGGGCCTCCGCCGCGGAGTAATACGCGCGGCGACCACCGGTTGCTCAAGCCGGACCCGTACGAATGTGACCGGTTTCCGAAGACGGTCGCGTACGCGTGTGAAGGGCGCCCCCGACGTCACCCGAGACGTCCGGGGGCGCCCTTCATAATGGGCGGGGCGGGCGCCCCCTGCCGCGTTAGCCTGGAGCGTCAGACTCCAGCCGGCTCAAGTGAGGGGCGCAGGGATCCCGTGCGCATTGCCAGATTCTCCATCGACGGGAACGTCGCGTTCGGCGCGGTCGAGGGCGACAGGCCCGACGAGCTCGTCCTCGACATCATCAAGGGCATCCCCTTCACCGAGTTCGAACTCTCCGGCACCAAGGTCCCGCTGAGCAAGGTCCGCCTCCTGCCGCCCGTGCTGCCCAACAAGGTCGTGGCCTTCGGCCGCAACTACGCCGAGCACGCCAGGGAACTGGGCAACGAGGTGCCCGACGCCCCGTTCGCCTTCTTCAAGCCGTCCACCTCGGTGATCGGCCCCGGCGACGAGATCCAGTACCCGGCCTTCTCCAGCGAGCTGCACCACGAGGCCGAGCTGGCCGTGGTCATCGGCCGCATGTGCCGCGAGGTCCCGCGCGAGCGCGTCAAGGACGTGATCTTCGGCTACACCTGTGCCAACGACGTCACGGCCCGCGACGTCCAGAAGCGCGAGAAGCAGTGGGCCAGGGCCAAGGGCTTCGACACCTCCTGCCCGCTCGGCCCCTGGGTCGAGACGGACCTGGACATCGCCGCCGCGGCGGACCTCACCATCCAGTGCACGGTCAACGGCGGGCAGCGCCAGCTGGGCCGGACCAGCGAGATGATCCACTCCATCGAGGACCTGATCGTCAACATCACCGAGGCCATGACGCTGCTCCCCGGCGACGTGATCCTCACGGGCACCCCCGCGGGGGTCGGCCCCCTCAGTGTCGGCGACGAGGTCGCCGTCACCATCGAAGGCATCGGCACTCTCACCAACAAGGTAGTCAAGCGTGGCTAGCGCACCCGTCCGCGTACGTTTCTGTCCGTCGCCCACCGGCAACCCCCACGTGGGGCTGGTCCGCACGGCCCTGTTCAACTGGGCGTTCGCCCGGCATCACAAGGGCACCCTGGTCTTCCGCATCGAGGACACGGACGCCGCCCGCGACTCCGAGGAGTCCTACGAGCAGCTCCTGGACTCGATGCGCTGGCTGGGCTTCGACTGGGACGAGGGTCCCGAGATCGGGGGACCCCACGCGCCGTACCGCCAGTCGCAGCGCATGGACCTCTACAAGGAGGTCGCCCGGAAGCTGCTGGACGGCGGCTACGCGTACCGCTGCTACTGCACCACCTCGGAGCTGGAGGAGCGCCGCGAGGCCGCCCGCGCCGCCGGCAAGCCCTCCGGCTACGACGGCCACTGCCGCGAGCTGACCGCCGAGCAGGTCGAGGCGTACGAGGCGGAGGGCCGCGAGCCCATCGTCCGCTTCCGCATGCCCGACGAGACGATCACCTTCACGGACCTGGTCCGCGGCGAGCTGACCTTCACCCCGGAGAACGTGCCGGACTACGGCATCGTCCGTGCGAACGGCGCCCCCCTCTACACGCTGGTCAACCCGGTCGACGACGCCCTGATGGAGATCACCCACGTCCTGCGCGGCGAGGACCTGCTCTCCTCCACCCCGCGCCAGATCGCCCTGTACAAGGCGCTGATCGAGCTGGGCGTGGCCAAGCAGACCCCCGCCTTCGGCCACCTGCCGTACGTCATGGGCGAGGGCAACAAGAAGCTCTCCAAGCGCGACCCCCAGTCGTCGCTGAACCTCTACCGCGAGCGCGGCTTCCTCCCGGAGGGCCTGCTCAACTACCTGTCCCTGCTGGGCTGGTCGCTCGCGGCCGACCGGGACGTCTTCTCGATGGACGAGATGGTCGCGGCCTTCGACGTGGCGGACGTGAACCCCAACCCGGCCCGCTTCGACCTCAAGAAGTGCGAGGCGATCAACGCCGACCACATCCGCCTGCTCGACGTGAAGGACTTCACCGAGCGCTGCGCCCCCTGGCTCAAGGCCCCGTTCGCCCCCTGGGCGCCCGAGGACTTCGACGAGACCAAGTGGCACGCGATCGCCCCGCACGCGCAGAGCCGTCTGAAGGTCCTCTCGGAGATCACCGAGAACGTCGACTTCCTGTTCCTGCCGGAGCCGGTCCTCGACGAGGCCAGCTGGACGAAGGCGATGAAGGAGGGCGCGGACGCCCTGCTGCGCACGGCCCGCGAGAAGCTCGAGGCGGCCGACTGGACGTCGCCCGACTCCCTCAAGGAGGCCGTCCTGGCGGCGGGCGAGGCCCATGGCCTGAAGCTCGGCAAGGCCCAGGCCCCGGTCCGCGTGGCCGTCACCGGCCGCACCGTCGGCCTGCCCCTCTTCGAGTCCCTGGAGATCCTGGGCAAGGAGAAGACGCTGGCCCGCGTCGACGCGGCGCTGGCGAAGCTGGCCGGGTAGGGCCGGGCGGACCAGGCACAGGCCTGAGGGGCGGCACCCGGACGGGTGCCGCCCCTCAGGCGTTGACCGGACGGTGTCGTCCCGGGCTGGTCCCATGACATCGACAGTCCGTTCCCCGGGGGTTACGGTCGGTGTCATGCCGATCAAAGCCGTGGTCTGGGACGTCGACGACACTCTCTTCCAGTACACGGCGGCGGAGCAGGCCGGAATGCGCGGACACGTGATCGCCGAGGGCCTGCTCGACGCGTACGAGACCGTGGAGCTGGCCGTCGCCCGGTGGCGGGAGGCCACCTTTGAGCAGTGGGGGCGGTTCGCGGCCGGGGAGGTCGACTTCGAGGGGCAGCGGCGGGACCGGGTGCGGGTCTTCCTCGGGGAGCCGTCCCTGACCGATGCCGAGGCCGACGCGTGGTTCCAGCGGTACCTCACCCACTACGAGGCCGCCTGGACGCTCTTCCCCGATGTCCTTCCGGTGCTCGACACGCTCGCCGCCAGCCACCGACACGCCGTGCTGTCCAACTCGAGTCTCCTCGTCCAGGACCGCAAGCTGCGCATGCTCGGCGTCCGCGACCGCTTCGAGGCCGTGCTGTGTGCCGCCGAGCTGGGCGTCGCCAAACCCGACGCCCGGGCCTTCAACGCGATCTGCGCCGAACTCGCCTTGTCCCCGGCCGAAGTTGCGTATGTCGGCGACCACCCGAGGATCGACGGACAGGGCGCCGCCGACGCCGGTCTGCTGTCCGTCTGGATCGACCGGGACGGCCTGCACACGGATGGCGATGTCGCCGCCGGCCTTCACCGGATCGCCTCACTCGACGAGCTCCCGGCGCTCCTCCATGGCGATACTCGTTTTGGAGCGCCGTCCACCTTCGGGTAATGTTCTTCCTGCGCCGCCGAGAGCGGGCCGAAAGGCCGGGACCCGGAGGCGCAAGCTAGAACAAGATCCCCTCAGGGGCTTGCGTTCCAGTGGCCTATGGTGTAATTGGCAGCACGACTGATTCTGGTTCAGTTAGTCTTGGTTCGAGTCCAGGTAGGCCAGCTCGCAGAGCTCATCTGCATCGCGGATCACATCCGCAAGCCCCCGTTGTGTAGCGGCCTAGCACGCTGCCCTCTCAAGGCAGTAGCGCCGGTTCGAATCCGGTCGGGGGTACGGATCCTTCGGGATCGCTAGGGCCCCCGTTGTGTAGCGGCCTAGCACGCCGCCCTCTCAAGGCGGTAGCGCCGGTTCGAATCCGGTCGGGGGTACTGACTGGTCTAAACCACATTGGTCTATGGTGTAATTGGCAGCACGACTGATTCTGGTTCAGTTAGTCTTGGTTCGAGTCCAGGTAGACCAGCTCGGATCTGCGGAAACGCAGAATCCACGCCCCCGTTGTGTAGCGGCCTAGCACGCCGCCCTCTCAAGGCGGTAGCGCCGGTTCGAATCCGGTCGGGGGTACGTCATACGGTGGCCCTCCACTTCGGTGGAGGGCCACCGGCGTTTCTCCGGCACCCGGTGCGGCCCCCGCGGGGGCCGCACCGGGTGCCTACAGCCCGTACCGCCGCGCCGACTCCTCCTCCTGGGCCAGACCGTGCAGCGCCCGCAGCACCGGTTCGAAGAGCACGGCCGCCGCGACCGCCGTCTCCACCCGCTCCGCCTCCGATCCGTGCGTCTCCAGGAAGTCCAGATCGCGCATGGCCACCTGGTGCATCAACTTCGCGTACGGCGCCATCAGTTCGGCGTCCCAGGCGTAGCCGAGCCGGATCAGCGTGGCCAGCGCCACCACCAGCGAGCGATGGACGGGGGAGAGGGGGCCGAGCTCGCGCGCGGTCGCCCAGCCCAGCGAGCTCAGCAACCGGTCCACCTCGCGCCGTGCCGCCGCCACCGCGGGGTCCGTCTCGTCGGGCTCCGGAACCTGGGGCAGTGCCCAAAGGGCCGCGCCCAGCCGGATCGTACGGCCCAGGGACTCGTCGTCCACATGGCCGAGGACCTCCCTGGCGGTCGCCACCGGCACCCGGCCCACCTGGATCAGCGCGCGCACCAGGCGCAGCCGTCGCAGATGGCTCTCGTCGTACTCGGCCGTCGTCGCGTTGACCTGGCGGCCCGGCGCCAACAGCCCTTCGCGCAGGTAGTACTTGATCGTCGCGGTGGACACACCGCTGCGCTCGCTGAGTTCGGCCAGCCGCATCCCTTGCGCCTCTCGTCGGGGGGCGGCACCATCCAAACACGGGACGTCGGATAGCGGCGCTAGCCAACCAAGGGGGAGCCATGTTCGCCAAGACCAACGCGGGGCGCACCACTGCGGCGGCCGAGGGGGACGTGGTGGTCCTGCTCATCGGCATGCGCATCAACCGCTTCCGGGCCGTGCGCCACTGGCTGCCGGTGTTCCTGGCGATGCCGCGCATGCTCCGCGAACTGGGGAGGGATCGCGGCCGGGGGCTGCTGCACCACATCCTGCTGACGGCGTCCCCGCGGACGTACTACGTCGTCCAGTACTGGGAGTCCAAGGAGAAGCTCTACGCCTACGCCTCGGCGTCCGACATGTTCCACCACAAGGCGTGGGCGGCCGTGAACCGCAGGGAGAAGGCCGGGAAGCGCGCCCACGTGGGGATCTGGCACGAGACGTACGTCGTGCCCGAGGGGGCGTACGAGTCGGTCTACGGCGACATGCCGGCGTTCGGGCTCGCGGCGGCGCACGGGGTGCTGCCGCTGGAGGCGCGGGGGCGGCGGGGGAAGGACCGGTTCGCCTACCGGTCGGTGCGGACGGTCGAGCCGGGGGAGGGCCTGCCGCGGCGTTGAGGCGGGCCCGTCCCGGTGACGTGCGGATGGGGCGGCTGACGTACGGGGGTGTCAGCCGGAGCGGCGCAGGGCCTCGGAGAGGCGGGCGGCGGCGTCGATGACCGCCTGGGCGTGCATACGGCCCGGGTGGCGCGTCAGACGCTCGATCGGTCCGGAGACCGAGACGGCGGCCACCACGCGGTTGGAGGGACCGCGCACGGGCGCGGAGACCGACGCGACACCCGGCTCGCGCTCGCCGATCGACTGGGCCCAGCCCCGGCGCCGTACGCCCGACAGGGCCGTCGCCGTGAAACGGGCACCCTGCAGACCGCGGTGCAGCCGCTCCGGCTCCTCCCAGGCCATCAGGATCTGGGCCGAGGAGCCCGCCTTCATCGTGAGCGTCGAACCGACCGGGACCGTGTCCCTCAGGCCGGACAGCCGCTCCGCCGCGGCGACGCAGATCCGCATGTCGCCCTGGCGGCGGTAGAGCTGTGCGCTCTCGCCCGTGACATCACGGAGATGGGTGAGCACCGGGCCCGCCGTGGCGAGGAGACGGTCCTCGCCGGCCGCCGCGGCCAGCTCGGCGAGGCGCGGGCCGAGGATGAAACGGCCCTGCATGTCACGTGCCACCATGCGGTGGTGTTCCAGAGCCACGGCCAGCCGGTGGGCCGTGGGTCGTGCCAGTCCGGTCGCCGCGACCAGTCCCGCGAGGGTGGCCGGACCGGACTCCAGTGCGCTCAGGACAAGGGCTGCCTTGTCCAGAACGCCGACGCCGCTACTGTTGTCCATGCAACGATACTCGCGTCTCACTCTGTGAAACGCAAGTTCAATTTTCCGTGGAACGCGCCACCCTGGATAGTCACAGCGGCCCGCCGACCAACGGGCCCGGCGGCACACGTCCGGAAGCCGGGGGGTACGGGCGGAGCCACCCCAAGATCTCTAGTTGCGCCGGCGCGGAAACAGGCCGGCCGGAGGGAAAGCGATGGGTAGGACACTCGCGGAGAAGGTCTGGGACGACCATGTCGTCCGGCGCGCCGAGGGCGAGCCCGACCTCCTCTTCATCGATCTGCACCTGCTGCACGAGGTGACCAGCCCCCAGGCCTTCGACGGCCTCCGCAAGAGCGGCCGCACGGTGCGCCGGCTCGACCTCACCATCGCGACCGAGGATCACAACACCCCGACCCTCGACATCGACAAGCCCATCGCCGACCCGGTCTCCCGTGTCCAGCTGGAGACGCTGCGCAAGAACGCCGCCGAGTTCGGTGTGCGCCTGCACCCGCTCGGTGACGTCGAGCAGGGCGTCGTCCACGTCGTGGGCCCGCAGCTGGGTCTGACCCAGCCCGGCATGACGGTCGTCTGCGGTGACTCCCACACCTCCACGCACGGCGCCTTCGGCGGTCTGGCGTTCGGTATCGGCACCTCCCAGGTGGAGCACGTGCTGGCCACCCAGACGCTGCCGATGGCCCGCCCGAAGACCATGGCCATCACCGTCGAGGGCGAGCTGCCCGAGGGCGTCACGGCCAAGGACCTGATCCTGGCGATCATCGCGAAGATCGGCACGGGCGGCGGCCAGGGCTACGTCCTGGAGTACCGCGGCTCCGCCATCGAGAAGCTCTCGATGGAGGCCCGGATGACCATCTGCAACATGTCGATCGAGGCCGGCGCCCGCGCGGGCATGATCGCCCCCGACGAGACCACCTTCGCGTACCTCAAGGGCCGTCCGCACGCCCCCGAGGGTGCCGACTGGGACGCCGCCGTCGAGTACTGGAAGACGCTGCGCACCGACGACGACGCCGAGTTCGACGCCGAGGTCGTCATCAACGCCGACGAGCTGTCGCCGTTCGTTACCTGGGGCACCAACCCCGGCCAGGGAGCGCCCCTTTCGGCGTCCGTCCCCGACCCTGCTTCGTACGAGGACGCCTCGGAGCGCTTCGCCGCCGAAAAGGCCCTGGAGTACATGGGGTTGGAGGCCGGACAGCCGCTGCGGTCCATCAAGGTGGACACCGTCTTCGTAGGTTCGTGCACCAACGGCCGTATCGAGGACCTGCGTGCCGCCGCCGCGATCGTCGAGGGCCGCAAAATCGCCGACAACGTACGGATGCTGGTCGTCCCCGGCTCCGCGCGCGTGGGTCTGCAGGCCGTCTCCGAGGGCCTGGACGTGGTCTTCAAGGAGGCCGGCGCCGAGTGGCGGCACGCGGGCTGCTCCATGTGTCTGGGCATGAACCCGGACCAGCTGGCCCCCGGTGAGCGCTCCGCGTCCACCTCCAACCGCAACTTCGAGGGCAGGCAGGGCAAGGGCGGCCGTACGCACCTGGTCTCGCCGCAGGTCGCCGCCGCCACGGCCGTCCTGGGCCACCTGGCGTCCCCCGCCGACCTGTCCGACGCCGCCACCGTCACGCCCGCTGGAGTCTGATCAGCCATGGAAGCATTCACCACGCACACCGGCCGGGCCGTCCCGCTGCGCCGCAGCAACGTCGACACCGACCAGATCATCCCCGCCCACTGGCTCAAGAAGGTGACCCGGGACGGGTTCGAGGACGGGCTGTTCGAGGCCTGGCGCAAGGACCCGGAGTTCGTGCTCAACCGGCCCGAGCGCCGGGGTGCCACGGTCCTGGTCGCCGGACCCGACTTCGGTACCGGCTCCTCCCGCGAGCATGCCGTCTGGGCGCTGCAGAACTACGGGTTCAAGGCGGTCATCTCGTCCCGCTTCGCGGACATCTTCCGCGGCAACTCGCTCAAGAACGGTCTGCTCACGGTCGTCCTGGAGCAGAAGATCGTGGACGCGCTGTGGGAGATCACCGAGAAGGACGCGCAGGCCGAGGTCACTGTGGACCTTGAGGCGCGTGAGGTGCGCGCCGAGGGCATCACCGCCTCCTTCGAGCTGGACGAGAACTCCCGCTGGCGGCTGCTGAACGGGCTGGACGACATCTCCATCACGCTCCAGAACGAGGCCGACATCGCCGCGTACGAGGCCAAGCGCCCCTCGTACAAGCCGCAGACGCTCAAGATCTGAGCCCGAGGCCGGTGAGGGCGCCCGAGGAGACCTCCCCGGCTTGCGCACAAGGCTGATTCCAGCCACCGCAACACCCCTTTGTACCCCCAATCGTGGACGGTTGGGGGTACAGGTGTGTCTGGCCCCACCAGGGGTTCGAGCAGGCACCTGGATGAGTTCAACTCCCCTGGTTACAAGGGTGTTTGCCGGGGTACCCGACCCTCCGGGCCGCGTCACGCCGAGGTGTTCGGGAGGGCGCCGGGAGACGGTAGTTGCCCCCTGCGCAGGCGACAACTCGCCCCAGATGGCACAATCTGTGCATGGAACACGACGGCCAACTCGAGCTCTATACGGCAGTCGCGGACCGACTCAAGGAAGCGCACGCAAGGGTGCGCGCATCGCAAGTCCCGGAGGGCGTACGGATGGCGCTGACCCGGAAGCTGCTGGTCATTACGGCCATGGCCAAGCACGACCTCGCCGACGCGGCAAGACGTCTGGAGAGCTTCATGGCGGACCTCGACGAGGGCCGGACCCCCGAAGAGGGCCGCTGAGGAACTCCCGCGACAGTCCGAGTCTGCTGCGGCACAAGGGTGATTAGCCCGTTTCGTGTTTGATTTGCGGTATATATCTGCCTAACGTGCGAAAAAGCTTGAACACTTTCGTTCTGGCGATGTCTCCGAAGGGGAAGACGTGAACAAGGCGCAGCTCGTAGAAGCGATCGCGGACAAGATGGGCGGCCGCCAGCAGGCTGCCGATGCCGTGGACCATGTTCTGGACGCCATCGTCCGCGCGGTGGTCGCGGGTGAGCGGGTCTCGGTCACCGGCTTCGGTTCGTTCGAGAAGGTCGACCGCCCGGCCCGCTACGCCCGCAACCCGCAGACGGGTGAGCGGGTTCGGGTCAAGAAGACCGCTGTGCCGCGCTTCCGCGCGGGCCAGGGCTTCAAGGACCTCGTGAGCGGTTCGAAGAAGCTCCCGCGCGGTGGCGAGGTGGCGGTGAAGAAGGCGCCCAAGGGCAGCCTCACCGGCGGTGTTTCGGCGACGGTCAAGAAGGCCGCGGCCAAGAAGACCGCCGCCAAGAAGACCGCGGCCGCCGCGAAGAAGACGACCGCCAAGAAGACCACGGCCGCCGCGAAGAAGACGACGGCGAAGAAGGCCCCCACCAAGAAGACCACGGCGGCCGCCAAGAAGACGACGGCCAAGTCGACCGCCGCCAAGAAGACGGCGGCCAAGAAGGCCCCGGCCAAGAAGGCGACGGCCAAGAAGGCCCCGGCCAAGAAGACCGCGGCACGCAAGACCACCGCCAAGAAGACCACCAACGCCCGCAGCTGAACAGGGCGCGGGCACTCACGCGCCGGGCCGGGCTCCCCTGGGAGCCCGGCCCGCGGCGTGTCCGGGGGCACTCGCCCTCCGCAGGGAGCGGCTCCGGCGCCTCAGAGCGTCTGCAGCGTCACCAGGATGATCCGGCGGGCCTCGCCCTCGCCCTCGGTCTCGATGCGCACCCGCTGCCCGGGCCGCAGCAGCCGCAGCCCGCCCGCGTCGAACGCCGGCCCGTCGAACGGCACCGGGGTGCCGTCGTCGAGCAGCACCTGGCCGCTGCGGGTCTCGGGGTCGTACGTGTACGCGGTCGCCTGCATGCTTCGCAGCCTACTGGCCCGGGATCAACAGCCGCGCGGCAGCGGCGGCCGTTCGGGGTCCCACCCCGAGCGCCAGCGCAGCCCGCAGGTCGCTGCCGGTGTCGACGTCCTGGCGTACGGAGTCCACCGCGTCGAGGGCGAGCTCCTCGGCCCCCGAGGCGCGATGGCGGGCGCGGGAACCGGTGCCGAAGGCCGGAAGCAATTCCGCTCCGGGACGCGCGGCCAGCAGTGTCGTGCCCATTGCCGCCGCGTCCGCGAGGAAAGCGCGGGGGAATTCCGCGGCCGCGTCCAGTACCCGGGCCAATTCGCCGGGGCGCAGAGCCGGCAGATCGGCGTTCAGGGCCGCGACGGCCTTTTCGGGACGTACGGTGCGGACGGCCCCCTCCGCGTGCCTCAGAGCCGCGTTCAGACCCGCCCGCGGGGCGTCCGGGACGATACGGGCCCCCAGTGCGCCCAGCTCTCGGCCGGCCAGCTCGTCGTCCGTGACGACTGCCACATCCCGCACGGCCGGGCAGGCGAGCGCCGCCGCCACCGTGTCCTGCGCGAACGCGAGCGCCAGCCCAGGGCGCACCCCGTCGCCGGCGGCGTCCGAGAGTCTGCTCTTGGCTCGCGCCAAAGGCTTCAGAGGCACGACCAGGGTCCACTGCACGAGCGTTCCGCTCCTCCCTCGCCGGGCCTTCGTCCCTTGTACGCCGGCGGCCATTGTCACCCGGCCTTTACGAGCCCCATGCCCAGGGCACCCTGGTGCTTCGACCGCCGGGGCGTACGGTGTTCTCGACAGACCGTCGGCTTGGGGCCACACTTGTGCGGCTCCCCGGGCCCCGGCCCCAGGTTCTAGAGGAAGGTGTCCGCGTGCCCCGCCGCAGAATCGGCTTCTGGTACCGCTTCGCTGCGGTCCTCTGCAAACCGCCGCTGGTGGTTCTGCTCAAGCGGGACTGGCGCGGAATGGAGAACATTCCGGCCGACGGCGGATTTATCACCGCGGTGAACCACAATTCCCACATCGATCCCTTCGCCTACGCGCACTTTCAGTACAACACCGGGCGCGTTCCGCGATTCCTCGCGAAGAGCGGTCTTTTCAGGAAGGGATTCGTGGGCGCCGCGATGCGCGGCACCGGACAGATCCCCGTCTACCGGGAGAGCACCGACGCGCTGAGCGCGTTCCGGGCCGCGATCGACGCCGTGGAGCGCGGCGAGTGCGTCGCCTTCTACCCCGAGGGCACCCTCACCCGCGACCCCGGCCTGTGGCCCATGACCGGCAAGACCGGGGCCGCACGGGTCGCCCTGCAGACCAGGTGCCCGGTGATCCCGGTGGCCCAGTGGGGCGCCAACCTGCTGCTGCCGCCGTACGCGAAGAAGCCCAACATCCTTCCGCGCAAGACCCATCACGTGCTGGTGGGCCCGCCGGTGGACCTCTCGCGCTTCTACGACAAGGAGATGACCCCGGAGCTCCTCAAGGAGGCCACCGAGGTCATCATGGCCGCCATCACCGCGCAACTGGAGACCGTCCGCGGCGAGAAGGCGCCCGAGACGCCGTACGACCCGAAGCAGGTGCGCATCGAGCAGCGCCGCCGGGCCGCCCACGCGGAGCGGACCGGGCGACGCGACCAGGGCAAGCTGGGACAGGAAGAGGGGCAGAGCACGTGAGCAAGCCGGTCAAGGCGGCCGTCTTCGGCACCGGTTCGTGGGGCACGGCCTTCGGGATGGTGCTCGCCGACGCGGGGTGCGACGTCACCCTGTGGGGGCGGCGCGCGGAACTCGCGGACGCGGTCAACTCCACCCGGACCAACCCCGACTACCTGCCCGGTGTCGAGCTCCCGGCGAACCTGAGGGCCACCACGGACCCGGCCGAGGCCGCCGCCGATGCCGACTTCACCGTCCTCGCGGTCCCCTCGCAGACCCTGCGCGGCAATCTCGCCGAATGGGCGCCCCTGCTGGCCCCCGACACCGTCCTCGTCTCCCTCATGAAGGGCGTCGAACTCGGCTCCGCCATGCGGATGAGCGAGGTCATCGAGGATGTCGCCAAGGTCGGGCAGGACCGCGTCGCCGTGGTCACCGGGCCCAACCTCGCCCGCGAGATCGCCGCCCGTATGCCGGCCGCCTCCGTGGTCGCCTGCACCGACGAGGACGTCGCCCGGCGCCTCCAGGCCGCCTGCCACACGCCGTACTTCCGGCCGTACACCAACACCGACGTGGTCGGCTGCGAACTCGGCGGCGCCGTGAAGAACGTCATCGGTCTCGCCGTCGGCATCGCGGACGGCATGGGCCTCGGCGACAACGCCAAGGGCTCGCTCATCACCCGCGGCCTCGCGGAGACCACCCGGCTCGGCCTCGCCATGGGCGCCGACCCGCTGACGTTCTCCGGGCTCGCCGGCCTCGGCGACCTCGTGGCCACCTGCTCCTCGCCCCTCTCCCGCAACCACACCTTCGGCACCAACCTCGGCAAGGGCATGACCCTGGAGGAGACCATCGCGGTCACCAAACAGACCGCCGAGGGGGTCAAGTCCTGTGAGTCCGTACTGGACTTGGCGCGCAGGCACGGTGTGGACACGCCCATCACCGAGACCGTCGTCGGGATCGTCCACGAGGGCAAGCCGCCGGTGGTCGCGCTGAAGGAGCTGATGTCGCGCAGCGCCAAGCCGGAGCGGCACTGAGCCGGAGCGCGGCGCCCCCTTCGGCCCACGCGCGGTGCGGGCGCTGACTACGGGGATACCAGCGGGTACTCTCAACGCGATATGAGCACCGAGAACCTCCCCCAGAGTCCTGAGCAGCCGCCTCGCAAGCCGCGCGTGGCTGTCGTCATCGGCGGCCGCAGCTCCGAACACGGGATCTCCGTGGTCACCGCCGGTTCCGTCCTGCGTGCCATCGACCGGACGAAGTACGACGTCCTGCCGATCGGCATCACCCGGGACGGCCGCTGGGCGCTCATGGCGGACGAGCCGGAGCGGATGGCGATCATCGACCGGCGGCAGCCGGACGTCGAGCAGCTCGCCGAGTCCGACGAGGGCGGTGTGATCCTCCCTGTCGACCCGGGGAACCGCGAAGTCGTCTACAGCGAGCCCGGGTCCGTCCCGAAGGCGCTGGGCGAGGTCGACGTCGTCTTCCCCGTGCTGCACGGCCCGTACGGCGAGGACGGCACCCTCCAGGGCCTCCTGGAGCTCTCCGGGGTCCCGTACGTCGGTTCGGGCGTTCTCGCCTCGGCGGTCGGCCAGGACAAGGAGTACATGAAGCGGGTGTTCACCTCCTTCGGGCTCAAGGTCGGCCCGTACGTGGTGATCCGTCCGCGCGAATGGGAGCGCGACGAGTCCGCCGCCCGCAAGAAGATCATCGACTTCGCGGGCGAGTACGGCTGGCCGCTGTTCGTGAAGCCCGCGCGCGCGGGTTCCTCGATCGGCATCACCAAGGTCGACGACCTGTCCGGCCTCGACGAGGCTATCGCCGCCGCCCAGCACCACGACCCGAAGATCATCGTCGAGGCGGCGGTGCGCGGCCGGGAGATCGAGTGCGGCGTCCTGGAGTTCGAGGACGGGCCGCGCCCCTCGGTCCCCGCGGAGATCCCGCCGCCCGAGGCCCAGGCCTACTACGACTTCGAGGCCAAGTACATCGACTCGACCCCCGGTGTCGTGCCCGCCCCGCTCACCGAGGAGCAGACCGCCGAGGTCCAGCGGCTCGCGGTGGACGCCTTCGAGGCCGCCTCCTGCGAGGGGCTCGTGCGCGCGGACTTCTTCCTCACCGAGGACGGCGAGTTCGTCATCAACGAGATCAACACGATGCCCGGCATGACGCCGATCTCCATGTACCCGCAGATGTGGCAGGCGAGCGGCATCAGCTACCCGGACCTGATCGACCGGTTGGTGCAGGCGGCGCTGCGGAGGTCCACGGGGCTGCGGTAGCCCGCGAACTCCGGGGTCGCGTCAGTCGGCGATCCCCTCGGGTACCGCCTTCTTGATGGCCGGGGTCAGATCGATGAGCACGGGGGAGCTGTCCTGTCCGGCCCGCTCCTTCGACACGGTGACCTCGACGTACGCGAGGCGGCTTGAGGTGGTGAAACGGTACGACCCGTCGTCCCGCTTCTCCATCAGCCAGCCGATGCCGTCCACCTTGCCCGCCACCGCGTCGGGGTCGCCACCGGTGGGCACCTTCGGGTCGACCATCTTGGGCGGCCGCTCCACACCGCAGCGCAGTATGATCGCCGAGCTTCCCCAGGCCGCGGTCAGTGCGGACCGCGGCCGGGGATCACCCCGGTCGAGGCCGTCCACCGTCCGCGGCAGTGCCTCGTCCAGGTTCCGGCACATCGTGGTGACCTTCGCGTCCGGACTCGGAACCGCGAGCGAGGCGTTGTCGTCGCTCGAGGAACAGCCCGCCGTGGCGATCAACAGCGCCAGGGCGGGCGGTCCGGGATGGATGCGGTGCCGGTGACGGAAGAAGTTCACCGGCCAAGGGTAGACGGGGGCTAGAGGTGCACGACCGGGCAGGTCAGGGTGCGGGTGATGCCGTCCACTTGCTGGACTTTCGCGACCACCATGCGGCCGAGTTCGTCGACCGTGTCGGCCTGCGCGCGCACGATCACGTCATAGGGGCCTGTCACATCCTCGGCCTGGATGACTCCAGGGATCTTGCTGATGGTGTCGGCGACGGTCGACGCCTTGCCGACTTCCGTCTGGATCAGGATGTACGCCTGTACCACGGAACCTCCAGGGCGGCCACGAGGATCATGTGGGGAAAAGGAACGCCACGGTATCGCGTCGCCGCTCACCACGGGGAGACCCATGGTGACTGTGGCGCACACTCCGGGGTGCACGATCGACAGTGGTTGACGGTTGATGCGACCGTACCGAGGACCATGACGGCTCGCGACCGGGCGGCCGGAGGAGGGGACGTGCGGCGAAAGCCGTGCCGTCCCGGGGAGCACCCCCCGGCCCTCGGGCCGAAAATCGGGTGGGATGGAGCGAAGACCGTTGAAAGGACCAGGTGAGACACGGTGAAGGGAACCGTGGGCGAGCTCGGCGAGTTCGGGCTCATCAGGGAGCTCACCTCGCGGCTCACCACCACCCCGGCGGTCCGGGTCGGCCCCGGCGACGACGCCGCGGTGGTGGCCGCGCCCGACCGCAGGGTCGTGGCGAGCACCGACATCCTCCTGGAGGGGCGGCACTTCCGCCGCGACTGGTCCACGGCGTACGACGTCGGGCGCAAGGCCGCGGCGCAGAACCTCGCGGACATCGCCGCCATGGGGGCCGTACCGACGGCGCTGCTGCTCGGTCTGGTCGTCCCCGCGGAGCTTCCGGCGACCTGGCCGTCCGAGCTGATGGACGGGTTGCGCGACGAGTGCCAGGTCGCGGGGGCGGCGGTGGTCGGCGGTGATGTCGTACGCGGCGACACGATCACGGTGTCGATCACCGCGCTCGGAGACCTGCGCAACCACGAGCCCGTGACCCGGGCCGGCGCGCGGCCCGGTGACCTCGTGGCCGTGACCGGCTGGCTCGGCTGGTCCGCCGCAGGGCACGCGGTGCTCTCCCGCGGGTTCCGCTCGCCGCGGGCCTTCGTGGAGGCCCACCGGCGCCCCGAGCCGCCGTACCACGCGGGCCCCGCGGCGGCCGGGCTGGGCGCGACGGCGATGTGCGACGTGAGTGACGGACTGATCGCCGACCTCGGGCACATCGCCGAGGCCAGCAAGGTGCGTATAGACATCCGCTCGGGCGCGATCGACATCCCCTCCCAGATGAACGACATCGGGCAGGCGGTGGGCGTCGATCCCCTCCAGTGGGTGCTGACCGGAGGGGAGGACCACGCGATCGTGGCGACCTTCCCGCCGGACGTGAAGCTGCCCGCCCGCTGGAAGGTGATCGGCGAGGTGCTCAATCCCTCGGCGCTGCCCCAGGTGACCGTCGACGGGGCACCGTGGACGAGCAAGGGCGGCTGGGACCACTTCGGGGACATCGAGTCATGACGGCGCCCTCCGGGACGGAGCCCTCCATGAGCGTGCCGCCGAGGGTGCTGACCGTCGCGGGATCCGACTCCGGTGGAGGGGCCGGGATCCAGGCCGACCTGAAGACGATGCTCGCGCTGGGCGTGCACGGCATGAGCGTCGTCACGGCGGTCACGGCCCAGAACTCCGTTGGCGTGCAGGGCGCCTGGGAGCTGCCCGTGGAGGCGGTGCGCGCCCAGTACCGCAGCGTCGTGGACGACATCGGCGTCCAGGCGGTGAAGACCGGCATGCTGGCCTCGGCCGAACTCGTCGAGGCGGTGGCCGAGTTGATCGGCGGCACGGACGCTCCGGCCGTCGTCGACCCGGTGGGCGTCTCCAAGCACGGCGATCCGCTGCTGGCGGCCTCCGCGCTGGACTCGGTGCGGACGAAGCTGCTGCCCGTCGCGACGGTGGCGACGCCGAACCTGAACGAGGTCACCCAACTCACCGGTGTCCGGGCCGAGTCGGAGGACGACCTGGGGCGGGCCGCCGCGGCCGTGCTGGAGTACGGGCCGACCTGGGTGCTGATCAAGGGCGGCCACCTGCCCGGTGACGCCGTGGACCTGCTGACCGACGGCACCGAGGAGCACTGGCTGCGCGCGTCACGGCACGACAACCGGCACACCCACGGGACCGGCTGCACCCTCGCGTCGGCGATCGCGTCACAGCTGGCGAAGGGGCAGTCCGTGCCGGAGGCGGTGGCGGCGGCCAAGGAGTACGTGACCGGGGCGATCGCCGCCGGGTTCGCGCTCGGCGGGGGGATCGGGCCGGTGGACCACGGCTGGGCGTTCAGGCCGCGGGTGGGGTAGC
>NZ_VJZE01000540.1 GCF_009377205.1 Streptomyces phyllanthi
GGGGACGAGTGCGGTGGGTGGCCGCGTGTCCGCTACGGCACGGGGGGTGCATGCGTGCGCAGGATGCTATCCGTACAAGTGATCGTACGCATCGTGAGGGACGCAACCTTGGCAACCCTGTTACCTGCCGAAACGGATCAACGGGTGCCGTTCGCCGCGAACTTGGCGATCGTCGCGACGTTCTGCTTCGTGACGAACGCGGGGCCGGTGAGCACGGGGGCCTCCCCGCCGCCGCTGATGTTGCCGTTGAACCTGTAGAGCCATATCGCGTCGACCGCGAGATAGCCCTGCAGATAGGGCTGCTGGTCCACGGCGAACTGCACCTCTCCGCCCTGTACGGCCTTCACGAGGTCCTTGTTGAGGTCGAAGGTGGCCACCTTGGCCTTGCTGCCGGCCTCCTTCACCGAGTCAACGGCTGCGAGCGCGAACTGGGCTCCGTTCAGGACGACTTCGTCGATGGTCGGGTCCTGCCTGAGCTCGGCGGCGATGACCGAGGTCACCTCGTCCATGTCGGTGCCGTCGACGTACAGGTTCCGGGTCTGGCCGTCGAAGGTCTTCTTCACCCCGGCACAGCGGGCTTCCAGTGCGACATTGCCGCGCTCGTGGATGACGCACAGGGCGTGCTCGGCCTTGAGGTCGTCGAGTTTGTCGCCGAGGGCGCGGCCGGCGACGCTCTCGTCCTGGCCGAAGTACTCCAGCATGCCCTGCGACTGCCAGGCGTCGATACCGGAGTTGAGGCCGACCACCGGTATGCCCGCGGCCCGCGCCTGCGCGACCACGCCTTTCATGGCGTCCGGCTTGGCGAGGGTCAGCGCGATGCCGTCGACCCTCTCGTCGATCGCGTCGCGCACCAGCCCGGCCTGCCCCGCCGCGTCGGCGTCGCTCGCGTACGTCAACTCGACGTTGTCCTTGGCTGCCGCGGCCTCCGCGCCCTTCTTCACGAGGTCCCAGAACGCGTCGCCCTCGGCCCCGTGAGTGATCAACGCGACCTTGATCCGGTCGGTGCCCGCCTTGCCCGACGTGTCGTTCGAGTCGGCGTCCGAGCCGCCGAAGCCGGAGCAGCCGGCGGCGAGCAGGCAGACGACGGCGACGGTGGAGGCCAGGACGGTCACACGGGTGGGTCCGGAAGAACGTCGTGGCGCGGGGGACGTGTTCATGAGGGTGCGGCACCTCGCTGTGCAACCGAGCGCAGGATGGGAAGGCGAAGTAGGCACGATCACTGGTGTGACGCGCCGAACTTTCAGGCTTTCGCTGGCCGTGAGCCAACCGTGTGTGACGCCTGGTAGTCAAGTGAGCAATCAGCAGGGACGCCCTTGCCCGGCCAGGTCCGCAGCCAGCCGTAATTCCCCCTGGCACGTGCCACTTTCACCTTCCGTGACATTCCCGGCCGGCACGGCCATGACCGCCGCGGTCACCCCAACCAGTGCGGTCCGGGCGACCCGTGACACCTGCTCACACATGCCGTTCACGTATTCGCCGGGTGAATCCCCGCCACCCGTACGGGGACCCATACCGGCACACGCATGCGGGTTCACCGCTCGTAACGTTCGCATACGGAAAGGCAGGGTAGAGGACGCAGAGCTCTCCGCACAGACTGCAGTCGTGCGCACCGCCCGGTTCGGAGGTCGACAACATTCGCGTCGGGTCACGCCGTCGGGTCACGCCCAGCCGTAGCCGCACAGGAAGTCGACGAACGAGTCGAGGCCCATGGGCCGCGGTGCGGGCCCACAGTCAGGAAGGTTGCGGTCGGAAACCTGGGCGAACGAGCACCTCCCGAACGAGCCAGGGCGGCCGGCCTCCGACCGAGGCGGCGGCGCGAACACAGCGAGCCGCGCCCCCGGTTCGCCTGCGGGCCGGTCCCGTCGCGCCGAATTCCGCACGCTCACCCCGTACGCTCACCCGGTGCCGAACCGGGCCGGCCCCTCCTCGCCCGGCCCTCCTCGCCCGGCCCCGCGAGGAATCGGCATCCTCAGCAGTTCCCCGCTCCAGGGCACCGGGTGTCAGGGTTGATCGCCTTGTTGATACGGTGGCCCGCCTCCCGCAGCTGCTTCTGCTGGGCCTTGGTGAGTGGGTCGAACACCAGGCGGCGCACTTCCGCGACATGGCCGGGAGCGGTGGCCACGACCTTGTCCCAGCCGGTGTCGGTGAGGACGGCCAGGGTGTAGCGGCCGTCGGCCGGGTCGGGGGTGCGGTAGACCCAGCCCTGTTTCTCCAGCCGCTTGACCGTGTGGGACAGCCGGGAGAGCGAGCCGTCGGCGAACGCGGCGAGCGTACTCATCCGGCGGGTGCGCTCCGGGGCCATGGAAAGCCCTGCGAGCACCTGGTACTCGAAGTGACTGATCCCGGCGTCACGCTGCAACTGGGCGTCGAGCGCGGACGAAAGCTGCACCATCAAGCCGGCCAGCGCCAGCCATGTCGCGTGCTCCTCGTCGTTCAGCCACCGGCTCTCATCTGCGCTCATGCGCCCACCATAACGTGCACCACCAGGCCGCCCGGCGAGCGGCAATCACTTGAGCATTCAAGTCCAGTTACTTGACCATTCAAGCTGTCTCACTCTAGCTTAACTTGAAGTTTCAACCCACCGAGCAGAAGAGCCCCCTGATGAACATGACCCTGTGGATCATCGCGAGCGTCCTCGCCCTGGCGTTCCTCGCGGCCGGCCTGATGAAGATGAGCCAGCCGAAGGAGAAGCTCGCCGCCTCCGGCTTGGCCTGGACCGAGGACTTCTCCCCGGGAGCCGTCAAGGCGATCGGCGCCGTCGAGGCGCTCGGCGCGCTGGGCCTGGTCCTGCCCGCCGTCCTCGACATCGCGCCGGTGCTGGTGGCATGGGCCGCGCTCGGACTCGCCCTGACCATGGTGGGCGCCGCCGTGGTGCACGCGCGCCGCAAGGAAGCCCAGGCGATCCCGATCAACCTCGTCCTGTTCATCCTGGCCGCCGTTGTCGCCTGGGGCCGCTTCGGCCCCCACGCCTTCTGAGCCACCCGCTCCCGAGGCGACCCCGCACACGGCCCCACCCGCCCGTCGCGGCACCCGTCTCGCGGCCCTCTCTTGAACGACAGGACCCAGCGGCCGACGAGGACCGACAGCGGCGTCCACTCGCGTGAGAACGGCCCCGATACCCACCCGGTATCGGGGCCGTCACCGTTCCCCCCAGCGCCGGGCAACACCCGCGGCACGCGCCGCCGGCCACATTTCCAGGGCTCCGTGAAGACTTCCGGACGCACCTTGACACCTGACTGAAACGCTTCTTAGCTTACCCCGATCATTTAGATGCATGAAGAGTGTTCATGCATGTGAACGGAGGTGCTCATGGGCGCTCGTCGACGACGCCGACGCCTGGCCGCCACGCTCGCCACCGCAGGGCTCCTGTTCGGAACGGCGGCCTGCGGCTCCGGATCCGACACCGCCGGCAGCGGCGACCCGAACACGCTGGAGGTCTGGACCCGGAGCAACCCGGACCCCGCCGCCACCTATGAGCGCGTGTTCGCCGCCTTCACCAAGAAGACCGGCATAAAGATCGACTACGTGCCGGTCATCAACTTCGACCAGCAGCTCCAGAGCCGGGCGTCCACCAAGGACCTGCCCGACGTCCTGATCAACGACACCGCGCTGATGGGCAGTTACCAGCGCCAGGGCCTGCTGAAGCCCATCACCCCGGCCTCGATCGCCGGCCACGACCAGATCGACGGCAAGACCTGGACCTCGACCGTGGGCCTCGACGGCAGGCACTACGGCATCCCCTACTCCCGCCAGGCCTTCACCCTGATGGTCCGCAAGGACTGGCGCGAGAAGCTGGGCCTCCCACAGCCGAAGACCTGGCAGGACATGCTGACCCTCGCCAAGGCCTTCGCCACCCGCGACCCGGACGGCGACGGCAAGAGGAACACGTACGGCATGGTCGTCCCCGGCAGCGCCCAGAACGGCTACGCCGCCTGGTGGGGCGCCAGCTACCTCTGGCAGGGCGGCGCCCGGATCATCGAGCCGGACGGCAAGGGCCGCTACCGCCCCGCCATGGACTCGGCGGCCGCCGTACGCACCGTCACCTGGCTGAAGGACAACCTCTTCTGTGGTGACAACGGTGTCACCCAGCCCGGCGCCCTGACCTCCATCACCGGCAACGCCACCAACTTCCAGGACGGCAACGCCGGTATGTACCTGACCGGCCCGTACAACATCGCCACCTACGACGGAACGCTCGGCAAGGACAAGTACGAGGTCATCCCCGCCCCCGCGGGACCGGCGGGGCCCACCGTGCTGGCCGACGGCGAGAACATCTACTTCGGCGCCAGGACCGGCAAGGCCGAACAGGAAAAGGCGCTCGCCGCGTTCCTCATCTCCCCCGAGGGCCAGCGGCTCGCCATGACCGGCAGGAACCAGCCCGTCGTACGCATCCCCGTCAACACCACGCTCGACGCGGCGGAGGTCCGCGACGACCCCCGCTGGAGCGTGGTGCAGAAGGCGTACGAGGACGCCTCCCAGCAGTTCCCCAACGCCCCGGACTTCGCCCCGATCAAGCAGGACACCGCCGACAGCCTCAACGCGCTGTTCACCTACTGCGGCAGCGATGTCCGCTCCGGGCTCAAGGAGCTCAACGACACCCTCGCCGGTGACCTCAAGGACCAGGACCTGTTGAAATGACCGCGACCGTGACCACGCCGGACGCCCCGACCCGGCAGCGCAGAGGACTTTCCCCCAGGACCTTCCTCATGAGGGTCCTCGGCAAGAAGGCCGTACTCCCCTGGCTGTTCCTCGCCCCCGGCCTGCTGCTCGCCCTCGTCTTCAAGTTCCTCCCGATGGGCAAGGGCATCTGGCTCAGCTTCTTCGAGGTGCGGCCGTTCCTCGGTGACCGGTGGACCGGCCTCGACAACTACACCCGGGTCCTGACCGACCACCGCTTCCAGGACGCGGTCGGACACACCCTCGTGCTCGGCATCGGCCAGTCGCTGGGCGCCATCGTCGTGGGCTTCCTCCTCGCCCTGCTCCTGGAGGGCCAGACCCGTTCCCTGAAGTTCGTCCGCGCCGCCGTCTTCCTGCCCGTCGTCACCGCCACCGCGGTCGTCGGCGAGATGTGGCGGCTGCTGTACTACCCGACCTCGGACGGCCTCATCAACAGCGCCCTCGGCGTCCTCGGCCTCGGGCCCGTGCCGTTCCTCGACAACCCCGACACGGCCCTGTGGGCGACCATGGCCATGGGCATCTGGATCTGGGCGCCGTACAACATGGTGATCCTGCTCGCCGGACTCGCCGGTGTGGACCGCTCGCTGTACGAGGCCGCCGCGATGGACGGCGTCTCGCTCCGGCAGCGCCTGCGTCACATCACGCTGCCCGCGATCCGCCCCGCCCTGGGCATCGTCCTCACCCTCGCCGCCATCCGCGGACTGCGCGCCTTCACCGAGGTGTACGTCCTCACCGGCGGCGGCCCGGCCGGCTCCACCGAGGTGTGGATGACCCGCGCCTACACCCTCGGCTTCACCCGTAACGACATCGGCGGCGCCTCCGCGGCCTCCGCCGTGCTGCTCTGCGTGACGCTGCTGCTCACCGTCACGGTCAACCACTTCCGCAAGAGGGGAGACGTGCGATGAGCGCCCCCGCCCTCGAACCCGTCCGGACAC
>NZ_VJZE01000541.1 GCF_009377205.1 Streptomyces phyllanthi
GCCGCGAACCGTGGGGGAGGCGCGGGCGTTCGTCCGGGAGGTGATCGCCGATCAGGAGCTGGTCGGGGCGGGGGCGGTGCGGGCGACGCCGTACGAGAGCGATCCGAGCAGTTGGGCGGTGCTGGGCGAGGACTGCGTGTGGCAGCGGCAGGGGTTACCGGACGACGTACTGGCCACACTCACCCGCCACTTCGAGGTGTCCTCGAGCAGTGGCAAGGGGCGCAAGGGGTCGGTGCGGCTGTCGGCCACGGTCACGGTGCACCGGACGGCGCTGGACGCCGCCTGGGAGCAGGCCGGGATGCTGGAGGAGGCCGCCGGCTGCCCGGAGCAGACGCTGCAGCCGGGGGAGCGGCTCACCGAGCTCGCCTCGACTGCCGTCGCGTGGGGTGAGAGCGGCAACGTCACCAGCGACGACTCGCTGGCGGAGTCGGGCAAGTGCGTCAGCGACACGCGGGGTGGGCCGTACGACTACTCGTGGACGCAGTCCACGTTCGGCTCGGTCGTGGTCGCCGCGTCCGTGTGCGGAGACCAGGGGAGCACCACGAGCGAGGTGGACGTGGCGGCCATGATGTTGGTGCGGGTACAGGGCGCGATCGCAAGCCCCACCGGGTCCGGTTCGGCTTCGCCGGAGCCTGCCCCCACCTCCCAGAGCCCCGACGCCGGGGACGCGAAGGGAGGCGAGTGATGGAGCGGCTGCTTCCCACCGACCCCTCGCGCCTGGGCGGGCACCGGCTGCTGGGGCGGCTGGGCGCCGGCGGCATGGGCGTGGTCTACCTGGCCCGGACCGAGACCGGAGACCTGGCCGCGGTCAAGGTGATCCAGCCCGAGTACGCCGACCAGGCCGAGTTCCGGGCCCGCTTCCGCCGGGAGGCGGAAACCGCCCGGCGGGTCGACAGCCCGTGGGTGGTGCGGGTGCTCGGCGCCGACACGGAGGCGGCGGCGCCGTGGCTGGCCACCGCGTTCGTGCCCGGACCCTCCCTGGCCGAGGCGGTCGCGGCCTGCGGAGCGCTGCCGGACCGCGCCGTGCGGGTGCTGGGCAAGGTGCTGGCACGCGCCTTGGCCGCCGTGCACGAGGCGGGCCTGGTGCACCGGGACGTCAAACCGGGCAACGTCCTGCTCGCCCTCGACGGCCCCCGGCTGATCGACTTCGGCATCGCACGCCCCACGGCGGCCGACGAGACGGAGCTGACCTCGGACAACGTGGTGGTCGGCACACCCGGCTTCCTCTCCCCGGAGCAGGCGCGGGCGCGGCAGGTGGGAGCGCCGAGCGACATCTTCTCGCTGGGCTGCGTGCTGGCGTACGCGGTCGCCGGCCGCCCGCCGTTCGGCACCGGCGCGGCGGACGCGCTGCTGTACCGCACCCTCCACGACACGCCCGAGCTGGACGGTGTGGCGGACACCGAGTTGCGGGCGCTGCTCGGCCGCTGCCTGGCGAAGGAGCCGGAGCAGCGGCCCACGGCCGCCGAGGTGGACGCGCGGCTGGTGGAGGACGCCCCGGCCGGCACGGTCGACTGGCTGCCCGACGCGGTGGTACGGATGATCGCCGAACGGTCGGCTCAGATGCTCGCCCTGCCGGGCATCGAGCCCACCGAGGTGTCGGAGGGCTCCGGGGCCGGGTCCGAGCCGCGGGGCCCGGGCCGCCGCAGGGTCCTCGCCCTGGCCGGCGGCACGGCGCTGCTCCTGGCGGGCGGCGGTGCCGCGCTGTGGGCGGCGCTGGAGGACGACGACGCCCCGGTGCAGACCGCGGACAGCGCATGGACGATCGGCCTCCACGCGGACCTGACGGGTCCGCAGCGAGGGGCCGGGCGCGCGCAGGAGCGGGGCGCGCGGCTGGCGGTGGAGCAGTTCAACGCCCGCAGGACCAGGCCGTTCACCCTCGCGCTGCGAACCGAGGACGACGGGGGCGAGCCGGCCCGGGCGGTGCGGGTCGCCCGGGGGCTGACCGGCACCGGCGACGTCCTCGCCGTGCTCGGCCCCACCGGCTACGCCTCGGCGCTGGCCGCGCTGGAGGTCTACGACGGCGCCGGCATGCCGCTGCTGACGGTGTCGGAACTGTCGACCACCGCCGCGCAGACGGCCCTCGCGGGGGCTGCCCCACGCGCGTACTTCCGTGCGGCGTCGCTGTCCGCGGTCGGCGCTTTCGCCACCATCACCACCCTCGGCGCGCAGCGTGTCGGCCGGCTGGGCATGCTGGCCGACCGGGCGGGCAAGGTGGCCGGCTTGGAGTCCGTGATCGTGAGTCAGCACGCCGCACGTGACCGGATGGAGCTGTACCTGCGCGTGGTGCCCGCCGCCGCGAGCGCGAGCGCTCTGGAACCGGTCGTCGTCGACATGCTGGGCCACGGCGTCGACGGGTTCTACTACCTCGGCGCACCCGACCGTGCCGCCGCTGTGGCCCGTGCTCTCGCGGAGCGTGATTTCGCCGGGCCCCGCTTCCTCGACGCCGCCTCGGCCACCGCGGACTTCACCTCCCGGGCCGGCCGGGCGGCCGAGGACTGGCAGGTTCTGACCTCGTACGTCGCACCGGACGCCACACCCGTACGCGGTTTCGCCGCCGCCTACCGCAAGCGGTACGGGAGCACGCCGGGTCCGTGGGCGGCCGAGGCGTACGACGTGACGCGCCTGCTCGCCGACCGGCTCACCGCCCTCGCCCCGAAGGGCCGCAGCCGCCCCACCCACGACCGGCTCACCCGGGCCCTCAGCGAGGCCCGGTACACGGGGGTGGCCGCGACCTACGCCTTCGACGACGACAAGAGGGCGAAGAATCAGGTGCTCCACCATTTCCGGGTTCAGGGCGGCCGGTTTGCCTACGCGGGCGCGGTGGACATCTCCGGAGCCTGATACCGGAGGACGCGGACGATGCGGGCGCTGAGCGCACATGACCCCGGCGAACTGGGCGGGCACCGGCTGCTCGCCCGGCTCGGCACGGGCGGCATGGGCGTGGTCTACCTGGCCCGCACCGCGGACGGGACCCTGGCCGCCCTGAAGGTCATCCGTGCCGAGTACGCCGCCGAGCACTCCTTCCGGGAGCGGTTCAGGCGCGAGGCGCGGCTGGCGAGAGGGCTCACCGGCCGCTGGCTGGTGCCGGTCACCGACGCCGACGCCGAGGCCCGTGAGCCGTGGCTGGCCACCGCGTTCGTGCCCGGCCCCTCCCTGGCCGAGGCCGTGGACGGCTACGGGTCCCTGCCGCCGTACGCCGTCGCCACGCTCGGCGCCCTGCTGGCGGAGGCACTGGCCGAGGTGCACGAAGCGGGCCTGGTGCACCGGGACGTCAAGCCCGGCAACGTCCTGCTCGCCCTCGACGGCCCCCGGCTGATCGACTTCGGCATCGCCCGGGCCACCGGCGCGACGGCGCTGACCGAGCCCGGAGCGGTGGTCGGCACCCCCGGCTACCTCGCTCCCGAACAGGTCCGGGCAGGCGGCGGGGCCGTCACCGCGAGTGACGTGTACGCCCTTGGCTGCGTGCTGGCGTACGCGGCCACCGGGCGACGGCCCTTCGGCACCGGCAACCCGGCCGCCGTCCTGTACCGCACCGTGCACGAGGAGCCCGACCTGACCGGCCTCGACCGGCTGCCGCCCCAGCCGCGCACGGCGATCACCCGCTGCCTGGCCAAGGACCCCGCCGACCGGCCCACGGCCGCCGAACTCGCCCACGTGCTGACGGCTTCCGGCCAGGTGGCGCCCGACCAGGCCGACTGGCTGCCGTCCGCCGTGCTGCGACTGGTGGCCGAGCGCTCGTCCCGCGCGCTGGACCCGCCGCCCCGGCAGACAGGCCCCACCGCGCCGTCGGAGCCCACCGTCGAGGCGGACCGGGCACCCTCGCGCCGCCGGATCCTGGCCGTCGGCGGCTCGGCCGCCGCGGTGCTCGCCGCATCCGGCACCGGCGCCGCCGTCCTGCTGACCACCCGCCGGGGCACCGCGCAGGGCGGCGGGGACCTGCCCACCCACACCATCGCCCTCCACGCCGCCCTGACGGGCGCCCAGGCGGAGCAGGGACAGGCTCAGCAGCGGGGCGCCCGGCTCGCCGTGGCCGACCACAACGCCCGTAAGGACGCCCGTTTCCGGCTCGCTCTCACCTCGTACGACGACCGGGGCGAGGCCGGGCGGGCGAAGGCCGGAGCCCGCCGCCTGATCGCGGATCCCTCCGTCCGCGCGGTGGTCGGCCCCACCAGCGCCGCCGCCGCCGAGGCCGCGGTCACCCTGTACGGGAAGGCGTCCATGCCGGTCCTGCTCGTCTCGGTCGACTACGACGCCCTGGGGCTCTCCAGCGCCTTGACCCGCTCCCTCTGCGTGACCACGGCCCCGTCGGGGTACCGGGCCATACCTGTGGTCTCCTATCTGACCAGGGTCCAAAAGGCCGAACGCACCGCCGTCATCCAGGACCGGGCCGCGGGCGCGGCGGCCGAAGACATCGCCCGCAGCGTGCGCGAGAACCCGCCCAGCGAGGGCACCGCCACCGTCCACACGGTGGCGGCCGGAACGGACGACTTCCGCCCCACCGTCGCCGCCGCCCTCGCCACGCGCCCCGAGGCCGTCGTCTACGCGGGCACCTCGCCGCCCCGGGCCGCGGCCTGCGCCCGCGCTCTGGCCGCCGCGGGCTTCACCGGACCCCGCCTGGCCGTCGAGCCCGTGATGCGCCCGGACTTCACGAAGGCCGCGGGCGAGGCGGCCGAGGGCTGGGTGTTCGAGGCGCCCTACAGCGAACCGCAGTCGTCCGGCACCAAGGCCGCGAAGGCCTTCACGGCCGCGTACCGCGACCGCTACGGCGAACCTCCCGCCCGCTGGTCCGCCGAAGCCTACGACGCCGTGGGGCTGATCGCCGCGTCCCTGGACGCCCTCGGCGGCGGTGCCGGCATCACACCCGGGCAGGTCGCCGAGCGCATGTTCAAGCTCACCCACAACGGTGTGGCCAAGCCCCTCCGTTTCACCCGCGACATCACCCACAGCCTCGTACCCGACGACACGAGCTTCCTGTACCGGGTCAAGGACGGGGAGTTCCGCTTCCTGGGCCGCCACGATCAGGTGAGGTGACCGGCAGACGCCCGGTTCCGGACCCGTCTGCCGGTCGCTGCGACAGCCGATGCCGATCTCACCAAGAGGTACTGGCATCGCCTCAGACGGCGGTGCCACCTGTGCCCGAGTGGCCCGGCCGCTGCCGCCACCCAACGCTGTACGGGCCTTGAGGGACCGCGGTTTGCGTCTCGGGCTCGCGGAGTGGTCGGACTCCGGTACTGGCAAGCCCGACCTGCTTGCCTTGGCGTGGCCGAGTGTCCCGCTGATTTTCAAGGACGCGTTGTTCCTCTCGGTACTCGTCGAGGCCGCTCGGCGCGGTGTCCTCCACGAGGCGTACGAGGTGGATCGGGAATCCGCCCTCCGACTGGTGCGTGCGCAGAGCGGACTCGGCTGCCGCGATGCTCGTGTCAAGGGCGCCGAGGTTACGACCCCCACGGCTCGGGCTTCTTCCGCGGTCGGCCGCGACTGCTCCCCGACGGACCGCCCGCAAGTGGAAGTCGATACGGCCCGCCGGGTTGCGGCGGGCCGTATCAGTGGGGGGAGGGGGGAGGACGCAGATCAGGGGGCGAGGTCTACATGTGGAC
>NZ_VJZE01000542.1 GCF_009377205.1 Streptomyces phyllanthi
CGGCCCACCCCCGTGGGTGGCGATGTACCACTCGGTGGGCGACTGCGCCCACGACCCCTACCGCGTCACCGTGTCGCCCCATCGACTGGACCGGCAGCTCGACTGGCTGCGCCGCCGGGGCCTGCGCGGCGTCGGCGTCGGCGAGCTGCTCGCCGCGCGCGCCCGGGGAACGGGGCAGGACCTGGTGGGGCTCACCTTCGACGACGGGTACGCCGACTTCGTCGCGCACGCCCTGCCGCTGCTGCGCCGCCACGGCTGCGGCGCCACCCTGTTCGTCCTGCCCGGCAGGCTGGGCGGCCACAACGCCTGGGACCCGCTCGGCCCGCGCAAGCCGCTGCTGTCGGTGGACGGCATCCGGCAGGCCGCCGCCGAGGGGGTCGAGATCGGCTCGCACGGCCTCACCCACGTGGACCTGACCCGCGCCGACGACGCGCTGCTCCGCTCCGAGGTGAGGGACAGCAGAGCCCTCCTGTCCGAGATGACCGGTGCCCCCGTCCACGGCTTCTGCTACCCGTACGGCAGGGTCGACCGCCGCACCGTCGAGGCCGTACGGCAGGCGGGCTACAGCTACGCCTGCGCCACCGATCCCGGCGACCTGACCGGCCCTCTCGCCCTCCCGCGCGTCCATGTAGGAGAGCACGACACGGCCTGGCGGCTGCATCTCAAGCACCGGCTGCACCAGTTGCACCATCTGCATCGGCTGCGCCGCCGCCCCGTCGAGAGGGTGTGAGCCCCCGCGATGCCCGAGTTGAAGGCCCTGCACGTCATCACCGGCCTCGGCGTCGGCGGCGCGGAACAGCAGCTCCGGCTGCTGCTGCGCCATCTGCCCGTCGACTGCGACGTGGTGACGCTCACGAACCCCGGCCCGGTCGCGGCGGGCCTGACCGCGGACGGCGTCCGCGTCGTCCACCTCGGTATGGCCGGCAACCGCGATCTGTCCGCCCTGCCCCGGCTGGTCCGTCTGATCCGGTCCGGCGGTTACGACCTCGTGCACACCCACCTCTACCGGGCATGTGTGTACGGCAGGATCGCCGCACGCCTGGCGGGAGTCCGGGCGGTCGTGGCCACCGAACACTCCCTCGGCGGCAGCCAGATGGAGGGCCGCGCCCTGAGCCCGGGTGTGCGCGCGCTGTACCTGGCCAGCGAGCGGCTGGGCCGCTCCACGGTCGCGGTCTCGGCCACGGTGGCCGACAGGCTCAGACGCTGGGGCGTGCCCGAACCACGGATCGAGATCGTGCCCAACGGCATCGACGTGGCCCGCTTCCGTTTCGACCCGCTCACCCGCGAACGCACCCGCCGCCGGCTCGGGCTGCCGGAGGACGCGTACGTCGTCGGCGGCGTCGGCCGGCTGTCCGCCGGCAAACGCTTCGACGTCCTGATCGGCGCGCTCGGGCAACTCCCCGGCGACTGCTGGCTGCTGCTGGCCGGCGGCGGCCCGGAGGAGAACGTGCTGCGGCGCACCGCCCAGCGCGCCGGAGTGACCGACCGGGTGCTGTTCACGGGCGAGCGACCGTACGTCCCCGACGGCACCCCCGGGCCCGATCTGCCGTCGCTGACCTCGGCGATGGACGTGCTCGCCTCACCCAGTCCGGAGGAGTCGTTCGGCCTCGCCGTCGTGGAGGGCCTCGCGGCGGGGCTGCCGGTGCTGTACGCCTCCTGTCCGGCCCTCGAGGACCTGCCGCCGCACCTCTCCGCCGGGGCCCGCCGGGTGCGGGGCGGCGCGGACGCTTTCGCCCGCGCCCTGGCCGAGACCCGCGCACTGGCCAAGAGCCGCGCCCCGACCGGGGCCGGGCGGTCCGAGCCGCCCGGCCGCCCGGTCTCCGCCGCGGCCCACCACTACTGCATCACCCGCAGCGCCGCCCAGCTCATGAACGTGTACGCGGCCGCCGTCTCCCGCTCGACCCCGACCTCGTCGCCACCTGGGAGTGACCAGCTGCACAAGCTCCACAGACCTGACTTCCCGCCGGCCCGGCGGTAGACCCGGCAACTTGGTTGTCGCCGCCGGGCGCGACACAGCGTAACGCCACCCGGACGCTGCGTGTCCGTCGATGTTCGGATTCGCTTCCTCCCCGGCCCGAAGACCGGGGTTTCCACGCAAGGAGTCCTGATGACCTCCATGACCTCCAAGGCTGAATCCCCGACGCCCCCGATCCGGTCGCGCCCGGCGCTCCGGCGCCTGAGAGCGCTGCCGCCGTGGTCCGCGCTCGCGGCCGCCGTCGTCACCGGCTGCCTCGCCGGGGGCGCGTACGGCGCCTTCACGCCACCCGCCTACTCGGCCACCGCGTACGTCATCGCCGTACCGACCAAGAAGGCGGACCCGCAGGCGGCCCTCGGCTTCGCCCAGGCGTACAGCCGGGTCGCCACCCAGCTCGCGGTGCTCGGAGACGCCCAGGTGTGGGCGGGCGTGCCGATGAGGACGCTGCGCAGGAGCGTCCGGTCGGCGACCTCGCCGGACGCGCCGATGGTCGCCGTGACGGCCACCTCCGCGCAGGCCGATCTCGCCGTCGACATGGCCAACGCGGTCTCCCGCTCGCTGACCCGGCACGCCAACCACGCCAAGAACGCCACGCACGTCGAACTCCTGCGGTTCTCCCGCGCCGTCCGGCCCACCGAGCCGTCCTCGGCGTCCCCGGCGCTGACCGGGCTGGTGGGCGCGAGCGCGGGCGGCCTGCTGGGCGGTCTGGCGATGCTGGTCCGCCCACGGCGCGCCGCGGCCGACGGAGCACCGTCCGCGGCGGTGCCCGGCCCGGCCACCGCGGCTGACGCGCGCGGCCAGCGGTGAGCGCCGTCCTGCAGGCCCCCAGCCGTACGCTGCGGGCCGAAGTGTGCACCGACGAGCGGGACTTCGCCGCACTCGGCCCCGCCTGGGACCGGCTGTACCGGAGCTGCGCCACGGCGACCCCGTTCCAGAGCCACGCCTGGCTGTACTCGTGGTGGCTGTCGTACGGCAGACCGGGCCGGCTCCGGCTGGTGCTGGTGCGCGAGAGCGGCGCGTACGGCGAACTCCGCGCGGTCGCCCCGCTGATGCGGGTCGGATGGCCGGTGCCCCGGCTAGTCCCGCTGGGCGGGGCGATCTCCGACTACGGGGACGTCCTGCTCGACGACGACCACACCGACCGGGCGGCGGACGCGCTCGCCGAGGCGCTGTCGGCCGCCGCCCGCACCGCACTGGTCGACCTCCGCGAGGTACGGCCCGGCGGGGCCGCCGAGCAGGTCTACGAGCGCTGGAGCGGACCGCGCCGCCGGGTGGACGACTCGCTCTGCCTGGAGCTGCCCGCCGTACCGATCGAGGAGCTCACGGCCCGGCTGCCGGCGGCGAAGGCCCAGCGGGTACGGGCCAAGCTGCGCAAACTGACCGCGCTGGGCGTGGAACGCCGGACCGTGACCCCGGACCACGCGGACAGCGCGCTGCGACGGCTCCTCGCACTGCACCGGCTGCAGTGGCAGGGCCGCGGGGTGACGCCGGAGCACCTCCGGGAGCGCTTCGCCGGCCACCTGACGCGCGCGATCGGCCCGATGGTGCGCTCCGGCGACGCCGTGGTCACCGAGTTCCTGCTGGACGGCGAGGTGGTGGCCGTCGATCTGACGCTGCTGTCGCCGCGCCTGGCGGGCGGCTATCTGTACGGCGCCCATCCGCGGCTGCGCGAGCGGAAGGCGGACGTCGCCGTGATGCTGCTGGACGCCTGCGCCCGGCACACCGGAAGCGGGCAGCGCGGCACGCTCAGCCTGCTGCGCGGCGACGAGCCGTACAAGCGCCACTGGCGCCCCGAACCCGTGGTCAACCAGCGGCTGCTGCTGGCCCGGAGGCGCACCGCTCCGCTGCTGTCGGCGGTCTTGGCCGAGGTCGCCGCGCGCGGCCGGGCCAGGGAACTCGTACGCGGCCGACGGGAACGCGGTGGCGGCGGGAGCTGAGCCTCCCGCCGCGGCCGGCGGTCCGCGCTCTGGCGGTCAGAAGGGCAACCAGGAGCGCGCCCACCAGTTGTAGCGCACGCACAGCGCTCCACCGATCCAGTGCTCGATCCAGCCGCTCAGGTTCAGCGGAAAGCAGTTCGCCGGAGACAGCGGCCCCGGAGCGAGCTGGGGCGCCGGCCGTGTCGCGATGCGCCCGTGGAGCACGGACCGGTAGACCGCGGACGCCTTCGGGTTCCTCCTGCACTGCCACACCCCGTGCGGGCAGTAGTCGGTGACCGTGTTGTACAGCGGCCTGTGCTGGTCGATCCAGGCCAGCATGCGCCGCATGTACTCGGCGTTGTCGCCGTTGCGGAACAGGCCCCATTCCGGATACGAGATGGGTTTGCCGTGCTCCTTCGCGAAGTCCACGTGCTTCTGCAGTCCGTACGGCTCCGCCACCTGCTGGTCGAAGGAGAGCCCCCGCGGCTGGTCGTACGCGTCCATGCCGATGATGTCGACCGTGGCGTCCCCCGGGTAGCACTCCGTCCAGGGCACCGCGTCGCGCCCGCGGCTCGGCGTGAAGTCGAACCGGAACCGCTGGCCCGGCACCGCCCGCATGGCGGTGACGATCCTGTTCCAGTACGCCTTCCAGGACTGCGGGTCCGGCCCGCACCGGTGGCTGTAGGTGATGCCGTTCATCTCCCAGCCGAGCACGATGACGGTGTCCGGCACCCTCAACCCCACCAGCCGCTGGGCCAGGCGGCGGTAGTGGGCGTCGAACTCCCCGGCCGCGCCCCGGCGCAGCAGGGCACGCACCTGGGTGTCGGTGAGGCGCTGCTCGTTGCGCTCCAGCATGGGCACGTTGAGGACGAGGATCCGGTCGCTCCTGGCCCGGCGCCATTTCGCCCACGCGTCGAGGAAGCGGGGGGCGCCCTCGATGTTGCTCCAGCGGTCGCCCGGCAGATACGTGTGCCCCACGCGCAGTTGGGCCCCGCCCAGCCACCGGCTGAGCAGAGCCATGCGGGTCACGCCGACGGGGCCGTAGTCGAGGTAGGCGCCGAACGCGGGGTACGGGGCGAGTGCTGACTGCGTCTTGGGCGCCGAGGACGCGGGGGGCGCGGAGGACGTGGGTGACGCGGAGGACGCGAGTGGTGCGGGCAGGGCGGACGGTGCCAACTGTGCGGGCGATACGGAGGGTTCGGGCGAGGCGGACGGTGCCGACGGTGTACCGGTGGCCTTCGTGATCCGTGTCGACGCCGGCACCGACGTCCGGGGCGCCCGTTCCGTCCCGGCACCCACGGCGTATCCCGCTCCCGGCAGCAGGGCGGACGACGCGGCGATGCCGACCGCCACGTATACGGGCCATCTTCTGCGGCGCCGTTGCTCTGCGGCCATGAATGCTCCTCGCTCGGCTCATCGGGAGCAGCCACAGCGCACGCGCCGCCACCCGTTTATCCTTATTCACTCCAGTTATCAGTCATATGTATGCCAATCTTCCTCTTGGCTCCTCCGCCTCGGCCCCCTCCCACCACCCGCACGAGTGATGGGCCGAGGAGGCCCTGAAACGCACTCAGGTGCCGGACGCGAAGCGTCCGGCACCCGGAGGGGACTGCTGGGGAGTACTACCGACGGGAGGCGGCCCGGCCTCGCCGGTACAGGACGGCGCCGCTCGTCAGCAGCAGCGCGGCGACGGCCGAGGCCACGAG
>NZ_VJZE01000543.1 GCF_009377205.1 Streptomyces phyllanthi
GGCCGCAGCCCTCGCCGACGCCCACGGACGCTCCCGCTTCGGCGGCTGGCGCAACCTGCCCTCCGGGCCCCAGACCAAGCGCTACGCCCTCGCGGGCGAGGAACACGAGGTCCACGAGGTCGAGTACCACCACACGCGCGCGGGCCTGACCGCCGAGGGAGTACGGGTCGTGCACGCGGACGCCACCCGCGTGGTCCTCGAAGTGGACGGTGTCCGGCGGAAGTTCGAGGTGTCCCGCCACGGCGACCAGGTGTACGTGAACAACACGGCCCTCACCGCCCTGCCCCACTTCCCGGACCCGACCGCCCAGCACGCCCCCGGCTCCCTCCTGGCCCCGATGCCCGGCACGGTCGTACGCCTGGCCGAAGGCCTGACCGAGGGAGCCCAGGTGGAAGCGGGCCAACCCCTGCTCTGGCTGGAGGCCATGAAGATGGAACACAAGATCACCGCCCCGGCAACGGGAACACTCACGGCCCTGCACGCGGCCCCAGGCCTCCAGGTGGAGGTGGGCACCTTGCTGGCCGTGGTCGAGGACAGGTAAGGGGCGCGGGGAACTGCGCGACAAGCCACGACGCAAGCCGCACCCTCCAAACGACAATCAGTCCCGCCCCCTTAGGAGCCCCATGAGCCCCGTTATGGAAACCGAAGAACACAAGGCCCTAAGAACAGCAGTAGCAGCCCTCGGCAAGAGGTACGGCCGCGACTACCTCACCCGAGTCACAGCCGCCGGAGGCTACCCGGACGAGCTCTGGTCCGAGGCAGCCAAGCTCGGCTACCTAGGGGTCAACCTCCCGGAGGAACACGGCGGCGGAGGCGGCGGCATAGCCGAACTCTCCATAGTCCTCGAAGAACTCGGCACCGCGGGCTGCCCCCTCCTCATGCTGATCGTCTCCCCGGCCATCTGTGGCACGGTCATCGCCCGCTACGGCACCGACGCCCAGAAACAGCGCTGGCTCCCCGGAATCGCCGAAGGCACCCGCACCATGGCCTTCGGCATCACCGAACCCGACGCCGGCTCCAACTCCCACCGCATCACCACGACCGCCCGCCGGGACGCCGGAGGCGACTGGCTGCTCACCGGCCGCAAGGTGTTCATCTCGGGCGTCGACATCGCCGACTCCGTCCTCATCGTGGGCCGCACCGAAGACGCCCGCACCGGCACGCTCAAGCCCTGCCTGTTCGTCGTCCCGAAGGACGCGCCCGGCTTCGGGTGGCGCGCCATCGACATGGAGATCAACTCCGCCGAGAAGCAGTTCGAGCTCACCCTCGACGACGTACGGCTCCCCGCCGACGCCCTCGTCGGCGACGAGGACGCGGGCCTGCTCCAGCTGTTCGCCGGTCTCAACCCCGAGCGCATCATGACGGCCGCGTTCGCGATCGGCATGGGCCGGTACGCCCTCGCCAGGGCCGTCGAGTACGCCCGCGACCGCACCGTGTGGAAGACCCCCATCGGCTCCCACCAGGCCATCGCGCACCCCCTCGCACAGGCCCACATCGAACTCGAACTCGCCCGCCTGATGATGCAGAAGGCCGCCCTCCTCTACGACTCCGGGGACGACACGGCCGCCGGGGAGGCCGCCAACATGGCCAAGTACGCCGCCGGAGAAGCCTGCGTCAAGGCCGTCGACCAGGCCGTGCACACCCTCGGCGGCAACGGCCTCACCCGTGAGTACGGCCTCGGCTCCCTCGTCACGGCCGCACGCGTGTCCCGTATCGCACCGGTGAGCCGCGAGATGATCCTCAACTACGTCTCCCACCAGACCCTGGGCCTGCCCAAGTCGTACTGAGTGCGGGGACCACGTACTGAGTGTGGGGCCGCCCCAGGACGTACCCCGCAGCACACCGTCGTGCACCGTCGTGCGAGGAGGACCCATGTTCCGCAGCGAGTACGCAGACGTCCCGGCCGTCGAACTCCCCATCCACGAGGCCGTCCTGGGCCGGGCCGCTGAGTTCGGGGACACCCCCGCGCTGATCGACGGCGTCGACGGAACCACGATCACGTACGAGCAGCTGGACCGCTTCCACCGGCGGCTGGCCGCCGCGTTCGCCGACACGGGTGTCGAGAAGGGCGACGTACTCGCCCTGCACAGCCCGAACACGATCGCCTTCCCTACGGCCTTCTACGCCGCCACGCGCGCGGGAGCCTCGGTCACCACCGTGCACCCGCTCGCCACGCCCGACGAGTTCGCGAAGCAGCTCACCGACTCCGGCGCCCGCTGGATCGTCACCGTCTCGCCCCTCCTGGAGACGGCGCGCACGGCCGCCGAACGCGCCGGAGGCATACGGGAGATCTTCGTCTGCGACAACGCCCCGGGGCACCGGTCCCTCATCGACATGCTCGCCACCACCGCACCCGAACCGCACCTCGACATCGACCCCGCCGAGGACATCGCCGCCCTGCCGTACTCCTCCGGCACGACCGGCATCCCCAAGGGCGTGATGCTCACCCACCGGTCCATCGCCACCAACCTCGCGCAGCTCGAACCCGCCACCCGGTTCGGCCCCGGCGAACGCGTCCTCGCCGTGCTGCCGTTCTTCCACATCTACGGGCTGACGGCCCTCATGAACGCGCCCCTCAAACAGGGCGCCACCGTCGTCGTACTGCCCCGATTCGACCTCGAAACCTTCCTCACCGCGATCGAGGAGCAGCGCATCACCGGACTGTTCGTCGCCCCGCCGATCGTCCTCGCCCTCGCCAAACACCCGAAGGTGGCGGAGTACGACCTGTCGTCCCTGACGTACATCGTCTCCGCCGCCGCACCCCTGGACGCCCGCCTCGCCCAGGCCTGCGCCCGGCGCCTCGGCCTGCCGCCCGTCAGCCAGGCCTACGGCATGACGGAACTCTCGCCCTGCACCCACCTCGTCCCCCTGGACACCGCCCAGGACGCACCCCCCGGCACCGTCGGCAAGCTCATCGCGGGAACCGAGATGCGGATCGTCTCCCTGAACGACCCCTCCGAGGACCTCGGCGCCGGCGAACCCGGCGAGGTCCTCATCCGCGGCCCCCAGGTCATGAAGGGCTACCTGGGACGTCCCGACGCCACCACCGCGATGATCGACACGGACGGCTGGCTCCACACCGGCGACATCGGACACGTGGACGCCGACGGCTGGCTGTACATCGTCGACCGCGTCAAGGAACTGATCAAGTACAAGGGCTTCCAGGTCGCCCCCGCCGAACTCGAAGCCCTCCTGCTCACCCACCCCGGCATCGCCGACGCCGCCGTGATCGGCTTCTACAACGACGACAACAACGAGGTCCCGCACGCCTATGTGGTCCGCCAGCCCACCGCCACGGACCTCTCCGAAGGAGAGGTCATGATGTACGTCGCCGAACGCGTCGCCCCCTACAAGCGCGTCCGCCGCGTCACCTTCCTCTCCGCCGTACCCCGCGCCGCCTCCGGCAAGATCCTCCGCCGCGAACTGCGCGACCTCCAGGAACAGCGCAAGGTCCGGGAACTGGGGGAGAAACCGTGACGGACCTCGTCCACACCGCGCACCACCGCGGCATCACCACCCTCACCCTCGACTCACCGGCCAACCGCAACGCCCTGTCGGCCGCGCTCGTCGGCGAGCTCGCCGACGCGCTGACCCGGTACGGCGACGACCACGACGTACGCGCCGTCGTCCTCACCCACACCGGCAACACCTTCAGCGCGGGCGCCGACCTGCGCGACCCGCCGCCCCCGGAGGCGCTGGTCGAGCTGATGAGGAAGATCGTCGCCCTGCCCAAGCCCGTGGTCGCCCGGGTCGCCGGACACGTACGGGCGGGCGGCCTCGGCCTCCTCGGCGCCTGCGACATCGCGGCCGCCTCCGACCGGGCCACGTTCGCCTTCACCGAGGTACGCGTCGGCGTCGCCCCCGCGGTCATCTCGCTGCCCCTCCTGCCCCGTACGGACCCACGCGCCCTCGCCCGCTACTACCTCACCGGCGAGACCTTCGGACCGGCCGAGGCGGCCCGCATCGGCCTGATCACGGCGGCGGCGGACGACGGGGACGCCGACGGCGTCGACGAGGTCCTCGCCCCCGTACTGGACGGCCTGCGCCGCGCCTCCCCGGAAGCCCTCGCCGAGACCAAACGGCTGCTCACGGCTAAGGTGCTGCAGGGCTTCGACCAGGACGCGTCCCGGCTGACCGGCCTCTCGGCCCAGCTGTTCGCCTCCCCGCAGGCCCGCGAGGGAATGACGGCCTTCCTGGAAAGACGGGATCCCGCATGGCTGGTGTGAGCACGGGCGCGGTGGGCACGGGCGGTACGCGTACGGACGAGGCGACCATGGTCGAACGCATGCCCAAACAGGACCGCAGCCGGGCCACCCGCCGACGTCTCCTCGAAGCCGCCGTCGCCTGCCTCGCGGAACACGGCTGGGCGGGCTCCACGGTCTCCGTCGTCGCCGAGCGCGCCGGCGTGTCCCGGGGCGCCGCCCAGCACCACTTCCGGACCCGCGAGGACCTGTTCACCGCGGCCGTCGAGTACGTCGCCGAAGAGCGCTCCACGGCCCTGCGCGCCCTCTTCCCCGAGGGCGCCGCCGACCGCCGGGCCGTGATCGCCGCCCTGGTCGACCTCTACACCGGCCCGCTCTTCCGCGCCGCGCTCCACCTGTGGGTCGCCGCCTCCAACGAGGACCAGCTCCGCCCCAGGGTGACGGAACTGGAGGACCGGATCGGCCGCGAGACCCACCGCATCGCCGTGGAGCTGCTCGGCGCGGACGAGTCCGTACCCGGCGTCCGTGAGACCGTCCAGGGCCTCCTCGACATGGCCCGCGGCCTGGGCCTCGCCAACCTCCTCACCGACGACACCGGCCGCCGCGACCGGGTGGTGGCGCAGTGGGCCGAACTCCTGGATGAGGCCCTCGCCTGAGACGTACGCGCTCACAGGCTGAGCTTCCTCACAGGCTGAGCCACCTCAGGGGCCGAGCCACCTCAGGGGCTGAGCCGCTCGACCCGCCACGCCCCGCCCGGCTCCGCCACGTACCGCAGCCGGTCGTGCAGCCGGTTCCACCGCCCCTGCCAGAACTCCACCGTCTGCGGCACGACCCGGAAACCGCCCCAGTTCGGCGGCACCGGCACCTGCTCGCCCTCCGGATAGCGGGCGCTCAGCTCGTCGTACACGGTGTCGATCTCCGCGCGTGAGGAGATCACCGAGGACTGCGCGCTGGCCCAGGCACCCAGCTGGGAGCCGTGCGGACGGGTACGGAAGTACGCCGCCGTCTCGTCACGCCCCGTACGACGGGCCGTCCCGGTCACGACCACCTGGCGGGCGATGGGGTGCCAGGGGAACAGCAGCGAGACGTACGGGTTGCCCGCGATGTCGAGGCCCTTGCGGGAGTCGTAGTTCGTGTAGAAGACGAAGCCCTGCTCGTCGTACGCCTTCATCAGCACCGTACGGGAGGTCGGCCGGCCCTCGGCGTCCGCCGTCGAGACCACCATCGCGTTCGGCTCGAACACCGCGCCCTCGGCCGCGGCCTGCGTGAACCAGCGTTCGAACTGCACCATGGGATGGTCGGCGAGTTCATGCTCGTCGAGTCCTTCGGCCCGGTACTGCTTGCGCATCGCGGCGGGGTCCGGGGCGGGGGC
>NZ_VJZE01000544.1 GCF_009377205.1 Streptomyces phyllanthi
TGTATAAGAGACAGACCACCTACGGGCGGGCACGGGGTGGACCCGAACCCCGGGGGGCGAACATGACCAGTCGACTGCTGATGCCGTACCGGGCTGCCCGGGGCGCGGACGCCGTACGGCACGGGCCGGGCGACCGCGCGGAGGCCGTGAGCGGCTCGACCCGCCCCACCCGGATCCTGGACCGGGAGCACCCGCGCGTCACCGCGCTGGTCGCACGTGTACGGGAGGAAGCCGCCCGGCCCGACTCCCCGACCGGATCCCCGCTCGACTCCCCGACCGGATCCCCGCTCGACTCCTCTACCGGCTCCCCGCTCGACGCCCTCCGTACCGCCCACGGGATCATCGCCCGTGAGGTCCGCCCGGTGTACTCGGTCGACGACAGCCGACGCGCCTCGCGCACCCTGGCGCTGGGCCGGGGCTCGTGCAGCCAGCGCATGGCCGTACTGGAAGCGGTCGCCCGCGCGATGGACGTCCCGACACGCGTACGGGGACTGCTCGTCGACGGAAGTTTCTGGTACCCGCGGTTCCCGCGACTGAAGCCGCTGGTGCCGGAGCAGGTGCTGCTGGCGTGGCCGGAGTTCCGCGTCCACGGGACGTGGGTGCCGATCGGCGAACTGTTCGAGGACGCACGGACGGACTCCTCCGGCGGGCCCACCGACAGCTTCACCGACGGCTTCACCAACAAGGGCGGCGAAACCCTGTTCGACGCCGTGGCCCGAACCGGCCTGCGCTGGGACGGCCCGGTCAGCTGCGGCACCCAGGACGGAACCTGCGACCTGTCCGCCCAGGTCCTCGCCGACCTCGGTTACTTCACCTCCCGCGACTCCCTCTTCGCCGGCCACGGCCAGACCCTGTGCGGCCTCGCCCGCACCCTCGGAGAGCCCGTCCTCGGGCGCTGGAGCGCGGGGGCACGAGGCACGGCTGCCTGAGAACCCACGCGGTCAGGCACCTGTGCGGCCGCCCACAGGTCCCTCAGCCGTCCTCAGCCGCCGTACTCACCGTGAACCCGATGACCGACCCCCCGTCCTCCCTCCGGAAGGCGAACGGCTCGCCCCCGTGGGCCGTGGCGACCTCACGGACGATGGACAGGCCGAGCCCGGAGCCGGGGAGGCTGCGGGCGTCCGGGGCGCGGTAGAAGCGGTCGAAGACACGGATGAGGTCGGTCTCGGCGATCCCCGGGCCCCGGTCGAGCACCTCGACTCGGACGGCCTCGGGGCCGGTGCCGTCACCGTCCGCGGGCTCCTCCGCTCCGACGGCCCCCTCCCTCACCGCCTCCGTCACGGCGGACCACGTCCCCACGCCGGAGCCGGGTCCGGAGCCGGGTCCGGAGCCGGGTCTGGTCCCGAAGCTGGACGCGGACCCGGACCCGGACCCGGAGCCCGCGTCCCCGTCGGCGGCGACACCCGTCACCACGATCTCGATCACCCCGGTCCCCTCGCGGTCGAACTTCGCCGCGTTCTCCACCAGGTTCGACACCGCCCGCTGCAGGGTCCCGGCCCGTCCGGCCACCGTCGTGTCCCCGTGTGCCCGCACCGTGATCTCCCGCCCGGTACGACGCCGGGCGGACCCCGCCACGTCCTCGGCTATGTCCGCGAGCGCGACCCGCTGGACCGGCTCGGTGCTGGACTGGCCGGCCGCGAGATCGACCAACTCGTTGACCAGGTCCGTCAGTTCGCGCGCCTCCTGGGTGAGGTCGGCGACCAGTTCCTCGCGGACCGACGCCGGGAACTCGTCGATACGGCGCAGGAGAGAGATGTTCGTACGCAACGACGTGAGCGGCGTGCGCAGTTCGTGGCCCGCGTCCTGGACCAGCCGGCGCTGGTCCTCCTCCGACTGCGCGAGCCGTACGAGCATCCGGTCGAAGGAACGGCCGAGCCGGCCCACCTCGTCGCGGCCCGTGACCGGCACCTGGATGGAGAGGCGGCCCGTGCGGGCCACGTCCTCCGCCGCTCCCGCGAGCCGCACCAGACGCCGGGTGAGCCGGCGGGCCAGCCACCAGCCGAACAGTCCGGCCGAGACCACGACCGTCGCCTCCAGCAGCACGGTCCGCTGCTGGAGCTCCCGCAGCAGGTCCTCGGTGTCGCTGAACTCCTGTGCGACCTGTACGGCACCCCGCCCGTCCCCGAGGGCGACGGTGGCCACACGGAAACGGTCGTCACCGAGGGGCACCTCGTCGTGCTCGGCCGTGTGGCCCGCGACGACGGACGCGGCCGTACGGCGGTCCACGGCGCGCACGGGCAGAACCGGGCTGCCCCGGTCCACCAGCGCACCGCCCGGGCCGAGCACCTGCACATCCGTACGGCCGAGCCCCATCAGCTCGTCACGCGGACCGCCCTGGTCCGAGGACGCGTAGTCCTCCGGGCCGAACTCACGCTCCCGCACCTGTTCCTGAAGGTCCCGCACCACCTCGGCGAACACCGTCTGCTGGTCCACCCGCACCAGACGTGCGGCCGCGCTGTAGCTGAGGACGCCCACGAGGACGGTGACGACGGCCGCCACGGCCGCGAAGGACACCGTGAAGGTCGCCCGCAGGGAGGAGACCCGGCCCAGGCGAAGGCGCACTCAGTCCTCCCTCAGCACGTACCCCACGCCGCGCACCGTGTGGATCAGTGCCGGTGACCCCGGTTCGTCGAGCTTGCGCCGCAGATAGCCGACGTACACGGCGAGGTTCTTGGAGCCGGGGCCGAAGTCGTAGCCCCAGATGCGGTCGTAGATCGTCGAGTGGTCGAGCACGATCCCGGCGTTGCGCATGAGCAGTTCGAGGAGGTCGAACTCGGTACGCGTCAGCTCCAGCTCCCGCGCCCCGCGCCAGGCCCGCCGGGCGTGCACGTCCATACGCAGTCCGGCGGCGGAGAGGAGCCCGTCCGCCTCGCCGGGTGGTTTGGGTACGTCGGTGGAGTTACCCGTCCGGCGCAGCAGGGCGCGTAGCCGGGCGAAGACCTCGTCTACGTCGAACGGCTTAACGACGTAGTCGTCCGCTCCGGCGTCCAGACCGGCGATCCGGTCGGCCGTCTCGACGAGCGCGGTGAGCATCAGGATCGGCGTCCGATCACCCTCCGCGCGCAGGACACGGCACACCTGGAGGCCGTCGATGCCCGGCATCATCACGTCCAGAACGAGCACGTCCGGTGGCGTCCGATGGGCCTGCGCGAGCGCCTCGACGCCGTCAGCGACGGCCGTGACCTCGTAACCCTCAAGGGTCAGCGCGCGTTCCAGGGCATGTCGGATGGCGCGGTCGTCCTCGGCGAGCAGCACATTCTGGGGCACCCCACCAGTCTGCCAAGGCCATGGCCCTCCACCACCCGGTGGAAGGGGACGGGAACGGGCTTCTTACCCGCCTCTCACCGGGGCCGGGCGGGTGGCTTACCTCGCCGGGCCACGGTGTCCGGTGTGCCAGGACGGACCGCGCCTGACCGACATCACACCAGAAGGGGTCGTACGGGCCGCAGAGGGTCACAAGGTCCGGGAAGGGGCGTAGGGATCGGATGGATCTCAGACAACGCGGCAAGGGCAGCGGGAGCGACGAGGCCGATGCGGGCCGAAATCACAGCGATCGCCCGGAGTGGTACGGACAGGACGGGTACGCGACACCTATGGAGCTGACGAGGAGCGGCCCGCACACCGACCGGACGCGCGACCCACGCGCGACGAAGACGAACCAGTACCCGACGAGCCACCGCAGAACAGACCACCGCACAACAGACCACCGCCCCACGATCCACCCCACGCCGATCCACCGCACGCCGATCCACCACCCCACGATCCACCCCACGCCGATCCACCACCCCACGATCCACCGCACGAAGACGAAGGTCAGCGCATGAAGATCGTGTTCCTGCTGCACAACGCCTACGCCATCGGCGGCACCGTCCGCACCACGCTGAACCTCGCGTCCGCGCTGGCGGACCACCACACGGTGGAGATCGTGTCCATGGCCCGGCACCGCAAGGCCCCCCGCTTCGGGATCGACCCGCGGATCAGCCTGGTTCCCCTGGTGGACACACGTGCGGGCAGCACGGACACCTCCGACCCCGCGTTCGGTCAGCCGGCCGTCGACTTCCCGGCCGAGGACCGGCGGTACCGCCAGTACAGCCGTCTCACCGACCTCAGGGCCCGGGCCCACCTCTCCCGCTGCCGCGCGGACGTCGTGATCGGCACACGCCCCGGCCTCAACGTGTACGCCGCCCGCTTCGCACCCCGCCGCGCGCTGCGCATCGGCCAGGAACACCTGCGCCACGACGCGCACACCAAACGGCTGCGCAAGGTGCTCGCCCGCCACTACCGGGAGCTGGACGCGGTGGTGACGACGACCGAGGCGGACGCGCACGCGTACCGGACGCGGATGCCGCTACCGGGCGTCCACGTGATGTCCGTGCCGAACATCGTCCCGGAGGTCGGCGTCTCCCCCTCGACCGGCACCACCCCGGTGATCGCGGCAGCGGGCCGGCTGGCCCCCGGCAAGCGCTTCGACCTGCTCCTGGAGGCGTTCGCACGGGTGGCACCGAAGGAACCGGACTGGCAGCTGCACGTCTACGGCGGCGGCAAGCAGAAGGAGCGTCTGCGCGGTCTGGTCGACGAACTCGGCCTCTCCGGCCGGGTACGTCTGATGGGCCCGCGCACCCCCATCGAGGCCGAGTTCGCCAAGGCGTCCCTGGTGGTGAGCGCCTCGGACGCGGAGTCGTTCGGGATGACGCTGGTCGAGGCGATGCGCTGCGGGGTACCGGTCATCAGTACCGACTGCCCGCTCGGGCCCGCCGAGATCATCACGGACGGTGTCGACGGCCGCCTCGTCCCCGTCGACGACCCGCGCGCCCTCGCCGACGCCATCCTCGAACTGATCGCGGACGAGGGGGCCCGCCGCGCCATGGGCCAGGCCGCCCTCCAGAGCGCCCACCGCTACGACGCGGCCCCCGTCCTCGCCCGCTACGAGCTCCTCTTCGCCCAACTCCGCGCCACCCGCTGCCGCCGCGCCTGGGACCGGGAGCTGGCACGCGCCAGGTCCTGGGCCCGCCGCCAACGCCGCTCCCTGCGCCGCCGTGCACGGGCACGGGGCGCCCGCCCGGGGTGGCTGCCGGGGGCGCGTTCGGCACGTGCGGCCCGGGAGACGTGAGGGTGCGGGAGATGCGAGAGGCCCGGGAGACGCCGGTGAACGCGTACGGGGGTGGATTTCGTACGACTCGGTACGGAGCGGAGTTCGCACGAGGGTTCGTACGGCAGACGAGGCCCCCGCGTCTCCGCTCCTCCAGGACCACCCAGCCCGCCAGGGGACGGCGCGGCTGGGTGCCAGGTTCCGGCCGGCCGGCCCTTGGACACCCCCAGGCAGGGGCCGGCCGGTACGGAAAGGGCGGGCCGGGACGGTAGGCGCGAGCGGCCATCCATCGCCCACGCTCACGGCCGCACACCGCCCGACACCCGGCCCGCCCCGCGAACTAGGGCGTGTTTCCTAGGGCCTCAGCGCCGCGAGTCGCTGCTCGAAGGGGACCACGGCCGGAAGATCCGCCCCGGCCTCTTCGGTCCGGAGCTCGGGGGCGCTCTCAGGCGCCCCCGCGGTGGCACCCCTCAAGCCC
>NZ_VJZE01000545.1 GCF_009377205.1 Streptomyces phyllanthi
TAAGAGACAGCGGCGAAACCGCTAGTGCGGCGCCCCCCGCCACCCGGAAACGGGCAGCGCGAACTTCGCCACCAGCCGATCGGTGAACGAAGCGTGATGCAGCCGGGCGAGCCGCACCGGCACAGCCCCCCGTCGCACCTCGACCCGCGCCCCCGGCGGCAACTCCACGGTCCGCCGCCCGTCGCACCACAGCACGCCCGGCGGAATATGCGGCAGCACCTCCACCGCGAGCACGGAGTCCGGCGACGTCACCAACGGCTTGGCGAACAGCGCGTGCGCGCTGATCGGCACCATCAGCAGCGCCTCGACCTCCGGCCACACCACAGGCCCGCCCGCCGAGAACGCATAGGCCGTAGACCCGGTCGGCGTGGACAGCACGATCCCGTCGCAGCCGAATCCCGTCACCGGCCGCCCGTCGATCTCCAGGACGACCTCAAGGAGCTTCTCGGCCCCCGCCTTCTGCACGGCCGCCTCGTTGAGCGCCCAGTCGGTGTGCACGATGTCCCCGTTGCGGTGCACGACGACATCGACGGTCATGCGCTCCTCGACCTCGTACGCCCGGGTCACCACCCGGTCGACGACCTTGTCGAGGTCGTCGCGCTCGGCCTCGGCGAGGAAGCCGACGCTGCCGAGGTTGACGCCGAGCATCGGCACCCCGGAGGCCCTCGCGAACTCGGCGCCGCGCAGCAGCGTCCCGTCGCCGCCGAGCACGATCAGCAGCTCGCACCCCTCAAGGCACTGCGGGGTGGCCTCCCGGACCAGCTCGACCTCGCTCGGCAGCGGCAGGTCGCGTGCCTCGTACTCCAGGACGCGTACGCCGATGCCCGACCTCAGCAGTCCCTTGACCACGAGTTCGGCGCTGCGGATGGCGGCCGGCCGCCCGGTGTGGGCGAGCAGGAAAACAGTACGAGCTCGGTTCTGTGTCAACGCGGCCCCTCCGCCACTGCACGGTCAACGTCGGCCGGATCCAGCGCGGGTGCCCCGGCTCGCAGCCACAGAAAGTATTCGACATTGCCCGACGGTCCGGGCAGCGGGCTGGCCGTCACGCCCCGCACTCCGAGTCCCGACTCCCCCGCCTTCCTGCCCACTTCGCGCACGGCCTCGGCGCGCAGCTCCGGGCTGCGTACGACTCCACCACTCCCCAGCCGTTCCTTCCCCACCTCGAACTGCGGCTTGACCATCATCACCAGATCGGCGTCCGGTTTCGCGCACCGCACCAGGGCGGGCAGCACCAGGCCGAGCGGGATGAAGGACAGATCCCCCACGACAAGATCCACAGGCTCCCCATCGATCGCTTCGAGCGTCAGATCGCGTACGTTCGTACGGTCCTTGACGGTGACGCGTTCATCGCTCTGGAGAGACCACGCGAGTTGTCCGTAGCCGACGTCGACGGCGACGACGTGCGCGGCGCCCGCCCGGAGCAGTACGTCGGTGAAGCCGCCGGTGGACGCGCCGGCGTCCAGCGCCCGCCGCCCCTCCACCGCCAGCCCCAGCGGCACGAAGGCCTTCAGGGCGCCGGCGAGCTTGTGGCCGCCGCGCGAGACGTAGTCGGGATCGCTGTCGTCCTGGGCGACCACGATCGCGGCGGCGGTCTCGACCTGGGTGGCGGGTTTGGTCGCGACGGTCCTGCCCACGGAGACGCGTCCTGCGGCGATCAGCTGGCCGGCGTGCTCCCGCGAGCGCGCGAGCTTCCGGCGCACCAGCTCGGCGTCGAGACGACGGCGTGCCACTCCTGCCACGTTCGGTTCAGCTCCTGTGTTGGTACGAAGGTCGGTACGAGGGTGAGGGCGCCGGAGGTCCCGGGCGGGCGTCGAGCGCGGTGAGCGCGTCACGCAGCCCCCTGTGTACATCCTCGTACACCTCGACGTGTCCGTCGGGGGCGAGGTGGTCGGTGTCCGCCAGGCGGTCGAGGGAGGCGTCGACGTCGGCGTTGCCGGTGGGTGTGCGGGGCACACCCAGGGGCGCCGGGGCGGCCGGGTCGTACTCCGGCTCGGGCTCGGCCCGGAACTCCGGCTCGGCCTGGAACCCGGGCCCGGGCCCGGCGGGAGACCCCGGCTCCGGCACCACCGCTTCCTGCGGCGGCCGGGCCTCGGGCACTGAGTCGCTCATGCCCAGACGCTACCGCGAAGCCCTGAGGTACCGTCGAGCGCTATGGCCTCGATAGAGGAGTGCCGCGGTGCACTCGACAAGCTCTCGGAGAATCTGGCGGGCGCCGACGGTGACGTACGCGGCGCGGCCGCCCTCGACCGTTCGCTGAGTTGCCGCATCACCGACCTGGACATCACTTTCGTCGGTCGTCTGAGGGGCGGCCGGATCGAGGTGCTGGACACGCTCCAGGGGCCGCCGCGGGAGCAGGCCGAGATACGGCTCGCCATGACCGGCGACGACCTGGTCGCGCTGGTCGACGGCGAGCTCCACTTCGCGAAGGCCTGGGGCTCCGGCCGGGTGCGCCTCGAGGCGGGCCTGCGTGACCTGCTGCGTCTCAGGAAGCTCCTGTAGCCGCCACCCGTGTCCGGGCCTTCCGTGCCGCCGGCACCACCAGCGGTGTCCCCGTCTCCGGGTCGTCGATGACCTGGCAGCGCAGCCCGAAGACCTCCTCGACCAGCTCGGCCGTGACGATGTCGGCGGGCGCCCCCTCGGCGATCACCTCGCCGGCGCGCAGAGCGATGAGGTGGGTCGCGTACCGGGCGGCGTGGTTGAGGTCGTGCAGCACCGCGACCAGCGTCCGCCCCTGCTCCTCGTGAAGCTCGGCGCACAGGTCGAGCACGTCGATCTGGTGCTGGATGTCGAGGTAGGTCGTCGGCTCGTCGAGCAGCAGCAGAGGCGTCTGCTGAGCGAGCGCCATGGCGATCCACACACGCTGCCGCTGACCGCCGGAGAGTTCGTCCACGTACCGCTCCGCGAGTTCGGCGACACCGGTCGACTCCATCGACTCCCGTACGACCCGCTCGTCCTCGGCCGACCACTGCCGCAGCAGCCCCTGGTGCGGGTACCGGCCGCGTCCCACCAGGTCGCCGACCGTGATCCCGTCGGGCGCGATCGACGACTGGGGCAGCAGTCCCAGCGTCCGCGCGACCTTCTTCGCGGGCATCGACTGGATGACAGAGCCGTCCAGCAGCACCCGCCCCCGGGACGGCTTCAGCATCCGCGAGAGGGCGCGCAGCAGCGTGGACTTGCCGCAGGCGTTGGGGCCGACGATCACCGTGAAGGAGTTGTCGGGTATCTCCACCGACAGCTGCTCGGCGATGACCCGCTGGTCGTAGGCGAGGGTGACGTTCTCGGCGGACAGGCGGTTCACAGTGCTCCTCGTGCTCCTCGTGCTTCTCGTACTCCTCGAGCTCTTGTCGTTGTTGCCGTCGGCCGGCGCGCCGCTCATATCCGTCCGGCCCTCCGCTCGGTGACCAGCAGCCACAGCAGATAGACGCCTCCGAGGACGCCGGTCACGACGCCCACGGGCAACTGGTCGGCGCCGAAGGCCCGCTGGGAGGCCAGGTCCGCGGTGATCAGCAGGGTCGCGCCCATGCACATGGAGGGCACGAGGTTCGGTCCCGGAGAGCGGGTCAGCCGCCGGGCGAGCTGGGGTGCCGTCAGCGCCACGAACCCGACCGGCCCCGCGGCCGCGGTCGCCCCGGCGGTGAGCAGCACGGCCGCCACCATCAGCAGCATCCGCAGGCGCTCCACGCGCACCCCGAGGGCGTACGACACGTCGTCGCCCATCTCCGTCATCCGCAGCCCGGGGGCGTTCACCAGAACCAGGGGTACGAGGGTGACGCACATCCAGGCCAGCGGCTCGACCTGGGACCAGTCACGGCCGTTGAGGGAGCCGGTCATCCACACGACCGCGCGGGCCGCGTCGACGAGGTCGGCCTTGGTGATCAGATAGCCGTTGACCGCGGTGACGATCGCGGCCACCCCGATGCCGACCAGCACCAGCCGGTACCCGTGCACGCCCCGCTTCCAGGCCAGCAGATAGATCCCCAGCCCGGTCGCGAGCCCGCCGGCGAGCGCCCCCGCGGTGACCTGACTCGCGGTGCCCGAGAACAGCACGATCACGACAAGCGCGCCCGCGGTCGAGCCCTGCGCGAGGCCGAGCACGTCCGGACTGCCCAGCGGATTGCGGGAGATGGACTGGAACAGCGCGCCCCCGAGCCCGAGCGCGGCACCGACCAGCAGTCCGACCAGGACGCGCGGCAGTCGCAGCTCGGTGACGATGAACTCCTGGCCCTGATTGCCCTCCCCCACCAGCGTTCTGAGGACATCGGCGGCCGGGATCGGGAAGTCACCCGTGCCGATCAGTACGACACTCGCGGTCAGCGCGGCGAGCAGCAACCCGGCCACGACGGTGAACCCCCGCACGTCCACGCGGACCGACAGCCCGCCCGGGGTCCGGACGGTACGGTTGCGCAGGGCGGGCCGACGGGCCCCCGACCCGGACGCCCCGGACCTGCGCGGGGCGGAATCGCTCATGACCTTCACAGCTGTGCCGTCCTCCGCCGCCGTACGAGAAAGATGAACACCGGCCCGCCGAGGACCGCGGTGACGATCCCCACCTGGAGCTCCGCCGGCCGTGCCACCATCCGCCCGAGGACATCGGCGCCGAGCAGCAGCACGGGCGACAGGAGCGTCGCGTACGGCAGGATCCAGCGCAGGTCCGGCCCGGTGAAGGACCGCACGACGTGCGGGATCATCAGCCCGACGAACACGATCGGCCCGCAGGCCGCGGTCGCCGCCCCGCACAGCACGGTGGCGGCGGCCATCGAGAGCGCGCGGGTGCGGGCCAGGTCGGCACCGAGCGCGCGGGCGGTGTCGTCACCCATCGCCACGGCGTTCAGCGGCCGGGCGAGGAACAGCGCCAGGACCATGCCCGCCCCGAGGAACGGCAGGACCTGCGTGATCGTCGAGTTCGTCGCCGAGGCCAGCGAACCGACCGTCCAGAAGCGCATCTTCCCGAGCGCGGCCTCGTCCAGGATCATCACGGCCTGCAGATAGCCGTAGAGAGCGGCGCTGATCGCGGTGCCCGCGAGCGCGAGCCGCACGGGCGTCGCCCCACGGCTGCCGCCGAGAAACCAGACGAGCGCCCCGACCGCGGCCGCGCCGAGGAACGCGAACCACACATAGCCGCTCAGCGAGGTGACGCCGAAGTACGTGATGGCGGTGACGACCGCGGCGGACGCGCCCGCGTTGATGCCGAGCAGTCCGGGGTCCGCCAGCGGATTGCGGGTCAGCGCCTGGAGCAGGGCACCGGACAAACCGAGCGCGGCCCCGGCGAGCAGCCCGAGCACGGTACGCGACAGCCGCTCGCCGACCACGACGTCGCCGTACGTCCCCGTGTCGTGGAACAGGCCGTGCCAGACCTGCCCCGTCGAGAGCTCTTTCGCACCGATGGCGATACTGGTCAGGGCGACGAGGACCAGGATCCCCAGGGAAACGAGGAGTCCCACGGTCCGTATCACCCGACGGTCAGGGGGCGTCGCGGCGGTCACCGCGCGCTGCTGGGGAGGGCTGTCGACGAACACCAAGTTAGGTTAGCCTACCCTCCCATGCGCCCTGAGCC
>NZ_VJZE01000546.1 GCF_009377205.1 Streptomyces phyllanthi
GGAGAAACAGGGGGAAGCAACACAACACGGGGGAAGCAACACAACACGGGGGAAGCAAGGAAACCGGGGGAACACGAAGCGGGACTGGAGGGCCGGGGGGTCCGTCCAGTCCCGCTTTCGCGTGTCCGCCCGCACACGCGGGTGCGGTCCCGTGGGCGCCGTCAGCTCTGGTCGCCGCCGTCGCCCGTGGCGGTGGTGGCGGTGGTGGCGGAGAGCTGGGCCTTCAGCGCGGCGTTCTCCGCCTCCAGGACCACGATCCGCTTGCGTGCGAAGTAGAGCTCCATCACCGCGTCATGGAACTCCGAGACCAGTTCCTCGGGGGTCAATTGCATGATCGTCTCCCGTTCCCGCTCAGGCCGGTGCGATGACGGTGACGGTGCCCGCGGAGCCCCGCCACACCAGCCGGCCGTTCGACGCGTACAGCGCGCCACCGCCGGCCGTCCCGTCGACGGACGTCGGCACGGTCGCGGCGTTCCCGATCCGCACCGAGCCCTCGACCAGCAGCGCGGCCGGAGCGCTCGGCGACTGGACGACGTGGACCTGCGCGCGCGGGGTGGCCCCGCGGTCGATCCCCACGCCTATCCGTCCCGTCCCCTTCACCACGAAGTCGTCCAGGCCGTCGTTGTTGCGCAGGGCGATCAGGCTGCCCGTGGTCGGGCCGTCGGTCGCGGTCACGTAGATGCCCTGCGCGGCCGTGCCCGCCGTCCGCAGGTCGATCGACAGGGCGGCGGCGCTCTTGTCCGACGCGTCGGCGTATCCCCGGTGGGTGATCTTCAGCGTTCCGCGGCCGGTCTCCGTGCCGGACAGGTACATGGCCGACGTGTCCGGGTTGTCGGAGATCACGTTCAGCGCCACGCCCGCTCCGGACGTGCCGGCCTGGTAGAGGGTCGCCGTGTGCTCCGTGGTCGAGGTCGTCTTGAAGAACGCCGAGTTCACCGTGGAGTTCGTCGAGAACTTCTCCGCGGTCACCGTCCCCGGGAACGTGTCGACCGTGTCGTCGGCCTCCGCCGTGTCGGCCGTACCACCCACCGCGACGGTCACCGCGCCGGCGGTGAAGCCACCCAGAAACAGCCTGCGTGCCAGAGGCATGCGCCTACCCACTTCCCTGTACGTCGTCACTCGCGTCGCCGCACCGCGTCTCCGGGCGGCGGAGGCGTGAGGCCCCCCGTTAGGGACGGTGATCGCCACCGTTTGGTTGTAAGGAACTGGCGTCTCACTGAAGGGAGTTGTCACGGCTCGCGCGGGGCGTCGGTCCTGTTGGCGGGCTATGCGGCTGCCCGCTGGCAGCGTCCCGCCGCGGCGGCGGCCAGCCGGCCCAGAGCCTCGTCCCTGTCGCACGGATACGCGCCGAGCCCCGTCTGGTGGGCCACGATCGAGCGCTCCCGGCGCATCAGGCGCCAGCCGCGGCGCAGCAGGAACGGCACGGACTTGCGGCCTTCCCTCAGATCGCGCAGGAAGCGGCGGCGGAACGTGGTGAGCGGGCCGCGGGTCAGGCAGATGGCGTCGGCCAGGACGCCCAGTTCACGGCAGCGGGCGACGATCTCCGCGGCGAAGATGCCCTCCGCGATGAACACGGGGGTCCGCTCGACGCGCAGGGTCTCCGTGCCGGTGCGGGCGCTGAGGGAGATGTCGTACGTCGGGACGGTGGTCGAACCCGTCCGGCACAGCTCCTCGATCGCCGCGACCGCGCTCTCCGTGCCCCAGGACAGGGGATGGTCCCAGTCGATGTCCGAACTCCCCTCCACCAGCGGAAGCGTCGGATTGTCGCCGTCCTTGTAGAAGTCGTCCAGCCGGAGCACGGGCAGGCCGGAACGGGCGGCGAGAAGGGACTTGCCGGACCCGGACGGGCCGGACAGCAGGACGACCCGGATCGGTATCGGGGGATGCGAACTCACGAGAGTCCAGTGTGACGCATCGCGCGGCTCCCGCCGAGACGGAGGGTGGCCGGTGGAGCGCACATCACACACCCCGGCCACCCTCCGTGTCCGTACGGTCGCCTGCCGGTACGCGGTCGGTACGCGGCTAGTACGACGACCCGGACGCGCCCAGGGCGCCCGTCGGGTGCCAGACCGTCTTCGTCTCCAGGAAGGCGGTCATGCGCTCGGTGCCGGGGGTCGCGGACCAGTCCCCTCCGTCCACAGGCTGTGGACGGAGGACGCGCTTGAGGTTGTCGGCCGCGGCGATCTCCAGTTCCTTCGCCAGGACCTCGTCCGCGCCCGCCAGGTCGATCGCGTTCACGTCCTGGTGGGCGGCCAGGGGTGCCGCGATCTCCGCGGTGCGGCCGGAGAGAACGTTGACCACACCGCCGGGGAGGTCGGAGGTGGCCAGGACCTCGCCGAGGGAGAGCGCCGGGAGCGGGGACTTCTCGCTCGCGACCACGATCGCCGTGTTGCCGGTGGCGATCACCGGGGCGATCACCGAGACCAGGCCCAGGAACGACGACTCCTGGGGGGCCAGGACCGCGACCACACCCGTCGGTTCGGGGGAGGACAGGTTGAAGTACGGGCCCGCGACCGGGTTGCCGCCCCCGACCACCTGGGCGATCTTGTCCGTCCAGCCCGCGTACCAGACCCAGCGGTCGACCGTCGCGTCCACCTGGGCCGCCGCCTTCGACTTGGACAGTCCCTCGGCGCCTGCGACCTCGCGGACGAACTGGTCCCGGCGGCCCTCCAGCATCTCCGCGACGCGGTACAGGATCTGGCCGCGGTTGTACGCCGTGGCGCCGGACCAGGCTCCGAACGCCTTGCGGGCGGCGACCACCGCGTCACGGGCGTCCTTGCGGCTCGCCTGCGGTGCGTTGGCCAGCCACGTGCCCTTCGAGTCCGTCACCTCGTACACCCGGCCGCTCTCGGAACGCGGGAACTTCCCGCCGACGTACAGCTTGTAGGTCTTGAAGACGGAGAGTCGCTCAGTCTTTTCGGTCTTCTCAGACATCGAGGTACGCCTCCAGGCCGTGGCGGCCGCCCTCGCGGCCGAAGCCCGACTCCTTGTAGCCGCCGAACGGCGAGGTCGGGTCGAACTTGTTGAACGTGTTGGACCAGACGACACCCGCGCGGAGCTTGTTCGCGACCGCCAGGATGCGGGAGCCCTTCTCCGTCCAGATACCGGCGGAGAGGCCGTACTGGGTGTTGTTGGCCTTGGCGACCGCCTCGTCCGGGGTGCGGAAGGTCAGGACGGACAGCACCGGGCCGAAGATCTCGTCGCGGGCGATGGTGTGCGCCTGGGTGACGTTCGTGAAGAGCGTCGGGGCGAACCAGTAGCCGGAGGACGGGAGTTCGCAGGCAGGGGACCAGCGCTCGGCGCCTTCCTCCGCACCCTGCTCGGCGAGTGCGGTGATCCGGGCCAGCTGCTCGGCGGAGTTGATCGCGCCGATGTCCGTGTTCTTGTCGAGCGGGTCGCCGAGGCGGAGTGTGGAGAGCCTGCGCTTCAGGGACTCCAGCAGCTCGTCGTGGATCGACTCCTGCACGAGGAGCCGGGAGCCCGCGCAGCAGACCTGGCCCTGGTTGAAGAAGATGCCGGTGACGATGCCCTCGACGGCCTGGTCGATGGGCGCGTCGTCGAAGACGATGTTGGCGCCCTTGCCGCCGAGTTCGAGGGTGAGCTTCTTGCGGGTGCCGGCGACGGTACGGGCGATCTCCTTGCCGACGGCCGTCGAGCCGGTGAAGGCGACCTTGTTCACGTCCGGGTGCGCGACCAGGGCGGCGCCCGTGTCGCCGTATCCCGGAAGGATGTTGACGACGCCCTTCGGGAGGCCCGCCTGGCGGCAGATGTCCGCGAAGAAGAGAGCGGAGAGAGGGGTCGTCTCGGCGGGCTTGAGGACGACTGTGTTGCCGGTCGCCAGGGCCGGGGCGATCTTCCACGCCAGCATCAGGAGCGGGAAGTTCCAGGGAATGACCTGGCCGGCCACGCCCAGCGGCCGGGGGGTCGCGCCGAAACCGGCGTGGTCGAGCTTGTCGGCCCAGCCCGCGTAGTAGAAGAAGTGGGCGGCGACCAGGGGGAGGTCCGCGTCCCTCGTCTCCTTGATGGGCTTTCCGTTGTCGAGGGTTTCGAGGACGGCGAGCTCGCGGCTGCGCTCCTGGATGATCCGGGCGATACGGAACAGGTACTTGGCGCGCTCGGAGCCCGGCAGCGCGGACCACTTCTCGAACGCGCGCCGGGCGGCCTTCACCGCGCGGTCGACGTCCGCCTCACTCGCCTGGGCGACCTCGGAGAGGACCTCCTCGGTGCTCGGGCTGACGGTCTTGAAGACCTTGCCCTCGGCCGCCTCGGTGAACTCGCCGTCGATGAACAGGCCGTACGAGGGCGCGATGTCGACGACCGCGCGGGACTCGGGCGCGGGTGCGTACTCAAAAGCCATGTGGATCAGTCCACCGTCACGTAGTCGGGGCCGGAGTAGCGGCCGGTGGCCAGCTTCTGGCGCTGCATCAGCAGGTCGTTCAGGAGCGAGGAGGCGCCGAAGCGGAACCAGTGGTTGTCCAGCCAGTCCTCGCCCACGGTCTCGTTGACCAGCACGAGGAACTTGATCGCGTCCTTGCTGGTGCGGATGCCGCCGGCCGGCTTCACACCGACCTGGACACCGGTCTGCGCACGGAAGTCGCGTACGGCCTCCAGCATGAGGAGGGTGTTCGCCGGGGTCGCGTTGACGGCGACCTTGCCGGTCGAGGTCTTGATGAAGTCGGCGCCCGCGAGCATCCCCAGCCAGCTGGCCCGGCGGATGTTGTCGTACGTGGACAGCTCGCCGGTCTCGAAGATGACCTTCAGACGGGCGCTCGTCCCGCAGGCCTCCTTCACGGCGGTGATCTCGTCGTACACCTTCAGATAGTGGCCCGCGAGGAACGCCCCGCGGTCGATGACCATGTCGATCTCGTCGGCGCCCGCGGCCACGGCGTCGCGCACGTCGGCCAGCTTCACGTCGAGGGCGGCGCGGCCCGCCGGGAACGCGGTGGCGACCGAGGCGACCTTCACTCCGGAGCCCGCGACGGCCTCCTTGGCGGCGGCCACCATGTCGGGGTAGACGCAGACCGCGGCCGTCGCCGGCGTCGTACGGTCGGTCGGATCGGGGTGGACCGCCTTGGCGCCGAGCGCCCGGACCTTGCCGGGGGTGTCCGCGCCTTCCAGCGTCGTCAGGTCGACCATCGAGATGGCGAGGTCGATGGCGTACGCCTTCGCGGTCGTCTTGATGGAACGGGTGCCGAGCGAGGCGGCGCGCGCCTCCAGGCCGACCGCGTCCACGCCGGGCAGCCCGTGGAGGAAGCGGCGCAGGGTGCTGTCGGACGCGGTGACGTCGGGGAGAGCGGGTGCTGCGTGTGCAGTGGTGGGCATGGTCACCAGACGAGCATATCTACGCGCGTAGCGGCTGTACACCCCGGAGAGTGACCGGGGTGAGAGCCTGTGTCATATCCCCGGTCGGATCAGCGTGCGGCGTCTGGTGCGTGCGATCGCAAGGCGCCGAAACGCCCTCGTGGCGGAGTCACGTGGGCGTTTCGGCAACGCGGCGAGCGTGCGTGCCAGGCGTCGCACGCCCGGCCGGGGATATGACACAGGC
>NZ_VJZE01000547.1 GCF_009377205.1 Streptomyces phyllanthi
GTCCTGCACGGCGTCGTGGTTAACCGGTGTGTTCGACGCCGTGCAGGACGTCGCGGGCGACGTGGTCACCGAGTTGTCGTCGTTCACGAAGTTCCAGAAGCGTGTCGATGAGCTGATCCGCGATCTGAAGCAGTCGGACGCCGGCCCCGCCAAGGTCGGCGAGGAGCAGCTCGTACGCCATCAGTTCGGCGGCGGCAGCGGGGAGTGGACCGAGGCGTCAGGCCTCTTCACCGCCTACGAAACGGTGATCACTGAGCTGGAGAGCCTCTCGAAGCTGCTGTCCGACTCCATGGAGGGCATGGGCATCGCGGTCCTGGCCTCCCACAAGGGCTACCAGAACATCGACCTCGACATCCGCGACCGCATGGCGGCGATCAGCGCGGAGACGACGGAGCACTACGGCGGGAGCTACGACCCCGAGGCAGCGAAGAACGGCCACGACGGAGGCACGCACGCGAAGCCGGGCGACCAGGCATCGGGTAATGAACCATCGGGCGGCGACGCGGGTGGCACGATCTGATGGCAGGCGAGAGCACTGGCACGGGTGGTGGCGGTACCTCCTTCGAGAACATGAGCCACGAGCAGATGCTCGCCTGGCTGGACCAGGCGAACGCCGGGACGGTGCAGGCCGCCGCGGACCGCCTGGCCACAGCGGCCAAGGAGATCACCAAGATCGCGGAGGAGCTCAAGATCCGCCCCCAGTGGGTGGAGTGGAAGGGCGAGGGCGCGGACGCCTTCCGCACCTGGACCGCCGACCTCGCCAACGCCACACTGCGCTTGGGTGACTTCAGCGAGGACTCGGCGAAGTGGCTGGGCCAGGCCTCCGACGCGATCGCCCGCGCCCAGGCGGCGATCCCCCGCGACACGAAGAGCGCCCAGGCGAACCTGGCCGCGGCGACGTCCGCGCACAACGACCCGGACGCGGCGTCGGTGGCCGCCAAGTCCGCGAGCGAACTGGAGGCGCTGGCGGCGAGCCGGGAGAAGGTCCGGCAGGAGGCCGCGGCGGAGATGGTGAAGCTGGGGCAGGCGTATCAGCTGTCTGCGACGCAGATGAACGGGTTGGAGCGGCCCAAGTTTCCGCCGCCGCCGGAGGCGGTCCTGCCGGAGGACGCGCGAAAGGTCAATGACGGAACGTTGCTGACCCGATCAGGTGCTGCAAGTCAGGCAGACGTCTCGGCAGGGACTGGTCCTGCTTCGGTGGTCCACGCCGATGTGGCGGCGGATGACACCGGCGCGCCAAGAGCCTCAACTCATGGCAGGGCGTTGCCTGAGCAATCCGTGCCGAGGCAGGATGCGCCACCGACCCGGATGGGTATTGACTCCGTCGACACACTGCTGCCGGAGAAACAGACGGCGACGGGACCGGTAGGTGGTCCACCCGGCTCCGGACGGGTGGACGGGACCGGAACCGGAGCCGCTCCACAGACGGGCTGGATTCCCCAGGTGCCCGGAGGCAGAGCGGGTACCCCCATCAGCGGCCGGCAGGGGCAGGGACACCCGACGGCGACCGGCCGTATGCCCCAACTGCCCGGCCAGGCCGTTCCTTCTCCGAATCCCGCACGCGTACCGGGCAATGCCGGCATCGTCGGCGGTCGTCCGGTCACGCCTCCCTCGGCCACGCCGACCCAGGGCATCCCGCGTGGAACGGTTGTGGGGGCGGAGGCCGCGACCGGTCGCGGCCCGATGGGCCCCACCAACAGTACGACGACTCCCGCAGGGCGAGTGGTCGGTCAGCGGGGACAGGCTCCCAGCCGTCGTCCCCCGTTCCCGAACGGCGGTGTCGTCGGGGGCAGCCCGCAGCAGACGGGCCGGGTGGCCACGGGCACCGGCAACTCGGGCGTGGCGGGCAGTTCCGGTACGGCTTCCGGTAGTACGACACGCGGCGGCATCGTCGGCGGTGCGTCCAGCGCGGCCCGCCCGGGCGAGACCAGAGGTACGGGCACTCCACGCGCGCCCCGGCCACCTTCTTCAACGAGCACGGGCACGAGTTTTAGCACGGGCACGGGCGGAGGAAGCGGGCAGCCGCGTCGCTCGGCCGAGGACGAGAAGACCCGGCGGCAGGGCCCCCGCCGGACCATGCCACCGGTCACCGGCTGACGCGCATCCAGAAACGGAGAAGGCGAACCCCATGCGGACCACCAGCACACGACGACACGTGCGCCACCGTGCTGCGGCATCGGCGATCCTCGGCCTGCTGCTGGTGGGCCCGGCAGGATCGCCAGCCTATGCCGAGTCGATCCGCGAGCAGCAATGGTTTCTCGATGCCATGAAGGCCGAGCGGATGTGGCAGACCAGCACTGGTTCGGGAATCACGGTTGCCGTGATCGATTCGGGTGTGGATCAGACCAACCCCGACTTGAAGGGCCGTGTCCTGCCGGGCAAGGATCTCGCCCCCGACCAACAGGGGGACGAGCACACCGACTACAGCAACCACGGCACGGGCATGGCGGGGCTGATCGCAGGAACCGGCGCCTGGAACGGTGGGCGGGGTGCTTTTGGGCTGGCCCCTGGTGCCAAGATTCTCCCCATCCGGATGCCCAAGGATGGGACAGCGGCCAACCAGGCCGCAGGCAACAAGAGGTTCGGCGAGACCGTTTCACGAGCGATCCGTTATGCAGCGGACGAGGGCGCCCAGGTCATCAACATCTCCCTCGTATCCACAGAGGGCTCATCCCAGCTCACAGAGGCGGTCAAGTACGCCCTCGACAAGGGCTCACTGATTTTCGCCGGCGTTGGCAACGACGGCGACAAGGCCAACGAGGTCATGTACCCGGCGGCCACACCAGGCGTCGTCGGAGTGGCGGCCATCGGCAAGAACCTCCACAGAACCCAGGAGTCCCAGCACGGCCCCCAGGTGGACATGGCAGCACCAGGCGAGGACATGGTCCACGCCTGCGGCGGAAAGACGGGCCTCTGCAAGACCAGCGGTACCAGCGACGCCACCGCCATCGCCTCCGCCAGCGCCGCCCTGATCTGGTCCAAGCACCCGAAGTGGACCAACAACCAGGTCCTCCGCGTCATGCTCAACACGATCGGCGCCCCCACGGACGGCGCAAAGCGCAACGACTCCATCGGCTACGGCATCGTCCGCCCCCGCATCGCCCTGCAGAACCCCGGCGACCCCGGCCCCGCCGACGAATACCCGCTCCCGGACCTCGCTGCCGCGAAGGCCTCAGCATCTCCGTCCCCGAGTGCTGCCGCGTCCGAGGCCGCAGATGCTCCAGGCAAGGACGACGACTCGGCCGCTGCGGTTTCGCCCTCTGAGGACAGCGGCAGCAGTTCCCGCTGGATAGGGCTGGGTGTGGGCGCCGCTGTGCTCCTTGGCGGAGCGGCCGCCGTGGCCATCGTCCGTAAGCGTCAAAGTTCTGGCGTATAGCGGGTTACGGAGGTAAAGACTGATGACGGAGTCCGTCCGAAACGTAGGAGACGGCGGGACCACGCATCCCGTCGGAATGCGGCTGAACCAGATTCCGGCCGATTCGGGAGGCTCCTCAGGCGCTCAGCCGGGGGGCTTCTCGGGCAGTCGGAGGGATCTGGCGTCGAGCCCGGCGGAGAAGCGTGCCGCAGCACGGGCCATCGAGGAGCACATCGAGCCGGATACGCGGAAATCCGGTGACTGGACGGATGAGGAGACGAACACGGCGGTCAAGGCGTTCGCGGAGAAGGACGGCCATGGGTGGGTCACGAGGAATAGTCAAGACCTGTGGATTCGGCGTGGTTCAGCGGTATACCGGCAGTCCGCCGAGGTCTGGGAGCTCGTCCTCGAAGTCGCAGGCGGCAACGGCGTCGAGGCCGCGGTTCCAGCGCCTACTTCCCCGCCACTGTCAGAACTCTGGACTGCGCATAACCGTGCCGGACAACGCGCCATGGCTGTGGCCGCGCCCCCGCCAGCTCATGCCCCGATCAAGCCCGGAGACTGCCTATGGCTTTGCTCAAGGGGCGATCGAGCTGACGGCCGGCAGAGGGTGTCATTGCTGAGCATGGCGGAGAGCACGTCGACTCGGCACCCTGGTGGGGCAGGGCGAGAGGTCGGCCAATGCGGCGCCCGCACCCGGTCGGGGATGCAGGGCGTACTCCTTGTGTGCCGTGATACTTCCTCACAGCAACGGGGGCCTGGGTAGCCCCTGAGCGATACCTTTCAGGAACGTGGTGAAGGTGTCGGCCGACACGGTGAGGATGTCTCCGTCGGGGACCTTTGAGTCTCGTACGCGTACCTCAGCCCCGAGGCCGGCGATCTCCACGCACTCGTTGCCCTCACCGCCGCTGTAGCTGCTCTTGAACCAGGTCACGACGACCGGTCCAGCTGGGACAGCGGCTATGTCGGTCATGAGGACAGCTCCTGTCGGGTACTCGCGATCAGCTGCAATGTTGCCGCGGGGTCGGTGGCCTGCGAACGAAGGTAGTCGAACGTCAACTTGTAGGCCCCGACATCCTCCGGATCGTCCAGGTACAACCCGCGCCGGCGCATCTCGATGTAGACGACCGCCATGGAGTTGAGGGGGGCCAGTCCATCGTCGCGCCCGAGAATGACGAAATGCCCGGCTCCTGCAGCGTGCGCGCCCGCTCGGAACGGCAGGACCTGAATGTCGATGTTGGGCCTCTGGGCCGCTTCATGGAGATGCTTGAGCTGTCGGGCCATGATCTCGCTGTCACCGACCGTTCTGCGCAGCACTGCCTCGTCCAGCACCACCCACAGATGCAGTGCCGGATCGCGCCGGAGGATGTCCTGTCGCTTGACGCGCGCCTCCACCATCCGTTCGATCTGCTCGTTCGAACTGCGCACTTCACGCGCCTGGTGGATGGCCAGGGCGTACTCCTCAGTTTGGAGCAGGCCGGGAATCACGCTGTTCGCGAAGACGTGCTCGTACGCTGCCGCATGCTCGAAGGAGACCAGGGGATCCAGCCACTCCGGTACGGCGCCACTGCCGACCCACCATCCGTCGACCTGAGACTTGGCGATACTCACGAGAGCTTCCCGCTCCTGCGCAGTGGCCCCGCAGGCATCGGCCAGGGCCCTGACCGTGGCCCATCGGATGCGGGCGCGGTCCTGCCATGCCTCGTAGCGGCTGACGGTCGTCGTGCTGACCCCGGCCCGTTCTGCGACCTGAGTCTGGGTCAGTCCGCAGCGCTCCCGCAGTGAGACCAGTCCGCGTGCGATCTGCATGCGTCCGGCTGGGCCCGTCTGTGTAGCGGTCACGTTCCAGGTCCTTTCCTGCACGCAGCGGACTTCGCGCCACGTCCTGCCGCTGTTGCGGCGTCGACTCTACGGGCTCCTTCGACGCGTCGGACATGGATCCGAAGGTCGTCACCCACTTTAGTGAATTCCCGTCATGGTTCATCCCGCTGTGGGATTCCCATGGAAGTCTTCCCGTGGAAGTTCGATCGATCTTCGAGGAGTTGAGTGTTTTGGGTGGGCTCATGGCACGGACAGTCCGCTGGCTGCGGAGAACCATTGCCCCTTCTGGCCGTCACCGCGCAGGACGGCCGCTGGAAGCACGGCTCACGTGGGAGGCGCCGGGTGAGTCGCCCATGCCCCCTCGCCC
>NZ_VJZE01000548.1 GCF_009377205.1 Streptomyces phyllanthi
GGTCGTGCGCCGCGGCGGAGGGGCGGGAGGCGTCGCCGGGCAGTCCGCCGCGCGGCCCCCCACGGCTGACATCACCCCCGGCCGCGCCGCGCTGTCCCGGCACCGCCGGAGGCCTCCCCGGCGGAGGCGGGGCGTCGGCGGCCGGGGTCTCCGCCCGGTCCACCGGCCCCTGCCCCACCGTGCCCGCCGCCGAGGCGAAGCGGTCGTCGAGGGAATCGGCCGCGGCCGTGGGCCCCGTGTCCCCGGTGGAGTCGTCGTACAGCTGCCCCCACCAGTCGTCCTCGTGACCGGTGGGCCTCTCCCCCTGCTCGCTCATGCCCCTAATTGTCCACCGCGGGAGCCGGATGAAAACGGGGCTTACGGAAAATCCGGCCAGGGGGTTGACCCCCGAACGGCAGGTGGACGATGCGTCGAACTCCGGTACGCGGGACGCCGATTGACTCACCCTGCCACCATCGCCACACGCATGGTGGACCGCCGGACGGTCCCACCCCCCACAGGGGAACCGCCCGGCGGCGCGCGAGTGGCCGGATCACCGTGGGCGCCGACCCGGGCCGGGGCCTGAGTCCGACCGACATTCCCGGGGATTCACTGTGATGTCGCGCCCTGTCACGCGGGCCCGGGAGCGCGCGACCTGCATCTCGCGCGCCGCTCCAGCACCCTGGGCTTATGGGCGCCTGGGGTCTCCTGCTGGTCGGGGTGGTGCTCCTGCTCGGCCTGTGCGGTGTGCTGGTGCCCGGTGTGCCGGGGTCCTGGCTGGTGTGGGCCGCGGTGGCGTGGTGGGCGCTGGAGGACGAGAGTGGGCTCGCGTGGTTCGTCCTCGTGGGCGCGACCGTGGTCATGCTGCTCTCCCAGGCTGTCCGCTGGGCACTGCCGCCCCGGCGGCTGCAGGCGAGCGGGGCCACCCCCCGCATGGCCGTGTACGCGGGGGCGGGGGCCCTGCTCGGCTTCTTCCTGATACCGGTGATCGGCGCGATACCCGGCTTCATGGGCGGCATCTACCTCTCCGAACGCCTCCGGCTCGGCCGGCACCGCGAGGCCAGGGCGGCGCTGCGCACCGCGATGCGGTCGGGCGGCTGGAGCGTGCTCGCGGAACTGTTCGCCTGTCTGCTGGTCACGATCACCTGGGTGTGCGCGGTGGTCTGGGGCTGAACAGCCGGAATCCCCGGATGTTCCGCCGGATCCCCCGATCCCGGTCCAGGGAATCCACTGGATCACACCCACCCTTACACATCGGATCTCTCCCTACTTGTTGACGGCATCCCGCACCTTCTCTACGTTGCCTCGCGGGATAGCTCCGATGAATCGCCGTGTGAATCTTGCGAACCTTGCCGTACGAGCCGCCGGGAGACGCGATGTCCAGTCCCTCCAGACGAACCGTTCTCGCCACCGGATCCGCCCTCGGCGGGACGTTCCTCGCCGGAGCCCTGCCCGGCAGTGCGGAGGCCGCCGACAACGCCGAGAGCCCCGCCCACTCCGCCACGCCTTCCCCCGCCGACCCCTGGCGTACGGTCCTCGACGACGCCGACCTGGTCTGGCAGCGGATGCCGACGACCTGGGACGAGGGCCCCTTCCTCGGCAACGGCTTCCTCGGTTCCGGGATCTACGCGGAACCGGGCGGCGACCAGGACGGCGACCAGGACGGGGACGGCGGCCGGGGCGGCACCTTCCCGGCCGTGCGCTTCAACGTGCAGCACTCCGAGGTCCAGGACCACCGCCCCGAGTTCGGCTCGCTCTTCGGGCTCGCCCGGCTGCCGATCGGCCACTTCACGCTGGAACCCGTGGGCCGCATCACGGGCCTGGACTGGCGGTTACGGCTGCGCCACGCCGAGCTCACCGGCACCCTCACCACGGACCGGGGCACGCTCACGATCCGCGCCCTGGTGCACACCTCCCGTTCCGTACTCGCCGTGGAGATCACGCCCAGCGAGGGCGAGCGCGGCTTCCGGTGGGTGTTCCACCCGGCGGAGGCGATCAGCCCGCGCGCCGCGTTCCGCCCGCTGCCCGACGGCTACCAGGGCAACCCGCCCGCCGAGGTCGGGGAGCGCAACGGCGTCTCCACCGCCGTACAGTCCCTGCTGTCCGGCGGGCAGCATGTGACGGCGTGGCGCGAGCGGGAGCGGGGTCGGAGCCGGACGCTGTACGTCCATGTGGCGCACTCGTATCCGCGGAGCACGGCCCTCGACCGGGCGCTCGGGACCGTCCGCAGGACGTCCTCACTGCCGTACGACCAGCTGGCCCTGACGCATCGCGCCTGGTGGAACGCCTACTACCGCAAGAGCTTCCTCTCCCTGCCCGACGCCCGTATCCAGCGCTTCTACTGGATCCAGCTCTACAAGACGGCGGCCGCCGCACGCCGGGACGCGCCCGTGATGGCGACCTGCGGGCCCTGGCTGGAGTCCACTCCGTGGCCCAACACCTGGTGGAACCTCAACGCGCAGCTGGAGTACTGGCTGATCCACGGCTCCAACCACCTCGAACTCGACGCGATCACGAGGGCGCTCGGCGAGTTCCGGGAGAACCTCGTCAAGGAGGTGCCCACCCCGTACCGCGCCGACTCGATGGGCATCCCGCGCACCACGGACCCGCAGCTGGTCAACGGCGCGGCGAGCACGCTCATGGGGTACGGCGTCGGTATCCCAGGCCAGGATCCGCCGACCCCCGAGGTCGGCAACCTCACCTGGGCCCTGCACAACGTCTGGCTCAGCTACCGCCACACGATGGACGAGTCGATCCTCAGGGACGTCCTCTTCCCGCTCCTGCGCAGGGCGGTCAACTACTACCTGCACTTCCTGGAGCCCGGACCGGACGGCAAGCTGCACCTGCCGGCGACCTTCTCCCCCGAGTACGGGGGCAACTCACGCGACTGCAACTACGACCTGATGCTGCTGACCTGGGGCTGCCGTACGCTCCTGGAGTCCGCCGGGATCCTCGGCATCGACGACGAGCTGGCACCGCGCTGGCGCGAGGTGCTGGCCAGGCGGGTGCCGTACCCGACCGACGCAGGCGGCTACATGATCGGCGCGGACATCCCCTTCGCGAAGTCGCACCGCCACTACTCGCACCTCCTCGCCGTGTACCCGCTGTACGAGGTCACGGGCCGCACCCCCGAGGAACGGGCCCTGATCGAGAGGTCGCTGGCGCACTGGGTGGGCTTCGAGGGCGCGCTCCAGGGCTACACCTTCACGGGCGCGGCCTCCGTCTCCGCGCTGCTCGGCAAGGGCGAGGACGCGCTGGGCTATCTGGGGCAGCTCATGTCGCGCTTCGTCCAGCCCAACACCATGTACAAGGAGACGGGCCCGGTCATCGAGACCCCGCTGTCGGCGGCCCAGTCCCTGCACGACATGGTCTGCCAGTCCTGGGGAGGCGTCATCCGTGTCTTCCCCGCCGTGCCCGCCGCCTGGGCGGACCTGACCGTGCACGGCTTCCGTACGGAGGGCGCCTTTCTGCTCTCCGCGGTACGCGAGGGCGGGGCGACCCGCTGGGTCCGGCTGACCAGCGAGGCGGGCGCCCCCTGTGTCGTACGGCATGGTGTCGGGGGCGCCATCGACGTGCGCGACGGGCGGGGGCGGCCGCTGCGGTACTCGGCCGCCGGTGACGGTGCCGTGCGAGTCGCCCTGAAGCGGGGCGACTCGGTGCTGATCACGGCGAAGGGCGACCGCCCGGACCTGACCGTCGCGCCGGTACGGCCGAACGCTCAGGCGCCCAGGTGGGGGCTGCCGGCCGCGGATGTACGGACGGGGTCGCTCCCCGCTGGATGACGGTGTGGGTGTCGGTGCCGGTGGAGGGGGCGAAGTCACCGCCGCCGGGGTAGGCGGCCACGGTGGTGCTCCTGCGCTCCGGGACGCGTCCGGTCGGATCACACCCGCGCACACGGCTGGGCCCGTCCGGGCGGTGGGGGGCTTGCCGCCCGGACGGGGGTTCGTCGCCTCGCGCTGTGCGCGGGCGTCCGGAGGGGTCAGGTACCGGGCCGCTGAGCCGGATACCAGACCGTCCGGGATCAGATGCCGGGACCGGCGATGTAGGTGAACGCGCCGACCTCGGTGTCCGACCCCGCGGGGTTGGTCACCACCACGTCGACCGCGCCCGCCGTTCCCGGCGGGGTGACCGCCGACAGCGTGGTCGCGTTGATCACCGAGAACGGGGCCGGGCTGCCGCCGAAGGTGACCGAGTCCGTGCTGTCGAGGTTGGTACCGGTGATGGTCACCGCCGTCCCCCCGGACGTCGGACCCGACGTCGGGGCGACCGTCGTGATCGTGGGAACGTCGACGTAGGTGTAGGTCAGACCGTTGTTGGTGCCACCCGCGGTGGTCACGCTCACCCCCACCGGCCCGGCCGCGGCCCCCGCCGGAACGGTGACCGTGAGCGAGCTGTCGGAGGACACGGTGGGCGTGGCGGTCACCCCGCCGAACGACACACTCGTCGCCGTCGACAGACCGGTGCCGTTGAGGGAGATGGTGTTGCCGCCCGCCAGCGGCCCCGAGGTCGCGCCGAGGGAGGACTTGAACGGGGCGCCCACGTAGAAGAACGGCACCGGGTTGCTGGTTCCGCCCGGAGTGGTCAGGGTGACCCCGACCGTTCCGGTCCCCGACGGGGAGACGGCGGTGACCTGGGTCGGCGAGACCTGGGTGACGCTGGTCGCCGACTTCGAACCGAAGTTCACCGCGGTGGTGCCGGACAGGTTCGTGCCCGTGATGGTCACCGTCGTCCCGCCGCCGGTGGAACCCTGGTTGGGAGAAATGGGCATGGCACTGCTCCTTGCTGATGGTTTGGTCGGACACTGCAAGAAGCCGGCGGGAAGGGCCGGGTCACCGAACAGGCGCCGTCAGCACTGCCGGACCCGGAGCGAACGAAGAGACCGGGCGGCCGCCATCCCCTGGGCAAGGAAAAACCGGCAAGCGCTGCCTGTCCCGCGTTCCCCCGGCACGGGGATGGGCAGCCCGCCGGTTCACACTCTCAGTGACCCACAGACCCAATCGGGCGACAAGAGCCGGTCAACACACATCACTCGAACGGGCTAATTCCCTCCATGCCCTCCGCGCCCTCCATGCCCTCCATGCCCTCCAGAGTGAGAAGCCGGAGCTTGCGGTCGAGGCCGCCCGCGTACCCCGTGAGGGAGCCGTCCGCGCCGATGATCCGGTGGCACGGGCGGACGATGAGCAGGGGGTTGGCGCCGATCGCGCCGCCGACGGCCCGAACGGCGGCACGGGACGCCCCCACGCGCGCGGCGATCTCCCCGTACGTCGCGGTCGCCCCGTACGGCACGTCGTCCAGCGCGGCCCACACCCGTTCACGGAACTCGGTACCGCTGCCGCGCAACTCCAGCCGGAACTCCTTGAGTTCCCCGGCGAAGTACGCGGCGAGCTGCTCCTTCGCCGCACGGAAGGGCCCCGGGTCGTGCCGCCACTCGGGCAGGACGGTACGGCCGCCCTTCTGGCCGGGCACGGAGAGCGAGGTCAGGGCGCCGGAGCCGTCGGCGGTGAGGAGGAGCCGGCCGACGGGGCTGTCGAGGTGGGTGTAACAGGTGGGC
>NZ_VJZE01000549.1 GCF_009377205.1 Streptomyces phyllanthi
GGCCGGCGCTGCGGCTGACGCGGCTGCTGCTGGGGCGCGTACTGCTGGGGCTGCTGCTGCGGATAGCCGTACGCCTGCCCGGAGGCGGGCGGCTGCTGCGGGCGCTGCGGCGGCTGCTGGGGCCGAGCGACCTGCCGCTGAGGGCGGCGGCGCAGCGGGTCCTCGCCGGGGTCGAGGTACTGGACCTGTGTCTGCTCGTTGCGGTCGCGGGCCGCGCGCAGCTGGTTCTGCCAGGGGTGCGGCTCCTCCGGGCCACCGCCCTGGCCCTGCCCCGGCGGGCCCGGAGGCACCGGCGGCATGACGGCGGTCGGGTCCGCGGCGCCGCGGTTCGGGAGGACGGCCGTGGGGTCGGCCGCGCCCACGGGGCCCGAGGTGTGCGGGAGCACACTCGTCGCCGCGTTCGGGTCGTACGCGCCCGCGCCCGCACCGGCCCCCGCGCCCTGCGGCAGGACCTGTGTCGCGTCCGCCGACCCGACGGGCCCGGGCGTGCCCGGCACCGGCGCGGGCGACGGGTCGGGGGCGAGGAGGGCGCCCACGCCCTCGGCGGCGGCGATCTGCGCGGAGTTCGCGTGCACGCCGACGCCCTCGGCGACGACCCGCAACGCGCGCGCGAGGTTCTCGGCGCTGGGCCGCTGCTCCGGGCTCTTGCGCAGACAGCGCTCGATGACCGTCCACAGCGGCTCGGGCACGGTGGACGGGCGGCGCGGCTCGGCGCTCAGATGCTGGTGCAGCACTTCGAGCGCGGAGCCGCCGCCGAACGGCGGGCGCCCGGTGACCAGCTCGTACAGCAGGATGCCGGCGCCGTAGATGTCGACGGCGGAGGTCTGCGGGCGGCCCTCGGCGCCCTCGGGGGCGACGTACGCGGGCGTGCCGACGAACTCGCTGGTCCTGGTCAGGCCCGGGGAGTCGGCGAGGCGCGCGATGCCGAAGTCGGTCAGCATCGGGTGCATCTGGCCGCCCTCCTGCTTGAGCAGGACGTTCGCGGGCTTCAGGTCGCGGTGGACCACGCCGTCGGCGTGGCTGGCGGCGAGCGCGTCGGCGATCTGGGCGGTGAGGAGCGCGGCGGCCACGGGCGTGAACGGGCCGTTCTCGCGCAGATAGCGGTGCAGGTCGGGGCCGGCGACCAGGTCCATGACCAGCGCCAGCAGATCGCCCTCGACCACGAGGTCCCGTACCCGCACGATGTTCGGGTGGGTGAGCCGGAGCAGCACGGACCGCTCCCGGAGGAACCGCATCACGATGTCCGGGTCGCTGGCGAGCTCTTCCTTCAGGACCTTGATGGCCACCGTCTCGCCGGGCTGCCCCGGCACGGCGGCCTCGGCCCCCGCGGTCTCCCGCTGGCGGGCGCGCCAGACAGTGCCTGTGGCGCCGCGTCCCAGCGGCTCCTCAAGGAGGTACTTGCTCCCTACCGGCCGCACGTCATGCGCTCCCTGCTGCTGCTGCTTGCTGCTTGCTTGGCTGGTCCGTCCACCGGCCTCGCCGGTGCTTCAGGTTGTGTTCGACCCACTGTAGTGCCGCCGTCCGCGGTAGCCGGGGCTGTCGTCCTGTGACCCTGCTGTGCGCTTTCGCGGTGTCTGAGGGCGGTTGTCCGGTGAACAGGCCCACGAGTGCGCTCAGGCACATGATGCATGCGAGTACGTACGCCTTCCCGTACGCGTTCGATGACATTCCCGTACTTGTTCGGCAGAAAGACGCTCGCCCCCGGGCGGTTGGTTGCCCGAGACGGACGTGACCGATCTCAAGCGGGCATCCAGCGGACATCGGTCGGGCACTGGTCAGGCACTTTTGGGGGCAGAGCCGACCAATCAAGATCACTTGCCGCTGGAGGACGGGCGCGTTGTCAGCGGCAGGTGCGAGGATGCCTTCACTACTGGCCGATGTGCTCGTGTGCGGTGGGGGAAGTCTGCGGTGGGGACCGCGCAGGCTCGTCCTCGTCCCGTGCGGGTGCCCGCGCGAAGGGATCGCTGACGGCGATGCAGATCCGGCTGACCGTCGTAGACCCGCTGGGGCCGCCCTCGGAGCCGCGAGGGCCCGCCACGGCCTGCGATGTGCTGGTGACGGCACCGGCGGGGACGGCCCTGGCCGCGGTGGCCTCCGGCCTCGCGTCGGCGGTCGGCGGCGAGGGGGGCGCCGTCCCGGCCGAGCGCGGCCGGGAGTCCGGCGGAGGAGCGGTCGTGCTGTACGCGGGCGCGGAGCGGCTGGACGCACAGCGCTGCACGCTGGGCGAGCCCCCGCTGATCGACGGTGCCGTGCTGTCCGTGGGCGCCCCCGTGGAGCCCGGCCCCGAGGTGGACGAGTCCGCGCACCGGCTGCACGTGGTGGCCGGTCCCGACGCGGGCGGCGTCCACTTCCTGCACGGCGGCAGGATCCACATCGGCCGCTCCGCCGACGCGGACGTGCCCCTCGACGATCCGGACGTCTCCCGCCTGCACTGCGCGGTGACGGTCACCGAGGACGGCCGCGTCTCGGTCGCCGACGTCGGCTCCACCAACGGCACGGCGCTGGACGGCACCCGCGTGGGCGACCGCCCGGTGCGCCTCACCCCGGGCGCGCTGCTGCGCGTCGGCGAGTCGGCCCTCCGGCTGACCCCGCCCGGGGGCATCGCGGCGGGCCCCGGGGTGCTGGGGACGGCGCCCGACGGCGAGGGCCATGTACGGGTGGTCGCCGGGGAGGCGGCGGACGGCGGGGGCGCCGCGGACACCGGGAGTGCGGGACCGGCCGATGGCAGCCCGGCGCAGGGCGCGTACGGCGGGACCGTGACCGGGACGGGCAGCGGCGGGACCTGGACCGGGCCCCGTGCCTCTGCCTCCCCCGCAGGTGCCCGTGGAGACGGATCCGTACAGCCGCGGCTCGTGCCGCACCAGGGCCGGGCACCCCGGATCGAGGGCGGCATCGAGGGCGGAAGCGGGGAGGCGGCCGGGCCCGGCGGCGCGGCGCCCGATGCGGGCGGCCACGGCAGAGCGTCCGACGCGGGCACGGCCGGCGAGGCGTCCGGTTCCGGCGCGCACGACCAGGCCCCGCTGGAAGGCGTCACCGGCCCGGGCGGCACCCGCAAGGGAACACCCGTGCGGGGGACGGATGTGCCGCGCGGGGTCCGGAAGCGCGGGGGCCTCACGGCCTGGGCGCGGCGGCTGGCCCAAGGACGCGGCGAGCAGCCGGGCACGGGCCGCGACCGGCAGGGCGAAGACGGCGCATACGAGGAGTACGACGGCGGGGCCGGCCTCGCCCCGAGACCCGCCGCCGGGGGAGCCCAGCTCCCGGAGAAGTGGCCGGACCCCGCCGCGCTGCTGCTCACGGCGCTCGGGCCGGGCCCGCGGCTGTGGGAGCGGGGGCCTGAGCACCCGGAGGCGTTGACCGTGCGGCTGGGGACGGCCGACCGGGCGGCGCCCGACGGTTCGGGGCTGCTGCCCGCGGTGCCGGTGACCGCCGGGCTGCGTGAGGTCGGCGCGCTGGGGCTCGCCGGGCCGCGTGCGCGGCTCCTGGGTCTGGCCCGCGCGGTCGTGGCCCAGCTCGCCGCGCTGCACTCCCCCGACACGCTGGAGCTGGTGCTGATCAGCACGGACCGCTCGCACCGCGCGCAGGAGCGCACGGCCGACTGGTCCTGGCTCGGCTGGCTCCCCCATGTCCGCCCGGGCCACGGCCAGGACTGCCGTCTCCTCCTGGCGTACGACCGCGACCAGGCCACGGCCCGTACGGACGAGCTCCTCCGCCGCCTGGAGGACCACGTCGCGGACACGGGCGGCGGCGCCGACCGCACGCGCGTGCCCGGCACGGGCGCCGAGGACGAGGGCGACCCCGGCAGGCGGGCGGCGCGGCGCCCCTCCTGGGCGCGGGACGACGATCCGGCGGACGCCGGCTTCGCGGGGCCGTACACCGTGGTGCTCGTGGACGGGGACCCGGGCGGGGCCGATGTACGCGAGGCCGTCGTGCGGCTGGCGCTGGAGGGGCCCGCGGCGGGTATCCACGTCGTGGTCCTCGCCGAGACGGAGGCCGCGTCTCCCGCCTCACCGGTGACGGAGACGTACGAGGCCGCCTGCGGGATGTCGCCCGTGTTCCGCGAGTGCGGGGCCGTGGCCCTGCTCAGCGGTGACGTCGCCACGGCGCTGCGGCTGATGCGCGTCGCGCCGGCCGGGCCGGGGGGGCGCGCGGCGGGCGGCTCCGGGCGCCATCCGCGGTCCGAGCCCCGGCACCACCACGCGCGCGCGGCGGATCCCACGCCCCACGCGCCCACCCGTACCACCGACCAGAGCCCGTCGGACACGACAGGCCACGCCTACGGCACCACGCGCTCCGCGGACACCAGCTCCGCGAGCCGTACCCACCTCGGCATCATCGGCCATCTGCCCGCGGACGCCGGACACCTGACCACCGGCACCGGCCCCGGTGCGGGTACCGGCACCGGCCGCGGCGCGCCGGCCGACCTCACCGAAGCCGCCCCCGGCCCCATAACCCCCGGCACGGTGGCCACCGTCGACGCGGTCTCGGTCGCGTGGGCCGAGCGGTTCGCGCGGGCACTGGCGCCGCTGCGGACGGACGGCTCAGCGGGCGAGCGGCACGCGCGTGTGTCGGCGCCGTTGCCCCAGTCGGCGCGGCTGCTGGACGAGTTGGGGCTGGCCCGGGCCACCCCGGCGTCCCTGATGGCGCGGTGGGCGGACGCGGCCGACGAGGGGAAGGCACTCGGCGGCCGGGCCTGGGCGGTGCTCGGCGCGGGCCCGCGCGGGCCGGTGTGCGCGGACCTCGCCACCGACGGACCGCATCTGCTGATCGAGGGCCCTTCCGGCAGCGGCCGTACGGAGCTGCTGCGCTCCGTCGCCGCGTCGCTCGCCGCCGCCGAGCGCCCCGACCGGCTGGGCATCGCCCTCGTGGACGGGCGGGACGGCGGCGGCCACGCCCGGCGCCCGGGTGACGGGCTGGGCGTCTGTACCGAGCTCCCCCATGTCGGCACGCATCTGGAGGCCCACGACCCGGTCCGTATGCGGGAGTTCGCCCAGTCCCTGAGCGCCGAGCTCAAACGCCGGGCGGAGCTGCTGGGCCGCCTCGACTTCGTCGAGTGGCACACCCAGCGCGAGACGTCCGGCCGTATCGGGGCCCAGCGCTCGGCGAAAGGCGCGGTGAAGGGCACGGTGAAGGGCACGGTGAAGGGCACGCCCGTTCCCGCCTCCGGTTCCGCCCCCGGCGCCGAGGACCTCGAGACGCCCCCCAGTTCCACCCTGCGCCTGCGTCCGTCCGCGTCGCGTCAGCGCACCGACCCCGGGCCCCCGCTGGCCCGTCTGGTGGTGATCGTCGACGACCTCGACGCGCTGCTGTCCCCGCCGCTGGGCTCGCCGGGCCGCCCGGCGGCCGGTTCCGTCGTCCGCGCGCTCGAGGCCGTGGCCCGGGAGGGCGCCCGGCTCGGTGTGCACCTGGTGGCCGCCACCGCCGGGGGCACCCGTACGGCCGAGACCGAGCTCGCCCGCGCGGCCACGCTCCGCGTCACCCTGGAGGCCCCCACACCGGGCCCCGACGAACCGGCC
>NZ_VJZE01000054.1 GCF_009377205.1 Streptomyces phyllanthi
GTCTCTCCCCCCGGGGCCCTGTCGGGGCTCTGCCGGGGGCCTGCCGGGGCTCTGCCGGGGGAAATACGCGCGACACCCCCGGGGTCGTACACCTACCGTGCCCTCATGAGCCGCTCTCACGACGCCATCGACGTACGCCCCGTCACCAAGGACGATCTCCCCGAATGGATCCGCGCGCTCAACACCGGCTTCCTGCTCGCTCCTGAGGTCTCGGAGCGCGAGCTCGCGGACCGCGGGTCGTACCTCGTGCCGGAGCGGACGCTGGGCGCCTTCGACGGGGACCGCTGTGTGGCCACCTTCCGGTCCTTCGCCCAGGAGATCACGGCTGTGGGCGGCACCCCGGTGCCCGCCGACGCCGTCACGAACGTCTCCGTCACCCCCACCCACCGGCGCCGCGGCCTCCTCACCCGCATGATGACCCGCGACCTGACGGCGGCGAAGGAGCGCGGCGACGTCGTCGCGACGCTCATCGCGGCCGAGTACCCGATCTACGGCCGCTACGGCTTCGGCCCCGCCACCCGGTCCGCCGAGTGGACCGTCGACATACCGCGCGCCGGTCTGGACCCGCGCTGGTCGGGCCCGGACGACGGCGGCCGTGTCGACCTCGTGGACGGCGCGGACGTACGCGTGCTCGGCCCCGGACTGCACGAGCGGCTGCGCCGTACCCAGCCCGGTGTGGTCGACCGCGACGACCGCTGGTGGCAGACCGCCACGGGTGCCCTGCGACTGGACCGCGGCACCTGGACGGAACCCTTCTACGCCGTGTACCGCTCTGCGGCCGGCGAGGTCGAGGGCATCGTCTCGTACAAGGCGGACGACAACTGGTGCGACGGGCGGCCGGACAACACGGCGACGGTGAACTGGCTGATCGCGCTGACCCCGGCCGCCGAGCGTGCCCTGTGGTTCTACCTGTGCTCGATCGACTGGGTCACCAAGGTCAAGTCGGGCCAGCGGGCCCCGGACGACCTGTTGCCGCTTTTCCTGCCCGACCCGCGCGCCGCCCGCCTCACCAGGCAGGTGGACTGGCTGTGGGTGCGGGTCCTGGACGTCGTACGGGCACTGGAGGCGCGTACGTACGCGGGGACCGGGACGCTCGTCCTCGAGGTCGTCGATGACGGAGGGTTCGCCAGTGGCCGTTACCGGCTGGAGGCCGGCCCGGAGGGTGCCTCCTGCCGGCCGACGCGTCAGGACGCCGAAGTCGTCCTGGGAGTGAGCGAGTTGGGTGCCCTCTGGCTGGGCGACGAGTCGGCGGTCCGACTCGCCGCGCTCGGCCGTGTGAGGGAGCAGCGGAAGGGCGCCGCCTCCGTTGTCGACGCCCTGCTGCGTACGTCCCGGCGACCGTGGTGCCCGGACGTCTTCTGAGCGGTACTCCTTCCGTGCGGGTGCTGTGCGGGTACTGCTGGTATCCGTAGCTGTTCAGTTGTGGTGGCTCCCCGTATGGAGTTGTTGTTCGGTTGTGGCTGTGCTCTTGGGTTGTGACCGTGCTGTTCAGTTGTGGCTGTGCTGTTCGGTTGTGACGGTGCTCTTCGGTTGTGGCTGTGCTGTTCGGTTGTGACGGTGCTCTTCGGTTGTGGCTGCGCTGTTCGGTTGTGACCGTGCTCTTCAGTTGTGGCTGTGCTCTTCGGTTGTGGCTGCGCTGACTGGCCGGGCTCCCGGCTCCCCTCCGGAAGGGAGCCCGGCCAGCCGGACTTGTCGGGTCGCTCAGCCGGACGGGGCGAGCAGCATCACGAGCATGACGGCTCCGATACCGCTGACCAGGCTGTTCCTGGCCTTGAGTCCGACGGTGAGCGCGAGGACGCCGATGATGCCCATCGGGCCGTACTTCCACTCGATGAGCTGCTCGATGCCCACGACGAGGGCGGCTACGACGATGGCGATGAGCGGCATGACGGTCCCTCCTTCTGGAACAGTCCCTCCTTCGGGACGGAGACGGCCGGCGTCCACCTGGTCGACGGAGTCACCCTCAGCGATCCGTGGTGACCTGTGGTGACCAACCCCCCGTTAAGTTGAACCATGTTGCCTAAGTTGGCGACCAACTCCACCGTACTTATCTCCGCTTGGAGTCGTCTCATAACCACCTTCCCATGAACTGCCCAAAGATGGCGAGAAGTTGTAGTGTTTGGTTGTGGACGGGGAACATGCCGCCGTCAAAGGGCGGAACAGGTCACAACGGCCACAGCGGTCACACCGAGAGGTGGCCGACGAACTCCGCAGCCGGATCAGGTCCGGGGTGCTGAGGCCGGGGCAGCGCATGCCCACCCAGGCCAAGCTGGCCGACGAGTTCGGCGTGGAGCGGGGAGCTGTGCGCCAGGCGCTGCGCATCCTGCAGTCGGAGCATCTGCTCACCAACGTTTCCAAGGGCAGTCCGGCCACTGTGGCGCCGATCCCAGGTAAGGCCCTCGCGGGCCCCGAGGCGCCTCCCCAGCCCACGACAGTGGCGCTCGCGCCCCGTATCTCGGCCGCCTTCGCCGCCGAGCACGTCGAGATCGACGCCCTGTGCCTCACCTCGGTCTCGCTGACACTCGCCATGAGTGAGCCGTTGCGCGAGATTCATGCGGGGCGCATAAATCCGGCCAGAGTCGATGTCCGCGTGCTGCTGCCCAGCCGCGACATCGACCTCGCCTTCCCGGCCCCGGTGGACGACTCGTCCGACGACCGTCTGCGGCGCCAGTGGCTCGCCCAGCGCAACGCGCAGGGTCAGGTCCTGCAGCACAATCTCAACGGGCTCCGCATCACGCACGGTATCGACGTCCGTGTGTCCTTCCGCGCCCTGCCCTTCACCCCTCCGGTGAAGCTGTACCTGCTCAACGGCTCGGAAGCGCTCTTCGCGTACTACACCCTGCAACGCCGGGAGGCGGAGGTCGACAGCGAACAGCTGGAGATGTACGACGCCCAGGGCACCCAGTCGATGCTGTTCGGCTTCGAGCGGGACGCCGGCCTGCGGGACGCGGCCTTCGTGAAGCAGTCGCACCTGTGGTTCAACGCACTGTGGGAGACGATCAGCTCGGAGCTGGTGCTCACGAGCTGATCATCTCCCGAAGGTGTTCTTTCGGCCGTGCTGTGGTCCGACCCGCGCGGTGCCGTGCCGTGGTCGTACCCGCGCGGTGAGGAACCGCGCCGCTCGTGCCGCTGGGCTCACAGGGCCGGCCCGGAGACCATCAGAGCCAGGACGACGGCTCCGATGGAGCTGCACCAGGGGCTGTTCGCCTTGATTCCGATGGTGAGGAGCAGGAGGCCGACGATGCCTGTGGGGCCGTAGCGCCACTGGAGGAGCTGCTCGAGGCCGACGACGAAGACGGCGGCGAGGAGGGTGAGGGCGGGCATGGGTGTTCCTCCTTCGGTGCGTTCGATGGGGCGTTCGACAGGGGAAGGGGTGTGACCATGGGCGTTGTTTGCGCACTTGCTGCGGGCCACCACTTGCCAAGGGGCTGCGAGAGGAGGCAAACCTTCCGCCAACTTATCCAAGTTGGCAACCAACTTGATGTAAGTTATGCCCACTTGGTCGGTACTCGCAAACAACTTCAAAACAACTCCCCAAAGATGGATGGAAGTTATACGTTTTGGTAGTGACCGAGGAGAACGTTGCAGTGAACGGCAGTAGAAAGCGCTCGCCCCAGGAGATCGCCGACGCCCTGCGGGACCGCATCCGCGCCGGCGCCCTCAAGGCCGGAGACCGCCTGCCGACCCAGGCCGAACTCGCCGAGGAGTTCGGCGTGGAGCGCGGCACGGTCCGCCAGGCCCTGCGTGCCCTCCAGGACGACGGCCTGCTCAGCAACGTGAGCAAGGGCAGCCCACCCCGCATCGCGGAACCGGTCTCCACCCACGACGAGCCCCAGCCGACGATGGTGGGCCTGGCGCCGCGGCTGACGGAGGCGTTCTCCGCGCCCCACGTCCGCGTCGACGCGGCCTGCCTGACGGCGGAGACCCTGATGCTGGCGCTGGGAGAACCGGTCCGCCTGATCCACGAGGGCAGGATCCGCCCGAAGTCGATCGATGTCCGTATCCTCCTCCCCTCCCGCGAGATCAATCTGGCGTTCCCACGGCCGGTGGGGGACCGCAGCGAGGACGAGGCCCCGGTCCACAAGCGCTGGCTCGAGCAGCGCAACGCCCAGGGCCATGTCCTCCGCCACAACCTGCTCTCCCTGCGCTCCTCCCACGGCATCGACGTCCATGTGTCCTTCCGCGCCCTGCCCTTCACCCCTCCGGTGAAGCTGTACCTGCTCAACGGCGCGGAGGCGCTGATCGCGTACTACATGCTGACCAGGCGGGAGGAGGAGGTGGAGAGCCAGACCCTGGAGATGTACGACGCCCTGGGCTCCAAGGCGCTCCTCTTCTCCTTCGAGAAGAAGTCCGGCGAGAAGGACGCCGCGTTCGTGAACGAGTCCCAGAAGTGGTTCAACGCCCTCTGGGAAACCATCACGTCGGACCTGACACTCTCCTAGTGACTCCTGATACAGCGCAGACTGAGCTGGTGACAGCTGAGACAGAGAACCTGCGAGAACTGATCACCCGCGCTCGTTACGTGCTCTTCGACTTCGACGGCCCCATCTGCCGCCTGTTCGCGGGGTACTCGGCGACGCTGATAGCCGAGGAACTGGTCAAGTGGCTGGACAGCCACGGACTGAAGGGGCTGCTGACGGAGGAGGAGCGGACCGCTCTGGATCCCCACGTACCCCTGCACGCGGTGAACAGACGGCACCCGGGCAGCGACCTCGTGGTGGGGCTGGAGAAGTGGCTCACGGAGCAGGAGCTGAAGGCGGTCCCCACCGCCTGGCCCACGGAGTACGCCGACGCGCTCATCCGGACCTGGAACGCCGTCGGGGCCCGGCTCGCCGTCACGACGAACAACTCACCGCGCGCGGCCACCCGTTACCTGAGCAGCCGGGGCCTGACCGAGTGCTTCGGCCCGTACGTCTACGGCCGTACGCAGAACCTCCACTGGATGAAGCCGGACCCGCACTGGCTGCACCACGCGCTCAACGCGATGGGCGCCGATCCCTCCACCTCACTCATGGTCGGGGACTCCCCGCCCGACTATCTGGCGGCCAGGGAGGCGGGCATCCCGTTCCTGGGCTTCGCCCGCAACGAGCGCAAGCTCAAGGAGCTGGTCGACGCGGGCGCCGCGGAGTGGTGCATCGTGGGCTCGCTGAAGCCTGTGCTGGACCACCTGTGGGATCAGGCCTGAACCATCAGCAGCACGAAGAAGAAGAGCGCCCACCCCGTCAGGGGGAGGTGCCGTGTCCGTATGCCCGCGGTCACCAGCGCCAGGAGCATCACTCCCAGCAACCCCAGTTCCGCCTGTACCAGTTGGTTGACGCCGAGACGGACTCCCGCCCCGACCACTTCCTGCAAGAACATCTGCCCACCCCGTCCGGTTTCCGGTAATCGGTCAACTAGCCTTCCAATTGGCCTGGTTGACTTGCTTTGGTTGTTCCCGGTCGGCTAGATCCCTTAACTGCCGGTCCAATTGGTCCGCTCGCTTGACCGGAACTGGTTTGCTCGTCGGCCGGAAGCGGTACGGTCGAGGTGTGGGTGAGGGGCAGACGGGTGAAGGTGGCAGCAGGGGGTCCGAGCGTGTCCTGACGGCGCTACGGGCTCAGATCGCCGACGGCACCTACCCGGTCGGCGCCTTCCTGCCGCCGCAGCGGGAGCTGGCCAAGGAGTTCGGGGTTGCCCGGGACACGGTGCAGCGAGCCTTGAAGAGGCTGGTCGAGGACGGGGTGATCGAGTCTCGGCAGGGGAGCGGGTCGCGGGTCCTTCTGGGGGCGTCGGCCCCGCGGCAAGGGCGTGCGTCGTCGCTCCGAGTGTTCTTCGCTGCCGCTTTCGAGCGGCCTCAAGTGAACCTGGACGTCTACACGCTGACGTCGGAGTCGCTGAGCGCGCATGTCGTTGTGCAGGCGGAAAGGATCCGTGCGGGGGAGATCGCACCCGAGCGCATAGCCCTGCGTATGGTGCTGCCCTCAGAGGAAGTCTTCTTGCCGTATCCCAGGACCAAGGGGGACCCGGCCGACCCGCGACTGCAGGATCGCTTGCGGGTGATCACCGAGTCGCACACCTCGGCTCTGCGGAGAACTCTGCAGGAACTGGAGCGCGATGACCTTGTCACCACCGAGGTGAAGATCCGCTACGCCCCTTTGGTACCCCTCTTCAAGCTCTACTTGCTCAACGGCACCGAGGCTCTCTTCGCCCCCTATGAGGTGATCGAACGCACCATTCCGCTGGACGGCGGCGAGGAGATCGAGGCGAACGACGTCCTGGGCTTCGGAGCCACGCTGACCCACCACACCAAGGACACCGATCCCGAATCCCAGGAACCGGCCTTCGTCGAGAGCATGCAGCGCTGGTTCGACTCCGTCTGGGACCGTCTCACGGTCGAGGGCAGCTGACGGACAGCAGCGCACAGGCGGCGATCACCGGAGCGTGTGAGCGGACCACGGGGTCCGCGTCCCTCAGTCGCATCTCTCGCATCTCCTGGGCCCGGTTCGCGTCGCCCGTGTAGCCGAGGAACCTGACGCCGGCCGCTCGGGCCGCCTTGAGGTCGGTGACCTGGTCGCCGATCATGAGGGCGCGTGCCGGATCCACTCCGCCCAGGCCCTCCAGGGCGAGCATCACCAGGTACGGATCGGGTTTCATGAGGCGCGGCTCATACGGATCGCGGCCGCAGACGGCCTCGAACCTCGCCTCGATGCCCTGGCGTCCGAGGTAGTCCCGCACGGGCCCCTCGGCGTTGTTGCTCACGACCACCAGACGTTTGCCGAGATCGCGCAGAGCGTCCAGCAGGGTGTCGAGGTGGGGAGTGAGGCGGGCGGATCTCACAGCGGCGTACTCGTGGCGGGTGAGTATGCCGTCCGCCTTCTCCAGTGGTGCACGGTCCAGGGAATCCGCCTCCCTGCGGTCGACCATGTCCCTCAGGTGCCGAAGGACGCCGTGGGAGTCGTCGCAGTCCTCCACTTCCTGGTCGAGAGCGCCCCATTCCTCTCGCGCCATGTCCTTGATCTCCCGGGCTATGTGGGAGGTCGGCACGCCCCCGAAGAGGTCGCAGACAGGCCCGTCGAAGTCGAACAGGACGGCTTGCGTCTCGCTGAGAAGCTCCCGTAACGCGGCGGCGTCGTCGGCTCCGTCGCTCGTGGGTCTCGTCACTGCCATGCCAGCAGTGTGGCCCACGCACACGCGTTGTCCCGAGTACCGGAGCGACAGCGAAGCACACGGCGCCATACGGGTGACTGTCCGGTCAGTGGACCGGAGCGAGCGAATGAGCCGCTTCTGGGGTGACACTCGACTGCGAAGGAGTAACGTGCCTTCACTTCCGCACCACTGGTGTGACCTGAGCGAGAGAACGGTCAATGCCACCTGAATCGGTTTCTTCGGCCCGGCAGCGTGCCGGTGGGATGAGCGCCGACCCGAACGCAGTCGAGGGACCGCTCAGCGGCTACCACCACGAGACGTATGTGTTCCCGTTGACGAAGGAGGCGCGGGCAGAGGCGCAGGCAGGGGAAGGGGGCCGGTGGAAGTGCCGTGAGCCCCGCGAGAACCTGTTGTGGTTCGACCGGCGCTGCTTCGACTCGGAGGAGCACCTGCTCTCCGAGCTGCAGGAGCGCATCGGTAACGTCCCCGAGGTCATCCAGGTGAGTGGCATACGCCTGCAGCGGTTCATCGAGGGCGGCACTCTGGGGTCGCTCCACCCGTCCGGCGCTCCGGTCCCCATGGGCCTTTTCGAGCAGATCCTGGGGCTGTTCCGCCAGACAGTGGCCGTGGCCCCCGACACCCTGCTGGTGAAGCGCAGGTGCGAGTCGAGGGACCGGGCACCGGAGGGCGACAGCGCGGGCTTCCTCGACAGACTGATCAGCTTCACCGAGGAACAGGTGTACGTGAGGAACTCAGCGGAGTACGAGACGCTGTTCGGGGACCTGGGGCTGGACGGCGACTCCTTCAAGCGCCTGAGGAAGCATGTGGCCGGACTGCGGGACCGGCCGTTCTGCCTCCTCCACGCCGACCTGCACCGCGAGAACCTGATCGTCGACCCCGACGGCCGTCTCTGGGCGATCGACTGGGAACTGGCGATGCTCGGCGACCCGCTCTACGACCTGGCCACCCACCTCTATCTGATGCGGTACCCGGTGGACCAGGAACGGTGGATGACCCGGCGGTGGTGTCAGATCGTCGAGGAGATCAGGCCGGGCAGCTCACGCGGTTGGCGGGAGGACCTGGCCAGGCTGCTCGACTACAAGAGGGCCCAGTCCGTGTTCACGGACGTCATCCGAACCACGCAGTCCCTGGGCACGGGGCCGAGGATGGAGCGCGGGCGGCTCCGCGGCGCGAGCTGGAAGGTGTGGGACGTCCTGAGCGCGGGGGCCCGGCCGCTGGGCGTCGAGTCGATGCCTGGGCTGTTGGAGGTGGAAGCGGCGCTGAAGAGGTGGTTCCACACTCGAACGGGTGCCCAAATGTAGCCCCGGAAGTGGCGTGTGGGATGGTGGCGACAGATGTGAGTTCGTGGTATTCCTTCTGCCTTCACCATCTGCCCAGGAGCAGTCCGTGCCCTCAGTCCCCACCGCCGATCGCGATGCGCGAGAAGACGCCGAGCCGGGGGACGTCAGCGGTGGCTTCGTGTACCGGGCCATGCGCGAAGGGCAGATGAGCCACGGCTATCACAACCAGAACTTCCTGGTGGAGCTGGACGCTCCCATGGCACAGCAGGTGGGACGGGATACGGGAACGCTCGTGACCGTCCGGGCCCGCAGGCTGCAGACCCTGCCAGTGGTCATCCGTACGTGGCAGAACGAATGGGAGATCCTCGGCGCCGTCGGCAAGGTCATGCCGGAGGTGCCGCAGTGCCTGGCCAGGGTCAACGGAGTGGCGGTGCACAGCTATGTGGAGGGTGTGCCGCTCTCCACCGTCTCCCCGAACGGCCGGGCCGTGGACCGGTCCCTCGTCAAAGTGTTCGTCAAACTCATGGCCCGGATGTCGCAGGTGCCGAGAGCGACGCTCCCGCCGTTGCCCTCTCACTGGCCGGACGACGGAGACAGCCAGGGCTTTCTGCAGACGCTGGCTGAGGAGGTGGACCAGCAGGTCTGTGAGCCCAACTGGCCGGAGTACGGAGAGCTGTTCACAGCTCTGGACATCTCCAGAAGCGCCATGACCCGGTACGTGGATCGCGTCCCCGTCATGACCCGGCGCCCGTACGGCCTGCTCCACGCCGACCTCCACCGGGACAACGTGATCCTCACCTACTCCGGTGAACCGCCCCTCATCTGCGTCGACTGGGAACTGGCCACCTACGGGGACCCGCTGCACGACCTCGCGGTCCACCTGGTCAGGATGAGATACCCGCAGACTCAGCAGAGACAGGTGATCGCGGCCTGGAAACACGCCTTCCGCCGCGTCAGTCGCCGCACCGTCAGCGGGCTCGACAAGGACCTGCGCCACTACATCGACTTCGAGCGTGCCCAGTCCGTCTTCCCGGACGTGATCCGCGCCGCCCAGTCGCTGGGCAGTCTCTTCGACCAGGAGAACCTGGACCGGGCGACGAAAATGGCTGGTCAAGCGCTGGAGGCCGCCGCTGGGCCCCTCGGCCTTGGCCGGGTGCCGAACCGGGCCGAGATCGAGCGCGCCCTGGTGCGGTGGAGCGAGGAACGCGGCGGACGGCATGTGAAGTCCCGTTCTCTTGCAGTGGTGGCCCGGAACGCGGTCCGGGAGACGAGGAAGGGCGCTGCCCTTACTCAGTCCCAGGTGGAAGAGGCCCTGGCCGCGGAGAGAACCACCCCCGACTACTGGGTGCTCAAGGGCACCGCTCACCGCAACTCGGTGGTGCGCGTGGCCGGCAGGGACGACAGGGTCGTAGTGCGGCGAAGGATGCTCGACGCACCCGTACGCGAGCCCGGACTGCACGCGGAACACGTGGTGCTGGAGACCATCGAGCGCGCGGAGACCGGGGTGTCGGTGCCCGAGGTACTGGCGCGAGGAGGGAATGACAGGGACGGGTACTTCGCGATTCACACCTATGTCGGCCCGGCCACCGACCACCGTCCCCCCCAACACCCGGTGCACGGACTGAGCCCGGCAGAGGCTGACGCGCTCGTCGAACAGCTGCGCGCGTTGACGCAGGTCGACCACAGCTTGCTGAGTCCGGCGGCCGGAGAGGACGACTTCTACACCTGGCTGAGCGAGCAGCTGGTGGACCTGGTGTCCAAGCTGCCTTCCGTATCCATGCAACTGGCCCAGGAGCTGGGGCTGCCCGGTGAGGACGAACTGTGGACGATCCTGCACCGGCATCGGGTGACCCCGCGGGCCCCCGCCCTCCTGCACGGCGACCTGAACCCGTGGAACCTCGTGCGCCGCGAGGACAAGCGGTCACTGGCGCTGGTCGACTGGGAACGAGCCATGGTGGGCGACCCCTTGTACGACCTGGTGCGGCACATGCATCTCGCGCGGACTCCGTGGAAGGCCCGCGAGCGGATGTTCCGCCACTGGGCTCGGATCCTGCCCGAGAAGCACACCCGGGGCTGGCAGCACGACCGAGGCGTCTACCGGCGGCTGGAGGTCGTGAGATCCGCTTACGTCGACCTGGACCGCCTGGTCACCCGCGTGAGCCTCGACGCGCCCAATGTCAGCGTGGCTGTCGACTCGTACGCCACGACGCTGAGGAGGGCCAAAATCGCGCTCGGCCTGCGGAGGCGGCCGCAAGGAGGTGCCCCTCTGCTGCTGCGGGCACTGCCGTACGGGGAGGTCGGTATGCACGTGCTCGTCCGGGGCCTCGCGGGTCTCCTCCGGCGGTGACCACCGATGCGTACCCTCAGCCCATGAGCGAGATCGGCCTGCGGGAGCGCAAGAAGCGGCCCGGGCCCGACGGACCCGGCGCGCGGGTCACGGTGCCGGAGGCCGGGGCGGTCAAGGGGCTCGAGTACGACCATGTGGTGGCCGTGGAGCCGGCGGCCACCGCGGAGGAGCGGGGCCGCACCGGCTGTATGCCGTGCTGACGCGGGCCGTGTCCCGGCTGGACGTGGGGCACGAGCGTCCGCTGCCCTGGTGAACCGGCGGTCCACCGCATGTCCCTGAACCCGGTGTTACGCGAAGGCGACCGAGTCACGACCGTGTGCGCACCATGGTGATCGTTTCTGTGGCTACCGTGATCGGACGTGCCGGTGAGCGGCGTGCTGTACGAGCCCGACTCCCTCCCCCCAGGGGGCTCGTCCGCTGCTCACCGGCACAGGCCGTACGTCCGTGCTCAGACCGTGACGGCGTCCAGGGCCGGGATCAACTGCTCCTCCTCGTACGCCAGATGCGCTTCGAGCTCGGCGGTCAGGCGCTCCACCTCGGCCAGTACATGACCGGGGCCGGCGTCCCGCGCCTCGTCGGTGACGACCCGGCGGAGGTCCTCCAGGAGCGCGGCGATCCGTTCGTGTTCGTGGCGCAGGCGGTCGAGGGCCGGGGCCAGCTCGGGGTGGCGGTCGGCGAGGAACGGGAACATGGCCGTGTCCTCGCCGATGTGGTGGTTGTGCAGCCCCTGGCAGAGGGTGAGGCAGTTGATACGGAGCTGCGCGCCGAGGGTGGTGCCGGGACGCCCGTCCTCCGCTCTCGCGCGCAACTCCTCCCTGATGAGTGCGAGTTCGCGCCGGAACGCGTCATGCACGACCTTCACGGCCTCGCCCATGGAGCCCGCGTTGATGTTCGGCGGGCCACCCCGGGCGATCTCCTTGAGGGCCACCACGGGGATGACGCGATCCGTCTTCGCCTGGTACTCGGCCCACCCCGGATCGCCCGCCACCGCCCGCGCGAAGGCCTGGTCACGCTCCTGGCCGGTCAGGACGACGGCCTCGGCGTCGTAGGTGAACGCACCGCTCTCCACGGTGACGCGGGGGTGGGCGAGCACGTTGTGGAACCAGTCGGGGTGGCGGGGGGAACCGCCCGCCGAGGCGATGACCAGGATCCGGCCGTCGCCGTCGTGGAGGAAGCCGAGGGGGGTGGTGTGCGGGGTGCCCGAGCGGGCCCCGCTGGTGGTCAGCAGGATGAGCCGGGCGCCCTCGAAATAGCCGCCGACCCGGCCGTGGTTGGCGCGGAATTCCTCGATGATCTGCTCGTTGAAGTGGTTGGGCATTCGCTGCTTTCTGTGAGTGGGATGCCGTTTTCGGGCATGGCGATTTCCGTTTTCGGGCAGGGAGAATTACCGCGGCACGGGTGAGGAGACGCCCGCGGTACGGGTACGGGAAAAGTGCGCGCTCACGTACTCAGGCAGGGTGAACAGCCTGGTGAGTGCAGGGTGCGCTGATGTGGATGCCAGGCAGAGGGACGGTGTCCGGCCGTACGGGCACACGGAAGCGTCACGTGGAACCCGGAGAAGAGAAAACGGCGGGCCCCTGGCCCGCACCGACCTCACTCGGAGGCCGGGCAACCAACTCGTTCACGGCGCAAGGCCGACCCGGCAGTCATGGGAGTAACCGTAATCCCACAGCCGGGCCGGGGCAATGCCGTATTTATGGCCGACTTGTTTCAGCCGGAGATCTGTCTTTCGCCGAACCTGCTTCGGTCTTCAGGACTGGTACGGCTGCTGCTGCGTCTGACCGTGCGGCTGACCGCTGTGGCCGCTCGCGGCCTGGGCCTGCAGCTGCTCCGCCTGCTCCTTGGCGACCTTCTGCTCCGCGCCGCAGAACGTGCACTGGGTCGCGTACTTGGTCGAGAAGGGGAACAGCGGCACGAAGAACAGTGTGAACTTCGTGACGCGCTTCCTGAGTGTGTGCGCGGAAGGGTTGCCGCAGTGGCCGCACACGAGCGTCAGTATGGCGAGCTGGTACAGGTATCCCTTGGTGCCAAAGATGATCATGCTGTTGATCCTTCCCGGGTCAGTGCCTGCCGACACAGTCCCGATACGAGCTGCGAGGCGTGGTCACGGAGCACAGTCTCGTGCATGCCGACGCCATCCGTGGTGGGCGGGGCGATGTCCGCCTGTGTTCGTCCACGGCAAGACGGTTCTACGATCTCGGCACATGACGACGCCCGACTGCTATACGTGCGGCCAGGAAGCCCGGTTCGACGAACTGCCACCACGCGAGCGCATCGTGTTCGACGAGCACTGGCGGGTGGCCCACGCTCTCGACACCGCGGTGCCGGGCTGGCTGGTGCTGCTGCCCCGACGCCATGTCGCGGCGGTCCACGACCTCACCGACGCCGAGGCCGCCGTCCTGGGGGCGTGGCAGGTCAGGCTCTCCCGGGCGCTGCGCGGTGTGACCGGTTGCCTCAAGACCTACGTCGTGCAGTTCGCCGAACGGGAGGGCTTCGCCCATGTGCACTTCCACATCGTGCCGCGCGGGGCGGACCTGCCGCCCGAACACCGTGGGCCGGGCGTCTTCGGGCTGATACAGCGCCCGGAGGGGGAGCGGGTGACGACCGCCCGGGCGGACGACATGGCCCACGCCCTCCGAGCCCGGCTCCAGGGGGGTCCGAACACTCCGTGAACCGGAGCCCGAGCCGTGGGGCGCCGTGACTCGTCACGCCACGGCCGCAACGAGGTGCGAGGGCGGAGCGTCCCGCCGGGGGCGGCCCGTGCTGGATCAGGCCGCTGCCGCGCTCACAGCTCGTCCTTCTTGTTGGGTTCGGGGCCGTCGTTGAGAGCGACCGCGAGCAGGTCCGCGGCGACGCGGACGTCCGTGAGGGTGTGCCGGCGACGCTGGTGCCTGCGGAGAGGTCGGTTGCGGTTGGTGCGGCCGATGAAGACATGGCTGATGCCGGTCTAGTTACGCATCAGGCCGACCTGCTGCGCGGTGACGAAGACGTTGGACCCGTCGTCCATGCCGTTCGCGATGCGGTGGGCGATGGGGCGGAACCGGGAGGCCTCGGTGATGGCGATGATGTAGCGCAGCATGCCGCGCGCCTGGGCGGTGCGGTCGGTGCCGCGGATGCCGAGGTCCCTGAGGCTGTTCTCAAGGCTGAACACGCTCAGGTCGACGGCGGTCAGCGACTGGTTCGCGACGCGGGCGAGGGCGTCGTAGCCCTCCTTGCCGAGGAACCAGTTGTCGTCGGTGGCGTCCCCCTTGTGGGGGACGTCGGAGGCGAGGTTCAGGACGAAGTCGTGCGGGGTGTCGCTGGAGAAGAACCGCACGACGTAGAAGTCGCTGAGCCGTACGAGCGCATGCACCGTGGGGGTGGAGTTGCCGCTGCTGATCACAATGTCGGCGAAACTCCGGGTCTCCGTGTCGTCGGTGATGGCGACGTTCACCCCGGTGTCGACGTTGGGTATGACGCGGCCGTTGGCCGAGGTCTCGGCGAGGTTCCGCAGCTGGTCGAGCATTGTCAGATAGGCGCCCGAGCCGCGGTTGATGTTCCAGCGGACCTGTGGGAAGTCGACGTGTTCCATGCCGGCGACGGTCTCGGCGTCGATCGTCATATGGTCCGCCGCCGTCGAGGCGGAAGTGTCGGTGCCCCCGGACCCCAGCATGATCACCAGGACTCCGAGAAGGACGGACAAGGCGACCGCGATGAGGACGCTGGTGGGCATGGTGTGCTCCGGTTGTTCGACGTGCAGCGATGTCACGACCGACGTTCACAGCCGGGAGGTTGTCTGGCAGGCCCCTTTCGCCGCCGCATACAATTCCGGAGGATCGAGTTCCACATTAGGTGTCCATGCAAGGTTGTCGTCGCTTCACGCCTCTACATCGCCCTACCGGCCCTGAGGCGCACAGCCGGCCGTCATGGACGCACGACGACGGTCCATCCGGGGTTGTAGGTGTCCGGCACCGGAATACGTTGCCAGTCGCGCGCCCAGTGCGGTGGCCTCCGCTCGCGAAGGACCACCGCACTGGCGTGCGCCGGGGGATCCGTCTCCGTGACAGCGCAGCCCGCGGTGTGGGCGATGGGAATCGTCGAAGCGTTCCCCGCGAGGACACACGGCGGGTGCACCCCGTGCTCGCGCAGCACGGAGACGATCCGGTCCCAGTCTCCGCGGGCCCGCTGCTGGATGCCCGCATGAGTGTGGACGAGATCGGCCTGGATGCCCCAGTGCCCGAGGAGTGCCAGGGCGAGCACCGCGGCTGTCGGCAGCGAACGGCGGGTGCGGGCCCGGTGGACGACGGCGAGGAGCCCGACAGCGGCAGGGAGCGCCAGCAGGGCGTAGGCCGGCAGCAGGAACCGCGCCGCGGCGTAGGGGACGAGAAAGAGATACGGCGCCGCCGTGGCCACCGCCACCGCCACCGACAGCCACAGCGGTGCAGCGGACCGGCGCACCCGGCGCTCCGCCCACAGCCCCAGGCCGACCAGCAGCGGCAGCAGCACCCACCACTCCGTCACGTGCAGCCGTACGCTGTCGCCCGTACAGGGACGGCACAGCAGCGGGCCGTCCAGCGCGGTGAGATGGGCGCGCAGGGAGAAGACGGCCCGCAGGCCGCCCTGGACCTCGTCGGCCTCCGCGAGCCGGTTCCGCACCCCGCCGAACCGCACCTCGGCCTCGACGACCCAGGGCAGCGCACCCGCCACGAGTCCGGCCGCCACGGCCGACAGACGCCCCCTCAGGCGGCCGTGGCCGCGCAGTACGGGCATCAGTACGGCGGCCAGGAGCAGTGGCGCGGCGACGGCCACACCGTCGTTGGGCCGCATCAGGGTCACCACCGCCAGGCCTGCCGCGACACCCGCGTACCGGGGACGTGGCGCGAGGAAACAGCCCACCGCGGCGGTGGCACCCATCGCGGTGTAGTGGTTCGGCATCGCGGAACCGGCGTAGAACAGAGTGATCCACAGGCTGCCGTACAGCCCGGCCGCCACCCACACCGCCGCCGGGCGGCGCAGGATCCGCAGCCAGGGCCGGAATCCCAGCCAGAGCGCACCGCCGGCCAGCAGGAGCAGCCACACCCTGAGCAGCACCGTCGAGTCGCTCCAGGAGGCGATCGGAGCAAGCAGCAGGGGGACCCCGCGGGTACGCGGGGCGCTGAACGGGGTCGCGGGACCGTACGATCCGAAGCGGCTGGCGTACACGATCTCGTCCCAGCCGAGTGGCAGTGTGAGCGGTACGAGGACGGCCGACAGCAGACAGAACCCGGCGGCCACGATCCACAGCATCCGCTGTGCCGAGGCCGCTGTGCGATCCGCGTTCATCCGACCCGGCCCAGCCACCTTCCAGCGGGCTCTGCTGGCCTCGTTCGGCGCAGCCGCGCTCGCGCTCTGCCGGACGCCCAGCGGGCCGAGCAGACTGGCGAGGACCGACAGCGCCAGGGTGGAGACGACCGAGCCGACGGTGATCTTGCGGGTGCGGCGTCGCGGCGGCGGCTGTTGAGGCGCTTCCGATTCGGGGAGCGTCATCGCGTCGGTGGAAGACAAGTGCTCTTCTCCGGGTGACTCAGGGTGCCGGGATCCGGCCTTGCTGCACCCGACGCTCGCAACCGGAATGTTGTTTGGCACGCCCCTTTTGCCAGGTCAGACAATCCGGTGGGCGGTTGCGGACTGACCGGCGTCAGAGGCTTCTGCCGCCTTCCCTCTACCGGGACGCCCCTCGAGAGGGCTTGCCTGGCGCCCGCGTACTGTTCTCGGCTCCGGGCGACCAGGCGTCCGCCATCGCCTCACGCTCTGGGACGGCGCCGAAGGCCAAGGCCGTACGACACCGGACCCGGCAATGAGACCTGTCCATGAAGATCCGGAAGACCGGCCGCCGCCGAACGGCCGTGCTCACATCGGCCCTGTCCCTCGCGATGGTCCCCTCTCCACGGCATGTCGCAGACCGAGAGGCGGGAGGTGGGCAGGACCGCCGGCGCCACCACCACGTTCAGTGGAAGCATCGAGGAAGGTGAGGCGGGCGGGTACTGGTTCGCGCCGTACCGGCGCAAGTCCCAGGGCTGGATCGAGGTCCACTACGGCAAGCGCAAGCACGGCCACTACTTCTGGCACTACCCCGGCAAGGGCTCCACGGGCGTCCGGATCAACACGCCGGTGATGAACTCGGACGGCACGGTGAAGGGCAAGTGGTACTGGGCGAACTGGAAAATGCCGACCCGGCCACTTTCATGATCCACGGAGACGGTCAGGGGCAGACCCGCCGGTACGGCCGGTCCGGGACGTAGGTGCGCCACTGCGCCCGGGTCAGCTCCGCGTTCCCGGCACGGGAGCAGACTAGGGATACCGCTCGGTCAGGATCCACGACGTACCGCTGGAGCGGGACGTGCTCGCCGCCCGCGTACAGCGTGGTGCTGTCCGGGCTGAAGGCGAGCGTGTCGACGCTGCCACCGGGGGTGGGCAGAGAAGGACCGAGAGGTTGCTGGGTCGCGATGTCCCAGAGTTGGACGGTCCCCGAGTCGCCGCCCACGGCGAGCGTGCTGTCGTCCGGACTGAACGCGAGAGCCCTGATCGCCTCGGCTGAGTCGGAGGACGGATCGACGGGCGCCAGAAAGACGTTCCTCAGAATGCCCGCTCGGTGCCGGACGTCGCCGTCCCAGACGGCCACCCGCCCGGTCCAGTCGCCCGCCGCCAGGCTGGAGCCGTCGGGAGCGAAGGCGATGGCTCCGATGCCGTCGCGCTGGACGAGGTCTTGGGCGTGGGACCGGCCCGCTCGGACGACGCGGTTGTCGGTCACGAGGAGCCCGCCGTCCCGGCTGACGGCCAGATGATCGCCGCCCGGGCCGGGCAGGAGCGCCGTCCTCCGCTGCCGCGTGGTGTCCCATGTCTCGTTGTAGAAGCCGTCATCGGTCAGACGTGCGGTGAGGAGCGTGCGACCGCCCGGTCCCAGGGCGATCGCGTCCGTCGGCGTCGCGGACGCCGTCGCCAGGTCCACAGTGGTCTTCGTGTGTCCGGCGGCCACGTCCCACACCGTCAGACGCTGAGGCGCCGTGTCCCCGCCGCCGGCGACGGAGATTCCGTACGCGAACATGCCGCCGTCGGGGCTGAAGGACAGCAACGGCTCGGTGATGTCCCCGGGGACCGTCGGTATGCCGGTGCGGAAGACGGGACGTGACGGGGTCGGCAGGGTGCGCAGCGGACGGCCGTCGCGCGTGTTCCGCAGCTGGAAGACGTAGCGGTCGCCGTTACGTTCGGCGGTGGCGAGCGTCCTGCCGTCGGGGCTGAGCTGCACTCCGGCGAGCGGATTCTTGCGCCAGGCGCGGGTGAGCGTCGAGGTGAGGTCGAGGGTGTGGACCGTGCCCCCTTCGAGGTACCGCAGCAGGGGCCGCGAGGAGTCCCAGGCGAGATCGGAGATCGACGCGTTGTCCAAGGAGTGCCGGAAAACGGGGGCGCCGCCGCTGGGCATACGCCACACCCTGACCTCCTCGCCGCCGCCGGTCGCCAGGAACGAGCCGTCCGCGCTCACGACGGCCGAAAGGACTCCCGGGTGGGGGACGTCGGCGAGCTCTCGTCCCGACGTGGTGTCCCATACACGCACCCGGCGGCCCTCGGTGAGAGCGATGAGCCGGCCGCCGGTGAGGCCGAGGCCGGTGCTGTCACCACAGACGCCGCGAGCGCTCGTCCAGGCACCGGACCGGACGCCGCGCGTGGAGGCGTCCCAGACCCGCAGGGCCCGGCCGTGCGGGCAGACGGCCAGCAGCCGATCGCCGTCGGTCGCCGCGTCGGCGATCCGCCCACTGCCGGCCGACGGGGTCCGGAAGACCAGCTGGCCGTCGGTGGCGGAGTAGAGCCCCACCCGGTCGTCGAGCACGCTCGTCATCAGGTAATTGCGGCCAGTCGCCCCGAACTGCACGTTGTACCTGAGCGGCAGGGCACCCCCGATCCAGCGCCTCGTTCGGGTGTCCCACAGCCGCTGGGTCCTGTCAGTGGCCGAGATGACGAGCACCCGGCCGCCAGGACCCGCGGCGAGTACGCCCCCGTCAGGTACCGGCCCCGAGGCGATACGGCGGTGGGTGTCCAGGTCCCATGTCCGCGAGGTGGAGTCGGCGCCGATGCTGAGCAGCGTGCGCCCGGAGACGTCGAGGAACCGCGACGGTTCGTCACCGGGCGCCGGGTCGGTGAAGTTGTCCAGTTCGGGCTGGGCCAGCGCGCCCAGCAGGGCTCGGCGGGACTCCGGCAGCGGGGACATGCGCCATGCGGCGACGCCGAGCAGCATCGCGGTGCGCGGGTCGGTGGTACGCAAGGCGTCAGCGACCGCGGCCACCCGGCGGGCCGCCGTGTCGGTGGTCTGCTCCTCGCTGTCCTGACGCAGTCGTACGGCGGTCAGGCCGACGATCAGGGCCACCGCCAGCACGGCGCAGAGCGAGGCCGTGAGCGTGCGGCTCCGGCGCCGGGCCCGGGTGGCGGCCCGCTCCTCCGTCGCCCGCTGCTCCGCCGCGGTGACCAGGAAGGCCGTCTCCTCGGACGTCAGACCGTCGTAGCCGCGGTCGTCGCCCGCGAACAGTTCCTCGGCCCGCGCCAGGCGGGTGCCCCGGTAGAGCGTGCCCGGGTCGCGGTCGTGCTCCAGCCAGGTGCGGGCGGCGTCGGTCAGCTGCCGGTGGTGGCGCAGCCGCTCCCGGTCCGCGTCGATCCACTCGCGCAGCCGCGGCCAGCAGGTGATGAGCGCCTCGTGGGCGAGCTGCACGGCGTCGTCGTCGGTGGTCAGCAGCCGGGCCCGGGTCAGCCGCCCGGCGACGGCCCGCACCTCGGGGTCCTCCCACCCGGCCATTTCCTCCCAGCTGAGCGGGCGGCGCGTGTCGGCGTTGCCCTGGCCGGGCTCGACCATCCGCAGGAGCAGGTGCTGGGCGGCGTGCGCCTGCGCCGGTGAGAGTTCCCCGTACGCCTCCTCGGCGCTGGCCGCGATCGCGCCGCGCACCCCGCCGGCCGCTTCGTACGCGGCCAGCGTCAGCATCCGTCCCTTGCGCCGCCGCCAGGTCTCCAGCAGGGCGTGGGACAGCATCGGCAGTCCGCCGGGCTCGTCGAGCACGTCCTCGACGATCCGTGCGGTCAGGGTCCGCTCCACGATGAGTCCGGCCGCCTGCGCGGGACCGATCACTGCCTCGCGCAGCTCGTCGGCGGTCATGGACCTGACCAGGAGCCCGCTCCCGTGCAGCGCCTCCGCCAGTCGCGGGTGCTCGGCGCACCGTGCGTAGAAGTCGGACCGTACGGCGATGAGCACGCGCAGTCGGCTTCCCGGGTCGCGCGCGGCGAGCAGAAGGTCGAGGAAGCGGTCCCGCTCGGCGCGCTCGCGGCAGAGGGTGAAGACCTCCTCGAACTGATCCACCACCACCCAGCTCTCCGGATCGTCGGCCTTCGGCGTCAGCAGATGTCCGTAGGTGGTGGCGGGCCGGGCTCCCGGAGTGAGGATCCGAAGGACCGCCGTACGTCCCTGCTGCGCGATCTTCTCCTGCAGCAGGGGAATCAGACCGGCCCGCAGCAGGGAGGATTTGCCGCTGCCGGACGCCCCGAACACCACGGTGAACGGGGACCCGCACCCCAGCTCGCTCAGCTCGTCGATCAGTCGGTCCCGGCCGAAGAACAGCTCACGGTCGTCCGGCTCGAAACGCGCGAGGCCACGGTAGGGCGGTGCGGCGTCGGGATCCTCCTGCCTCTCCTCCCCGGCCAGCGCCTCGGCCTCCGCCCACCGTGCCTCCCACGGAACGGGGTCGGCGCCGCATGCCTGGACGTACGCCTGGAGCACGGCCAACGACGGCAGTCGCTCGCCGCTCGCGGCTTTCGCCAGGGTCGCCACCGAGAAGCCGGCCTTCTTCGCCATGGTCCGGTACGACACGCCACCCGCCGAACGGCGCAGCTCCCGAAGATCATGGGCGAGTCGCTGCACGGGACCGGCCGCCGGGTCGACCGGTAGTTCGGGACGCCCCACGCGAAGCCTCTTTCGCATACAAGAAGAAAAGCTGATCGGCAGCACAAGGTACTTTTCGTCTCGTTCGGGCGAGAACCCTTTCCGCCTGTGATGTCCGCCGGAGAAGTTGTTCGTACCAGCGGTGCTGAGTTTGTTTCCCCTGATGGGAGGGGGATGGCTGACAACTCCCGGGTTGCCGGGCTCGGTCCCGCCCTGGCGCTCTCATTGCCGAGCGAACACCTGACAACCAGGAGAAACAGAACCATGGCCCCATCGGACGTCGTCACGACGGACCCCGTGCGGAGCTCTCGTCATCGAAAGCAAACGATCCCGACGGCAGTGACCGCTCTCCATGACGGCCGAATCCTGGCCCTCCACACGCATCCCGCCGACCGGAGTGCGAACCGCGCACCTTCGTGAACCAGTGGGCTCGCGGCCCGTCACAGCGGACCCTGTCACCCAGCGACAGCAGCTGCGGACGCGTCGGCCTCCCTGCCCACCTCCTCGACCACGGGAACCGGGCGCACCAACGTGGCCGCCGACAGCAGACCGACCTCCAGATCCACCGCCGGCTCCCGGCACCGGAGCAGATGGAAGAGCACCGGTAGCACGGCGATCGGATCGCCCACCGCACCAACGCCCGCCAAGAGACCTGGCGCCGTGCCAACGCCGCCCGCAACTTCGCCGCCAGCACCGGATCAAGCACACCAACCCGCTCGAAGCCCCAGCCCACCCGGGCGCAGGCCGCTGCCGTGACCTCGAACTTCACCGCGTCCTCGGACTCGATCCGATCGTCGGGACGCACGTCCAGCACCACACCAGTGCCGTCCCGACGGCGTACGAAGCAGTCCGGCGTACGGCTGATCCGCCGCGCCCGGCCGCCAGATCGGTGACAACTGCATTGCTCATGTCCTGTCCCAGATAAGTGTGGGTAGGGAGAGGCTCTGAGCTGCGGTGCCTACGGTTGAGCGGGACAGGTCGTTCGTGGGTGTCCCGCTCAACCGTAGGCAGCCGCATCTAGAGCGTTCGTGATCGTGGTCGACTCCTGGTCGTCAGGCTGTGCGCACCGCCATCAGTAGTCCGCTTGCCCATGCCAGACGGACGCATCGGAAACCCTCCCGTTCGTCCAGCTCGGCCAGAAGGCGTTTGACGGAGGCCTCGTGGCCCTCCGGCCAGCCGGGCTGGGGAAAGAGGTCGTCGATCAGGTAGGTCCCGCCGGGAGCCACGAGGTCCAGGGCCTCGTCGAGGTGGGTGAACTTGCCTGGCCAGGTGTCCGCGAACACGAGGTCGAAGGGGGCGCCGTCGAAGTCTTCCAGCCATGCGCCGCCGTCTCCGGAAACGAAGGTCACCCGCGGGTCGGCGCCCAGTTGTTCTTGGGCGAAAACCTGGAGGGCGGGGTCGAGTTCGACGGTGGTCAGACAGGAATCGGGGTCCATGCCGCTGAGGAGCCAGGCGGTGCCCTCCCCGACTCCGGTGCCGAGTTCGAGGATCCGGGCCGAGGGCCGGGCGGCGGCGAGTGCTGCCAGAAGGCTTCCTGTGCGGTCTTCGCTGGACATGATGAAGCCCGCCTCGCGCGCCTTGGAGCGCAGCGCGGGCAGGGCGGTCGGGAGGCGGCTCGGCGTGTCGTCCATCTGCAGATGATGCGAGGACCATGTCCTCACGGGCAAGGTCAATTCTCATCGCCATGCCAGGAGTGGCAGGCCGCGGACGATCGAGGCCGACGCTCGGCTGCTGATGCTGGCTGAGGGCAGGCCGGATCACCAGCCTCACGGGGACAAGGCGAGGGTCCTCATCGATCCGGCTGGGCATCCCTTCTGCATCAGCCTGCGCTGATCGCCGGGGGCACGAGGTCCTCGACCTGTCTTGCTGTGGCTTCGATGCTTGTGCTGAGCCAGGTGCGGCTGGTGCCTCGCAGGGCTGCCTGCATCGGGAAGCGGTGGTGGAATTCGGCGATGGCCTGTGTGACGACGAGGAGGTCGTCGCTGAGGATCGCCCGTCTCCAATGGCCTGATGCGAACAGGCTGATCAGGGTGATGGGTTCGGGGTATCCGGCCGCGATCAGCCAGGGGGCCGTCTTGTCCGGTTCGACTGTCGGTGCCTTGACTCGGAGCAGGTCGTGGAGGAGTTCGGCTCGGCGGGTGAGTTGGTAGTGGCGGTGGGCCAGACCGTTCCAGAGCTTGCCGGTGGCGTCGTAACAGGCACCGATGACGGTCGGACCGTAGCGCCGTCGGAGTCGCCAGCAGTGGCGTTGGGCGCGGATGACGTCTGGGGTTCGAGACAGATCGAGCTGCTGTTCGGGGGCGAAGACGTTCTTGCCGATCCAGAGGTTGTGGCGGAGGCAGACGTTGTCGTGGACGGAAGCCCAGACCTGGGCGGGGAGTTTCGAGCCGGTGCGTGCAGGGACGCAGCGGCGGCAGGCCCAGCGGAGCATGTAGTCGGGGGCCGGGGCGTGGGCTTTCGTGGTGGGCGAGCCGTCCTCCGCGTGGAGATCGGGGATGGCTCTGGCCAGGTTCTGCCGGGACTGGCCGCTGAGGATGCAGAGGGCATCGAGGCTGGTGAGGCGGGAGTTCAGCCAGCGCGAGGGAGAGCGCAGACGGGCCAGGGGGACGTGGTTCGCGAGGGCCAGGCGGTTCCAGTAGGACGATTCGCACTCGCCGGGGAACGGCGGCAGGGTGATGGGCAGCGGGCGGATGAGTGCTGGGTGGAATTCCATGGTTCAGCCGGTGCGGGGCAGAGAGGCGGTGCGTCCGCGGGCGGAGGACTCGCTGCTGTGGTCGATGCGGATGTTCTTGACCGTGGCCCGGGTGATGCGTTCGGTCCCGTCCAGGATCGCGGAGATCGCCGCCGCCCGGATGAGGTGGGAGAGGCTTCCGATCATGCCGCCGGTGCGCTGGTGGAGGTGTTTCGCCATCTTCACCAGGGTGTTCGGCTCGTGCCGGTGCAGGCGGAGGGTGTTCTCCATGGAGGCGATCAGGGACCGCCATTCGGTGTTGAGGGGGAAGGGGCCGGTGCAGATGAGGACGCAGCGGCCGGCGAGCTGCTTGCCGCGGATACCGGTGAACAGCCCGGACTGTTCGACGTTGGTGCCGGCATAGACGAAGGTCGCGGGCAGGTGCTCGGTGAAGTATTTGAGGTGGTCGGAGAGGTCTTCACCGGCGATGGTGGCGTGGTTGAGCAGGTGGATCTCGTCGACCAGGACCAGGTCCGTGCGGGCCTCGATGAGCACTTGGCAGACGGCGCTGGTGACGTCGATGGTGTTGTGCCTCGGACCGATCACGGGCAGACCGAGGAACCGGGCGAACTCCATGGCGAGTTTGCGCGGGGAGCCCTTGGGCGGGGCGGTGATGTAGACGACCGGGATGCGGTCGCTTCCCGGATAGCGCTGCCGGACGCGCAGTTCGTGCAGGCGTCCGAGCTGTTTGAGCGCGGTGGTCTTCCCGGTGGTCCATTCCCCGGAGACGATGAGTCCGCGGCGGGCGCCGTGCTCGCGCTGGTTGAGCAGGGTCAGCAGCCGTCCCTGGTGGGCGATGTCCTTGACCGTGGACGTGCGCACGACCTGGAGTTCGGAGTGGTAGGCGATGCGGGCCTCGTCGTAGGCGGAACCGGACCAGGTCACCTGCTCGCAGCAGCCGAGGACGCGACGGCATCCTGGCCCCCTTCCCGCACCAGGCCGAGCCGGACCTGCGTGTCCGCCGACAACAGGCCGGCCTCCAGATCCACGGCAAGGACCCGGCGCCAGAGCAGGTGGAACAGCACCGGCAGCACCGCGATCTGATCACCCACCCGCAGGGCCCCGGCCAGTAGCCCGCCGCCGTCGGCGAACACCTCCACCAGGCGGGCAGCGACCTCCGGGCGGTGCACTCGCGGATGCCGGTAGCCGCCCAGCCACCGCACGTTCGCCATCAGCACCGCCTCCGGCGTGCCCACCCGTTGGAAGTTCCAGCCCACCGCTCGGCAAGCCGCTGCCGTCACGGCGAACTTCGCCGCGTCATCCGGCTCGATCCGCTCATCCGGACGCACATCCACCACCAGGCCCGTGCCGTCGGCGCGGCGGACGAAGAAATCCGGCGTATGCCGCACCCGCTTCCCATCCGTGCTGGTCCACGACAGCCGGAACGGCTGCGAAGCCATGCCCGTCACCAGCGGATCGAAGTCCAGCAGCATCAGACGGTCGCGCTCCAGCCACGACTCATAGCCCACATGCCCGCCGCAGGTCGCCGACCCGTACCAGCCGCACCAGTTGCCCTGACCCCGGAAAGCCGGAAACCGGCGCTCGGGCCGTACCGACTCGAACCGCACCGGCCACAACCGGCTCAAAAGCCCCCGCTCGCGGACCCCGGCTGGGCTTACGTACTCCAGCTCGATGTCCTCCGCCGACACCTCATCCGCATCCATCCCGGGCCTCCGGTCCGACGCCGACCAGCCGCTCCGACCGTAGAAGCAGGGCGATCCCCGTACCTACACAAGACCGGAACTCTTCAGAACTTGCCTACACATGACCGGGACCCGGCCCCGCACGCCTACAGAGGAATGGGACTGCCTACACATCGCGGAGACAGGACAGCTGACTGTCCGTTCCCAAAAGATCTGGATCGAGGAGGTGTCTCTGACCTGGGCCTTGTCAGTTCTGCTGGGACGGGTTGGAAGCCGGGCGGCCCAGTGGACCTGGACGTTGCTGCGCCTGCTTGAGTGCGAGCTGAGACGGTCCCATTTGTTCTGTCGGACGGTACGGCCGTGGCCTGGTGTCTTTCAGTTCTGGTGGGACTCATCCCGTAGGGCGTCGTGGTCGTCCGGCGTCGTCACCAGCATCAGTGATCGTCCCAGGGAGTCGGTCCAGCGAAAGAGGGGGTCGTTGGAGAAGGCGTGGGAACGGAGCTTCTCGCGGAGAGTGGGGACGTTCAGCCGGTGCTCGGCCTCTGTGTAGACGGCGTCGATGGTGCGCCGGTGCTGGCTGAGGTTTGTCCGTCGGCCAGGTTCCCGTAGTGCCCGCCAAGCAGGATCGGCCAGTATGCCCAGCAGCGTGACGAATTCGGGATAGGTGGCGATGTACTCCCGCTCGTCGACGCGTCGCCTGATGATGTTCCCGTAGATGGCTTCCTTGGGAGGGAGCTGGGCGAGGCGGTCGTTCCAGCGTGAGAGCAGATGAGGTTGCTTCTTGTTCAGGAGCCAGGAGCGGACCAAGTGCTGCGCTTCCTTTGTCGCTGCTTCCATCGTGTCCGGGAAGCGCCTGGCGATCCGTCGGTGTCGATGCTCAGCGGTAACGAGCTCTGGGAGGTGTCCGACGCGGTAGTGGCGGTTGCCGTCTACCCAGATGCCGTGTCGGCGGCAGAGTTGGAAATCTGCGGGGCGATGGGCGAGGACTGGCCCGGTGATTCCGCGGCGGTGCATGCAGTGTGAGCAGGCGATGTAGAGATGCCGACGGTAGCGGACTACCTCACCTGTGGTGCGCGCCTCAACCCGGGCGATCGCTGGTAGCAGCATCCGGAGGGTTTCGGGCGTAAGGCCCGTCAGGATGGCCAGCCGTGGCAGAACCGTCGGAGTCCAGCGCCAGAGCGTGTCGGTCCTCTTACCAACCTGCGCGTTTTTGAATGGTGTCAGAGTTTTCGCCAGCTGGCCCGCCGTCACATTGTTGGCGGCGGCGAGGCGGTGCAAGTACCAGCCGAATACTTCTCCGTGGATCGGTGGCAGTGGAAGTGGCAGGAGCCTGACCGGGGCTTCCCAGGGCTCCATTACTCAGGCCGCCTTCGGCCTGCGGGCGTACTTGGATCGGGGGCGATCGGGCCGGGTCTTCTGGACGGCGTGGTCGAGCTCGATCTCGTCGAGCATGCGCTTGGTGATCTTTTCCGTGCCGCTGTCGATGGCGTCGACTGAGGCTTCTCGGATGAGCTGGGAAAGACTGCCGATCAGCCCGCCGGTGCGCTCGTGGAGGTAATCGGTCATGGCGACCAAGGTGCCGGGACGATGGGCGTGTAGTCGCAGGGAGTCCTCCATCGTCACCACCAGGGCCTGCCAGCTCTCCTTGTCCGCGCGGTTCCTGTGGCCGAAGGGTCGGGAGGGGATGACCGTGTAGCGGCCGGCGATCTGCTGTCCGCGAGTGCCCTGGAACAGGCTGCTGGTCTCGACGTCGAGACCAGCAAGCACGAAGGTGGCCGCGATCCGTTCCGAGAGGTACTTCAGCTGATCGGATGCCTCGGCTCCGTTGCGGGTGGTCAGGTCGAGGTTGTGGATCTCGTCGACCAGGACGAGTGTGGTGCCGAGCTTTCCGAGCAGGTCACAGACGGCGTTGGTGATCTGGACCTGGCTCATGCGGTGCTCCAGCGGGATGCCAAGGAATCGGGCGAACTCGCCTGCGAGCATCTTCGGGGTAGCCGCTGGGGGGACGGTGACGAAGACGACCGGCAGTCCGCCGACGGCGTTGGGGCTGCGCCGCCGGGTGATCTGTTCGACGTTCTTGCCCAGCTGGGTGATCGCTGTGGTCTTGCCGGTGCCGGCCGAACCGGACACGATCAGGCCGCGACGGGCGGAGACTTGGTGCCGGTTGAGAACGATGCGTTTGCGACCCGTAGTGACGACGCCGCGGATCGTGGGAGTGTTCACGATGACGGATCGTGTGTGGTAGTCGACCCGCGCTTCCCTGTAGGACTCCAGCTCGCCCTCATCCAGGACGGTGCCGGACGGGAGTGACGGCGGGGGCTCAGGGTTCTCGTCGACGAACGCCCGCCAGCCTTCCTTCGTGGTCAGTGACATCTGCGGGTTGGCGATGTCCTGTGGCGGAGCCTCGCTCACAGGCGGCTCCCGTCGGTGAAGGCGTCGAAGACGCCGAAGGGGATGACGTTCGACGGCTGCTCCAGGACGGTGGTCTCGTCCTCGGCGTCTTCCGGAGCTGAAGCCTGCGGCAGAGCAGGGACGGACCGGGCGGGCTCCAGGGCGGCGCGGGTACGGGCCGCGATACGACGGTCCGGCCCGGTTTCCGCCCGCGTCAGCAACTGTTCGACTGCTGCGGCCACGGCGGCTTGGTTGGTGTCGTCCTGGCCCCGCATCGCAAGCAGGTCCCGTGCTCGGCGCCAGGTGAAGTCCGCGAACGGTGTCGAGACCAGGTGCTGGTGTGTCCACGGAACCGTGATCCACTCGCCGGTGCGCGCGTTGCGTACCCAGACCTGAGACAGGTCGTAGGGGTCGTAGTGGACCTCCCAGAGACCGCCTTTCGCGGCCAATCCCGAAGGTTGGCGCCGTAGCGGAGCCAACTCCGGGCAGTTGTAGGTGCGATGGTCGATACGGATTCCGTAGTCGTTCACCGACCGCCAGACCGCTGGCAGCAGTTCGAGGTAGTCGAGACCGCTCAGCGGCAGCGGAACGTAGCCGGTGCGGGCCACAAGCAGCGCGTACGCGTCGTTGGGTGACATCGACCGGCCGGGTAGGAACGGACTACGAAGCCCGTCGTGCGGCCGCTGCTGCCAGCAGGCCACGATCCATTCCTGAAGAAGGTCATCGAGTTCCGCGAGCGTCCATACCGCCTCGACACCCGCGCCGCGGCGGTCCGTGTTGGAGCCGGTGTAGCCGGAAACGTGCTGGCAGAACAGGGTGTTGATGGAGGAAAACGTCCGCTCCACGATGGCCTTGTCCGTCGGAGTGGCGGGCCGCGAGGGCTGCACGGAAACGCCCAGCGACCGACAGGCGGCGATGAACGCGTCGGAGACGAACACCTTGCCGTGATCGATGCCGATGGTTTCCGGGACGATCACCGGTTTCGCGGCGGCCTGCTCCAGCCGGGCGTCGATGTCCAGCAGCCGGGCGTGCGGAATCAACGTCGCCGACAGGGCCAGAGCCTCCGGCCAGCCCGGCCGCAGCGGCTCGGGGACCAGCATCTTCGCCAGCAGCAGCGACGCATCGACCGCCTTGGTGCCCGCTGGCCGCAGCACCGCCGCGCAGATTGTCCGGGTCGCCACGTCAACGGCGATAGTCAGTTCCGGACGACCGCTCACCCCGTCCTCCAGGATCACCAGCACATCCAGTGGAGTCGTGTCGATCTGCACCAGCTCGCCCGGTCGGCAGGCCGCGGACGGCGTGAACATTCCCTCGGGCCGACGAGCGTGGGAGCGGCGGGAAGCAGCCGAACCGAAGGCGTGTGTGCCCGCGCTCACTGCCTCGACAAGCCGGTAGAACGTCGTCTTCGACGGCATCGGCACCACCCCGGCCCCGTGCTGCTCGGCAAGCAGGGCCTCGACCCGGCGCCGCACCCGGCCTCGTGTCCCAGCCGACTCGTTCAACTGGTCGGCCAGCACCTCCGCGACGGCTGCCACCACCCGCTCATCAGCCCGGCCCGTCGGCGAGGACAGACGGGTCTTGCGGTGATCGACCAGCCCCCAGACCCCTTGATCCCGGTAGCGGGTCCGCATCCTTTCGACCGTCCGCGCGCTCACCGTCCAGCCCAGGGCACGCAACTCGGTGGCCTTCGCGGCGATCCGCTCCTCCAAGGTATGCAGGGCCGGGTCGTACTCCGGCCGCAGTCCCGCCCCAGCTCCGATGCCGCTTTGCCGCCCGGACTCCAGCTCCAGTAGATGCTGTTCCCAGGCGGTGGCTTTCTCTGCCTCCAGCGGCGGAACGGTGTCCAGCAACGCGAAGGGCGCCACTACCGGTGACCCGTCCCGCTGACCAAGGAACTCGAAGCCTTCGGCGGCTAGTAGGTGAGGCAGCAATACCAGACTCGCCCGACCAGCCTCGTCGGCCAGCCGCACCAGCGTCCCTGACAACCCGACCACGGTGTGCAGCCGCTCGTCGAGCCGGACCTGGTCGCCGACGCGCAGCGCCGTCCGTCCGCTCACCACGCCTCCGCCCGCGACACCAGCGTCGTGTCCGTCAGTGGCTTGGCCAGGTCCGCCCGGAGCCGCCCCGCCCAGAGCAGGTGGAACACCGCTGGTAGCACCGCAATCGGGTCACCCAACAGTGACGCCTGGCCCACCAGCGGTGAGGGCACCGAGAACACCGCCATCAGCCGCTCGGCCATCCCCGCGGTGGTCGCATGCCGAGGGTGTCGATACCCCGCCAGCCAGCGGACATTGGCCATCCGGACCGGGTCCACCATCCCGACCACCCGGTAGCCCCAGCCCACCGCTTCACATGCCAGCCGCGTCACGGCGAACTTGGCGGCCGACCGCTCGTCGACCCGGTCCAGAGGCCGGCAGTCCACCAGCAATCCCCGGCCGTCCTCGAACCGTGCGAAGTAGTCCGGCGCGTGCGAGACCACCCGGCCCTTGTCGTTCTGCCAGAACAGCCACAGCGGCTGCGACAGCAGACCAGTCACCTCGGGTGTGAAGTCCAGCAGCATCGCGTGATCCCGCTCCAGCCACGACTCGAACCCCACATGCCCGCCTGTTGTGGCCGACCAGTACAGGCCCGGGAAGTTCCGCTGGCCGCGGTATGAAGGGAAGCCACGTACTGGCAGTCCCGTCTCGAACTCGACCTCCTCCGTCTCATTCAGCGGTCGGCGGTGTTCACCTTTGGCATCCCGCCAACCGACCTCGAATCCGCCCACGTCCAGCGGTGCCGTATCACTCGTCCCACCCAACCCCATGGACTTCACTGTCCAGAATCAATGGGAATCCACCGGAATTTTTGGGCTGAAACCCCTCATGTGAGTGATGCTGCGAGCCAGCTCAGTCAGAGTCTTCATGATCACTGGCGAGATCGTCTGAGGCGGGTCGAAGCCTGCGGCGCGCCGCGTCCAGGCGTTCGCCATAGTCCGCTGCGAAAATCCCAGGCAGGGACTTGTCGAGCGTTCCGGCCAGCCTATGAATGGGCGCCCAGACCGCCTCGTCGTCGATGAGACGGCTGAGGTCCGTCATCTGCACTCGCTCCAGCCAGTCCGACAGGACCAGCGCTTCATCAGAGGTGAGCTTGATGATGATCTCCGTGTTCTCCACTGCTCGAACATAGTTCGGCGACCCTGCGGTGTCAGAGGTGCCTGGCACAGTGCCGCCGTGGACATCGATTCCTTCTGGAAGCTCATCGAAGAGTGCCGACGGCAGACGCGGGGCCGGGACGAACGGCTGACGTGGTTGCGTGACGAGTTGTCGCGGAGGCCGCTGACAGAGATCGTGCAGTTCCAGGTTCGCCTGGACGAAGTGACGCACGAAGTCTTCACCTGGGATCTCTGGGCTGCTGCGGAGCGGATCTTCGGCGGCTGGTGTTCGGACGACGGATTCTGCTACTTCGGCCTGTGGATGGTGGGGACCGGTCGGGAAGCCTTCGTGCGGGCAGTGATCGATCCCGACTCTCTGGCCAATACCCCTGAGGTTCAGTGCCTGGTGGGTCGCCCTCGGGAGCTCTGGAACGACGACTGGCCGGAGTGGGAGTCTCTCGACTACGTCGCCATGGAGGCATATGGACTACTCACCCGCGCGGATGACGACTGCGGCGACGCATTCTATGAAGCCGTCGAAGCCGAGCAGGGCGCTGTAGGCGGCAATCCAGGGCCGCGCGGCGAGCAGTGGGACGTGCGATGCGAAGACGAGGCGATGCGCAAACTGCCGAAGCTGAGCGCAATGTTTCCCCTACGGACGCTGGCCCGGTAGGCGCGAAAGCGCTGTAGGGCCTCAGAATTCCTGGCCAAATCTCAGGCAGGATGCCCGCTGTCCGGCCACTGAGACACACACGTCAGCGGCGCTTCCCGTGGAGAGCTAGCGGCTGGCCGCCCGCGGTGGCCGTGAGAGCTCATTTGGCCAAGTCGCTGAGGGATTGTTCGGCCTGCCAGCGCGCACGCACGACTCCGTCTCTGTCGGGCATGACAGCGGAGAGTAGAGGGACACGCTCATCGGCGTACACGGGCAGAAGCGCTGCAGCGTCGGCATCGGATATTCGGGCAGCCAGCTCCGGAAATTCGTCGTCGTCAGCGACGACGCTGTGGATCTGACCTTCCCTGTCCTGCCAGACGCCCTCGACGATGCCCTCGGCGGGAAGGGCGCCGAGGATGGCGCTGACGTCGGAGGAGAGGGCTGGCCACACGGCCAGGCGGGCGCGGGGAGCGAGCCCGGCGCGAACCGTGTCGATGGTGTCGCACGTGAGGCGATGCCATCGCGAGGCGTTTTGGACGTATATCTCTTCCAAGAGTCCAGCGCGGCCGCAGCCAACTGCGCTGTGCAGGCCGGCCCAGAAGTCGTCATCGCCTGGCCGTAGGACGCCTTCCTCCTCGGGCTCGAAGTCGTAAGGGGAAACGTCCAGGTGTTCTGGGAACAGCCCGAGTTCGCGGGCGCGAGCTAGAGCTCCTTGGCAGGGTCGGCTGCTGCCGACGTAGAGGTACTGGTCCCACCCGACGTGCACTGCGAAAACGTCTTCCACCTCCAGCCGGCACCAGGCACCGCTGTCGCGCAGCATGAGGCGAATCAGCTCCAGCCCGATGTCCAGCGGCATCTCTGCTCCGTCGTGGAAGTCGGCAAGACCGCCGGGAAGGAGCCTGTCGAGACCGAAGCCGCCCAGAGATCTCTCAACGCCGAAATGAGCAAGAGACGAGACCTCCGGCTCGCGGACAGACAGATGGTCGATGCTGGTGTCCGCGGCGAACGCCTTGACCGCCTGAAGATAGGCCGCCTCGATCTCGCCGTGATCGCTGATGGTGTCCTCGGTGCCGGTGTAGTACCCGTGATCGTCACGGTCGGCGGGGTCGTACTTGCTGACGCGATAGACGTAGGGGAGCTGCACATCGCCATCTTCCAGCGCTTGCTGAGGAAGTGCCACGGCATTTGAGACAAGGAATTCGGTGCGACCTCTGAGACCCATCCGAATTTTGCTGGTCAGCACGCTGCGTCGTGACACGAGCCGCGGGATCCTAAAAGTGCGAGGGATCAGGCCGAGGCTTCGGGGGTGTCGACAGACAGGCGATGCCACGCGTGGCCGCAACCGTCGGAGCAGAAGCGCTCTCGTCGGCGTTCGTCGGCGACGGCCAGCACCGCGATCAGTAGCCGGAATGACTTGAGTCGCTCGTCGTGCGGGGTGAGACTGGCGATCTTCCCGAGTTGCTGGTCGATCCGCCCTCGTGTGATCAGAACTGCCGGTGTGTGCGTGGCGCGGAGCCCGGCGCGTCGGATACTTTCCGGGCCGTCCTCGGCGGTGGCGCGGGCCTGAATGCAGAAATGTGACAGGAGGCGCAGGGTGTTGGACTGCTCCTCAGTCGAGAGGCCCTCGAACCACTCGATTCCCTGTGGCATCGGCCGAAGCTCTTGGGCGAGTTCGTTGAGAATGATGTACGGATCAGCCATCCTCACGCCCCCGTTGCGCTCGATTCACAGACTTTCCCGGTTATCCAAGCAGACCCTCGGATGCCTAAGCGCTGTCCCGTAATTGATCTACGACATGCTCATTGACCTGCCTGTTTCTTCGTCATCCGGCGAGGGTGAGGTTGTGCAGGCGGGCGATGCCGAGCATGGCGTGGTGGACGCCATCGCCCTTG
>NZ_VJZE01000550.1 GCF_009377205.1 Streptomyces phyllanthi
GCGCGGGTGGGGCCGGGGTGGTGGGCGCGTTCCTCGTCGTACGGCGTCGAAGGCGTCGAAGGCGTCGTGGGCAGGGAGCGCTGGTGGCGGAACCGCCGCGTACGGAAGTCGAGTCGACGGGAGCGGTGACGTGAGCGGCAAGGGGCGGATCTCGGCGCTGGTGGCGGTACTCGCGCTCGTCCTGGTCCCGCCCGCGGGCGTGGGGGCGGGTGGGGCCGCGTGGGCCGCGGACAAACCGACGGTCGAACTGTCCAAGTCCCAGGCGGGTACCGGCGGTTCGATCACCGTGAGCGGCACCGGATGGCGTCCGCAGACCCTGCTGATGATGCTGATCTGCGGTCGGTCGACACCGTCCCGCGGGGTGATCGGCGGCACCAACTCCTGTGCCAACGCGGACGGCAGGGCCGTCACCACCGACGCGAAGGGCGCCTTCGACAAGGCGCTGCCCGTGGTCGAGCCGCCCGTGCCGTGCCCGTGCGTGGTGCATGTCGCCACGGTGACCGGGGAGAAGGCGGAGGCCGACGCGATCTTCCAGGTGGCCGGGCACGCGGTGGAGCCCCTGCCGGACGAGGCGGCCGGCGGGCGGCTCTCGGTCCTCACGGACACCCGGCTGGACGGCTCGAGCGGGCTGCTGACGTGGTTCGGGGCACCGCCGGCGCGCCGACTCGTCTTCACCGTGGGCAACGTGGGCACGTCCCCGGTCAGGAACCCCGTCTTCCAGGTGGGCACCAGCCACGGGGTGTTCGCCCCCGACTGGGAGGAACAGCAGTGGCGCGGCACGCTGCAGCCCGGTAAGAAGGCGCGGATCTCGCTGCCGGTCGAACTGGCGGCCGGGGCGCACGGGGACTACACGGTCTCGCTCAAGTACGGCGGCAAGGTGCTCGCCGAGCAGCCGTGGGGCGTGGGCCGGCCCTGGGGCGTGACCCTCTTCTGGATCCTGCTCGCCGTCGTCGTACCGGCCGCGCTGTTCCGTATCGGCATGGCGGTCGTGGACCGGGCGCGGCCCCGTGCCCAGGTGCCGGGGCGGCGCCGGGGGAGGTGGTGGTCCGGCCTCGCCGTGCGGCTGCCGGGGCCGGTGTCGAAGCGCTCGGCCGCCCACTCCCGTACGACCGGGAAGCCGTCCAGGTCCTCCGGGGAACTTCCGGCGGAAACGACGTCCCGTACCACCCCGGCCCTGCCGTGGTTCTCGCCGGACACCGGTCCGGGGACGGCGGCCGGGCAGCTCTCCGCACCGCAAGAGAGCGGCTCGACGAGTCCCACGGGTCGGAAGACCGCGAAGACTCCGCCGGGCCCCACGACTCCGACCAGGAAGGGAAACACGTGAGCGCGCAACGGAGAGTTCTCGCGGTACGAGGGGCAGGGCGCGGCAGAGGCGCCGCCGGGGCGGCGCTGATGCTGGGAGGAGCCGCGGTCCTGCTCGGGGTGGCCGCGGTACCGGCCCAGGCGGCGGAGGTGTCGTACGCGACGAAGTGCGTACCGCCCGCGGCCTCCGGGCTGCCGCCCGTCGAGGGCACCACCAAGGTGGAGGTGACGGCGCCCGCCACGGCGAAGGTGGGGGACGAGGTCGAGGTGGTGTGGAAGTTCGTCCAGGCGGCGTCCAAGAATCCCGATCTCATCGATCTGCCCGCGAACTCCGTCCAGCCGAGCGGCACGCTCAAGGCGGCCGGGGCGCAGACCGTCGACATCGCGATGCAGGGGCCCCGCGAGAACCCCGCCATCCCCAAGGGGGGAGCCATGGTGCTCTCCGACATGAAGGGCAAGCTGAAGCTGACGAAGGCCGGCCAGGTGACGCTGACGCCGGACGCGTACACGATCAACGTCATGTCGACGGACACCAAGTGCGCGCCGACGGAGACGGTGAATGCGGCGGCGACCATCAACGTGACGGCGGGGAACGGCAGTACGTCGAGCGCGACACCCACCCCGTCCACGGGCACGAACGCGGGCGGCGGCGAGGACGGCGGCCAGACGGACTTCACCGGTAAGGAGGTCCAGGTCCCGTACGCGTGCAAGACGCCGATCGGGGACAAGGACGTGACCTCGCCCGTGCAGATCAACGCCAAGAAGAACGGCGGGAGTTACGACCTCACGGTGCAGTTCAAGAAGTCCGTGATGGACAGCCCGGCCGACATCCCGAAGGACTCCGTGAAACCGTCCATGGAGGTACGGCTCGGGGGCGCGGACACGGGAACCGTGCAGGTGGAGGGGCCGACCAACGCGGAGCCCATCAAGGCGGGCGACCCCATGGAGATCCCCGATCTGACGGGCACGTACAAGCCGGGCGCGACGGGCGAGTCGACCCTGTCGCCGGGTGTGCTGACGGTCAAGGCGCTGGGCACGACCACGACCTGCACCCCGTCGAAGACGGAGGTCTCCCTGACCCTCGACACGACGGAGCAGCCCGGCGGAGCCTCGGGCGGTGACTCGACGGGAGGTTCGGCCGGGGGCTCGTCCACGTCCGGCGGCGGTACGACGGGCGGCGGCCTCGCCGAGACGGGAGCCGACGACAACGGCGCGCTCAAGGCCCTGGGCCTGGTCGCCGGAACGGTGACGCTGCTGGGCGGCGCCGTGTTCACGTTCATGCCGCGCCACCGCTCACGCTGACGGTACGGGCGTACAGGCGTACGGGCGCCACGAAGCCGAAGGGCCACCGCACCGGACCGGTACGGTGGCCCTTCGACCTGCGCACGGCGTCAGTGGACGTCGCCCATCAGGGCCCTGACCTTCCTCCGGTACAGGTACACCGCGATGCCCGCCACGGTGGCGAGCACCGCCTCCATGGCGACCGCCGGGGTGCCGCTCAGGTCGACACCCCCGACGGCCGGGTTGGAGAGCAGACCCGTGACCGAGTCGCCCGCGGTGACGGCGAGGAACCAGACGCCCATCATCTGGCTGGCGTACTTCGCGGGGGCCATCTTCGTGGTCACCGACAGGCCGACCGGCGAGATGCACAGCTCACCGATGGTCTGGATCAGATAGATACCCACCAGCCACATCGGGCTGACCATCGTGCCGCTCCCGGCCAGGCCCAGCGGCAGCAGGAAGAAGAAGAACGAGACACCGATGAAGAACAGGGCCGCGGCGAACTTGGCCACGGTGCTCGGCTCCTTGCCCCCGCGGTTCAGCCACAGCCACAGCCAGGCGAAGACCGGGGCCAGCGCCATGATGAACACCGGGTTCAGCGACTGGTACCAGGAGGACGGGAAGCTGAAGCCGAGCAGCGAGTCGGAGGCCTTCGTCTCGCCGAACGCCTGGACCGTGGAGCCGCCCTGGTCGTAGATCATCCAGAACGCGGCGGCCGCGACGAAGAACCAGATGTAGCCGGTCATCTTCGACTGCTCGACGGCCGTGAGGTCCTTGTCCCTCTTTATGCGGACCAGTACGCCGGCCGGGATGACCAGGCCGATGACCGTGAGCGGGATCATCGCCCAGTTCAGAGTGAAGTGGCCGGTGAAGCCGACGACGCCGTAGAAGAAGGCCGCGACGGCCAGCCAGGTCAGGCCCTTGCGCAGCCAGGCGGCGCGCTCCTCGGCCGCCAGCGGCTTCGGGACGACGTCGCTCTGCGGGCTCAGGTTCCGGGTGCCGAGGAGGAAGGCCGCGAGGCCGATCCCCATCCCCACGGCGGCCAGGCCGAAGCCGAGGTGCCAGCTCACCTGCTGGCCGACGGTGCCGATGATCAGCGGAGCGAAGAAGGCACCCATGTTGATGCCCATGTAGAAGATCGTGAAGCCGCCGTCGCGACGTGGGTCCTCGGGGCCGTCGTAGAGATGGCCGACCATGGTGGAGATATTGGCCTTGAGCAGACCGGAGCCGAGCGCGACCAGTGCCAGACCGGCGAAGAAGGGGGCCTCGCCACCGGGCAGCGCCAGCACCAGGTGGCCCGACATGATCGTGACGGCCGCGACGGTCACCGTTCTGCGAGGGCCCCAGACGCGGTCACCGAGCCAGCCGCCGGGCAACGCGAGCAGGTACACCATCGACAGATAGACCGAGTAGATCGCGGTGGTGGTGGCCAGGTCCATGCCGAGCCCGCCGCCCATGCCGCCCTCCTTGGCGTCCGGGCCGCCGGAGAGCAGATAGACGACGAGAAGGGCCCGCATCCCGTAGAAGCTGAACCGCTCCCACATCTCGGTCAGGAAGAGGGTGGCCAGTCCGCGGGGGTGGCCGAAGAAGGTCTTCTCGGGACCGGGGGTGCCCGGGGAGGCCGAGTTCTTCGTCTGGCTGGACGCCATGTCGTTCCTCGCTGGTCGGGGCGCGTGCGTGGGGGCCCCGGCCCTGAGGAAGGCGGGGGGCGGTTGCGCGCCGCACATAGAAGAGACCTTCGGCGTCACGTCACGCCAAAGGTCACTGTGGTGTTGTCGTCACAGGTGTTCTCTCACTGTACGTCACGGTAACAATGAGGAGCGGCAGTGCTTGAGACGTGAATCACAGGTAAGAAAGGCGTGGGGGTTCTGCGTTCGAAGGGCGTTCGGGGTGTCGCGTCCTGCGATCGGAGGAATCGTTCCGGAGTGCATCACTGTGAGTCACGGTGGGGGTGGTGCGTGCGCGAGCCGGTGACAGCGGAGGCACGGGGTGATGGTCCCGTACGAAGGTAAGAAGTCCGCAGCGTGAAGGTATGAATCATGCTCGCCGATCACCCTCCTGGTCTCGTCCGATGCGGACTACCATCACCCCATGACCCGAGTACTGCTCGCCGAGGACGACGCGTCCATCTCGGAGCCCCTGGCCCGCGCGCTGCGCCGGGAGGGCTACGAGGTCGAGGTCCGTGAGGACGGTCCCACCGCGCTGGACGCCGGTATGCAGGGTGGCGTCGACCTGGTCGTCCTGGACCTGGGCCTGCCCGGCATGGACGGCCTGGAGGTGGCCCGCAGGCTCCGTGCCGAGGGCCACACCGTTCCGATCCTCATCCTGACCGCGCGTGCCGACGAGGTGGACACCGTCGTCGGTCTCGACGCGGGCGCCGACGACTACGTCACCAAGCCGTTCCGGCTCGCCGAGCTGCTCGCCCGTGTGCGGGCCCTGCTGCGACGCGGCGCCACCGAGCCGCAGCAGCCCCCCGCCACCCATGGCGTCCGGATCGACGTCGAGTCCCACCGGGCGTGGATGGGGGACGAGGAGCTCCAGCTCACGGCGAAGGAGTTCGACCTGCTGAGGGTGCTGGTGCGGGACGCGGGGCGGGTCGTCACGCGGGACCAGCTGATGCGGGAGGTCTGGGACACGACGTGGTGGTCGTCGACCAAGACGCTCGACATGCACATCTCCTGGCTGCGCAAGAAGCTCGGGGACGACGCGGCGAATCCGCGGTACATCGCCACGGTGCGGGGGGTCGGGTTCCGCTTCGAGAAGAGCTGAGGTTCGTGGGTGCGCGCGGGGTTCGTCCCGCCCGCGCGGCCCCTACTCGTCTCGATCGCCCGAAGGACTGGGGCGCGCGGCCGGGCTGGATTTCTCCGGGCCGGGGCCGGGCTTTTCAGGGGCGCGGGGAACTGCGCGACCAGCCCCCACCCACCCGCGG
>NZ_VJZE01000551.1 GCF_009377205.1 Streptomyces phyllanthi
GCCCGTGGCGGTGGGGCGGGGGGCGGCCTCGTACTGCTGCCGCGTACGTGAGGGGGGCGCCTCCGGCCTGCTCCCGCGCTCGCGTGCCCAACGGGCCAGCTGGGCCACGCGCTTGACCACGAACTGTGTGTCGAGGATGCCGAGCATCCCCGCGAGCTGTACGGCCACCTCGTGCTGGGCGCCGCTGTTCTTGATGCGGGCCACGATCGGCGCCGCCTCGTCGAGGGCGGCGGCGCGTCCGGCCGGGGTTTCCAGGGCGTACCGGGCGACGATCTGGCGGAGTGCGAACTCGAAGAGCGGGGTGCGGGGTTCGACCAGGTCGGATACCGCCTCGTCGCCCTTGGCCAGGCGCAGGTCGCACGGGTCCATCCCGTCGGGTGCGATCGCGATGTACGTCTCGGCGGCGAACTTCTGGTCGTCCTCGAAGGCGCGCAGGGCCGCCTTCTGGCCGGCCGCGTCGCCGTCGAAGGTGAAGATGACGCGCGCCGAGCCGTTGTCCATCAGGAGGCGCCTGAGGATCTTGATGTGCTCGCCGCCGAAGGCCGTGCCGCAGGTCGCGATGGCGGTGGTGACGCCGGCGAGATGGCAGGCCATGACGTCCGTGTAGCCCTCGACGACGACCGCCCGGCTGGCCTTGGCGATCTCCTTCTTGGCGAGGTCGATGCCGTACAGGACCTGGGACTTCTTGTAGATCGCCGTTTCGGGGGTGTTCAGGTACTTCGGGCCGTTGTCCGCCTCGTACAGCTTCCTCGCCCCGAAACCGACGACGTCGCCGCCGATGTCCCGGATGGGCCACATCAGACGGCCTCGGAAGCGGTCGATGGGGCCGCGGCGGCCCTCCTGGGAGATGCCGGACAGGAGCAGTTCCTTGTCGGTGAAGCCCTTGCCGCGGAGGTAGCGGGTGAGATGGTCCCAGCCCTGGGGGCTGTAGCCGACGCCGAAGTGGACGGCGGCGGCCTGGTCGAAGCCGCGCTCGGCGAGGAAGATCCGGCCGGTGTCGGCCTCGGGGCTGGTGGCGAGCTGCTCGGCGTACCACTCGGCGGCGACCTTGTGGGCCTCGACCAGGCGGATGCGCTCGCCGCGCTGGTGGGACGGGTTGTACCCGCCCTCCTCGTAGCGCAGGGTGATGCCGGCCTGGGCGGCGAGGCGCTCGACCGCCTCCGAGAAGGAGAGGTGGTCGACCTTCATCACGAACGTGATGGTGTCGCCGCCCTCCTGGCAGCCGAAGCAGTGGAAGAGCCCCTTGCTCGGGCTGACCTGGAAGGACGGCGACTTCTCGTCGTGGAAGGGGCAGAGGCCCTTGAGGTTCCCCCCGCCCGCGCCTCGCAGCTGGAGGTACTCGGACACCACGGCGTCGATCGGAACCGCGTCCCGAACCGCCTTCACGTCCTCGTCGTTGATCCGTCCTGCCACGCGTGAATTCTACGGTGGCGGACTGACAGGGTCGGGGCGCGGGAGCACCCCCGGCGAGGTCCGGCTGGAGAGCCTGGTCTCCTAGGCGACCAGGCTCTCCAGCGGGACATGCGGGTCCGCCAGCCGCTCCCGGTCGACCGGAGCCGCCATCCTGATCAGGGACTGGATCGGATCGGTGACATCCCACACGTTCACGTTCATCCCGGCCAGCACCCTCCCCTCCTTCAGCCAGAACGCGATGAACTCCCGCTTCCCCGCGTCCCCCCGGATCACCACCTCGTCGTACGACCCGGGAGGCGCCCATCCCGAGTACTCCATGCCCATGTCGTACTGATCGGAGAAAAAGTACGGCACACGGTCGTACGTGACGTCCTGCCCCAGCATCGCCCGCGCGGCGGCGGGCCCGCCGTTGAGCGCGTTGGCCCAGTGCTCCACCCGCAGACTCGTGTCGAACAGGGCGTGCGGGAACGAGGCCACGTCACCGGCCGCGTAGATGTCGGGGTCGGACGTGCGCAGGCGCTCGTCCACCACGATGCCGCCGCCGTGCGCGCGGTCGGCGATCTCCAGGCCCGCGGCCTCGGCGAGGGCGACCCGGGGGGCGGCGCCGATCGCGGCGAGCACGTCGTGCGCCGGGTGCTCCTCCCCCGTGTCCGTGCGCGCGGCCAGGACCATCCCGTCCTGGCCCACGATCTCGGTGAGCCTCGCGCCGAAGTCGAAGCGGACGCCGTGCTCGCGGTGGAGTTCGGCGAAGAGGTTGCCGAGTTCGGGGCCGAGGACGCCGTACAGCGGAGTCGGATTGTGCTCGACGACGGTCACCTCCGCGCCGTACTCGCGGGCCGCCGCCGCGACCTCCAGGCCGATCCAGCCGGCGCCCGCGATCACGATGTGCCCGTTGTCGCGGCCCAGGGCGGCGAGCACGCCCTTGAGGCGCTCGGCGTGGGCGAGGCGGCGCAGATGGTGGACCCCGGCCAGGTCCGTGCCGGGGATGTCGAGGCGGCGGGGCTCGGCACCCGTCGCGAGCAGCAGCTTGTCGTAGTGGACGAGGGTGCCGTCCTCGCCGAAGCGGACGGTGCGCGCGGTGCGGTCGATGGCGTCGACGGTCTGGCCGAGGTGCAGTTCGACGTCGTTGCGCGCGTACCAGGAGGGCTCGTGGACGAAGACGCTGTCGCGCTCCTCCTTGCCCAGCAGATAGCCCTTGGAGAGAGGCGGACGCTCGTACGGGTGGTCGCGCTCGTCGCAGATCAGTATCACGCGGCCGGTGAAGCCCTCCGCCCGGAGCGTTTCGGCCGCTTTGGCGCCGGCCAGTCCTCCTCCGACGATGACGAATGTCTGGTCCGCGTCGACCACTTGGTGCCTCCTGCCGGGGGTCTGGGGTGGACCCCAGATGAACTATGCGGATGTCCCATGCGAGCGTCCCGCACGGAGCGTGGAGCGGGAAGAGGGAGTGGCCCGATCAGGCCACGCAGGGTCACGTCCTTCCCTCTCCGGGGTCACTCATGTCACACAGGTGCCGTGAGTCTCGCGTGCAGGGAGCGCGCCGAGGCGTCTGTGAGGGAGGCGATCTGGTCGACGATCACGCGCTTGCGGGCGCGGTCGTCGGCCGCCTCGTCGAACAGGGCGCGGAACTGCGGGTCGAGTCCGTACGGCGCGCGGGCGGTGAGCGCCTCGGCCAGCTCGGCGACGACGATCCGCTGGTCGGCGCGGAGCAGCTCCTGCTCGGCGCGCTGCATGACGTACCGGTCGGCGACGGCCTTGAGCACGGCGCACTCCAGGCGGGCGCCGCGGGGGACGACCAGTTCGGCGGCGTACCGCGTGAGGCGTCCGCTGCCGTACGCCGCCCGTGTGGCGCCCTCGGCCGCCAGGCAGAAGCGGCCGATGAGCTGGCTGGTGGCGTCCTTGAGACGGGCCTGCGCCACGGCGGAGCCGTCGTAGCCGTGGGGCCACCACTCCTGGTCGAGGAGGCGGTCGAGGGCCGCGGCGAGTTCGGCGGGGTCGGTGTCCGCGGGCACGTACCGGCCGCGGGCGACCGTGAAGACCTCCTGCCGTTCGGGGTCGGCCAGCAGGCAGTTCGGGTCGATGTGGCCCGCGTGCAGACCGTCCTCGACGTCGTGCACCGAGTACGCCACGTCGTCCGACCAGTCCATGACCTGGGCCTCGAAGCAGGTGCGGTGGTCGGGGGCGCCCTTGCGGACCCAGTCGAAGACGGGCCGGTCGTCCTCGTAGACACCGAACTTCGAGGACGCGGGGTCGGTGGGGTGACCGCCGCGCTGCCAGGGGTACTTGGTGGCGGCGTCGAGGGCGGCGCGGGTGAGGTTGAGGCCGACGCTGACGAGGCCCCCCGTGTCCTGGTCGTGCACGAAACGCTTGGGTTCGATACGGGCCAGCAGGCGCAGGGACTGGGCGTTGCCCTCGAAGCCGCCGCAGTCCTCCGCGAACTCGTTGAGAGCCTGTTCGCCGTTGTGGCCGAAGGGCGGGTGGCCGAGGTCGTGGGAGAGGCAGGCGGCCTCGACGAGGTCGGGGTCGCAGCCGAGGGCGGCGCCGAGCTCGCGGCCGACCTGGGCGCACTCGAGGGAGTGGGTCAGCCGGGTGCGGGGGCTGGCGTCCCAGGCCTCACTTCTCGTCCCCGGGGTGACGACCTGGGTCTTGCCGGCCAGCCGGCGCAGCGCAGCGGAGTGCAGGACGCGCGCCCGGTCGCGCTGGAAGGCGGTGCGGCCGGGGCGTTTGTCGGGCTCCGCGGCCCAGCGGTCGACCGAGGCCGGGTCGTAGCCGGGGGGTGCGATGTGGTTCTCGTACGGCTGGGGTGTGGCGGATACGGTGCCTTCCATGCCCCGACAGTAGACGCAGGGGCCGACAAACAGGGCGTTGCGGTCCGGTCAAGTGAGGCGTGGCGGAGCGGCCTCTTCCTGGGGGCGGTCAGGCGGTGGCCAGCGCGGGTCGCGAGGCCGGGGCCTTGGCCGTGGCGGCCTCGTCGTAGCGGTGGAGGACCAGGCGGGCCAGCGCCGGGTGGGCGCCCAGGGGGGCGGCGGCGATCCAGGGGGCCGCGGCGGCGCACTCGGTGGCGAAGCGGCCGGGCGCGGTGAAGTAGGAGGCGACGGCGACCCGGTGACGGCCGCGGGCGGCGAGGGCGCGCACGGCCTCCGGGACGGTGGGCGCGGCGGCGGAGGCGTACGCGGGCAGGACCGGGACGCCGAGCCGTTCGGCGAGGAGCTGGGCGGTGCGGCCCGTGTCGACGGCCGCGTCGGGGTCGCGGGAGCCGGCGGCGGCGAGGACGACACCGCTCGACCGGCGCTCGGCCTCGGTCGCCGGCGTGTGCCATCCGGCCTCGGCGAGCCGCTCGTACAGGGCGTCCACGAGGAGCGGGTGCGGGCCCAGGGGTTCGGCGAACCGGGCGCGTACGCGGGACGCGGCGGCCATCTCCGGGATGTCCTGCTTGACGTGGTAGCCGCGGCTGAGGAGCAGCGGGACCAGTACGGCCTCCTGGTCGCCGAGGCCGGCCAGGGTCTCGGGGAGCAGGGGCTCGTTGAGCTCGATGTGCCCGAGGTGCACGGGCAGGCCGGGCCGCAGTTCGCGGACGGTGTCGACCAGGGCGTGCACGGTGGCGAGGGTGCGGGGGTCGCGGCTGCCGTGGGCCACGAGGACCAGGGCCCGGGCGGGGCGGCGGGCCGCACGGCGGTACGAGACGAGACTGAGCTGGCTGCCGAGCTGGCTGCTGATCCGGTTCATGAGGTGCGCCGTACTGTCGAGGTGGGCGTCCCGGGGCGGCTGGCCTTGCGGCCGGCCGCCGGGGCTGGGCTTGGACTCGTCGCGGTGAGTGTTCGACGCCGTCATGGACCAATGGTCGCGGGGGGAGGTTGCCTCGTGGTTGCACGGGAATGACGGGTGTTTTCCGGGGGTTCACGGCAGGGTGTACGGGTGGTGTGAGCCGCGGTGACCTGCGGTTTCGTGGTGCGGGAGTGAGCCTGTTCACGTGCCGGGGGTGAACCGGATCGCCTCGCGGGGCGTCTTCGTTGGTCGGAATGGCGGGGGCTGTCGAGCGGGCGGTAACCGCTGTCTCTTATACA
>NZ_VJZE01000552.1 GCF_009377205.1 Streptomyces phyllanthi
CGGGTGGGTGGGGGCCGGTCGCGCAGTTCCCCGCGCCCCTGAAGGCCTGGGTCTGGCCCGCACTAGTCAGCCCCTAGGAGCGGCGGGGGCGAAAAACCCCTACGGCCTCAGGCCGGTGCCGTCACGAAGTCGATCAGTTCCTCCACGCGGCCCAGCAGCGCCGGCTCCAGGTCCTTGTACGAGCGCACCGAGTCGAGGATCCGCTGCCAGGCCTCACCCGTGTTCGACACGCGCCAGCCCAGTGCCCGGCACACGCCCGTCTTCCAGTCCTGGCCGTGCGGGATGCGCGGCCACTCCCGGATGCCCACCGAGGCCGGCTTCACCGCCTGCCAGATGTCGATGTACGGATGGCCCACCACCAGCGCGTGCTCGCTCGTCACCGACTCCGCGATGCGCGACTCCTTGGAGCCCGGCACCAGGTGGTCCACCAGGACGCCCAGACGGGCGTCGGGGCCGGGCGCGAAGGCCGTCACGATGGACGGGAGGTCGTCGACGCCCTCCAGGTACTCGACGACCACGCCCTCGATGCGCAGATCGTCACCCCAGACCTTCTCGACCAGCTCGGCGTCGTGGCGGCCCTCCACATAGATGCGCCCGGCACGCGCCACACGCGCGCGTGCCCCGGGGACGGCGACCGAGCCCGAGGCCGTGCGCGTGGGACGTACCGGGGCCGTCGGCGAGGGACGTACGAGCGTCACCACCCGGCCCTCCAGGAGGAAGCCCCGCGGCTCCATCGGGAACACCCGGTGCTTGCCGAAGCGGTCCTCCAGGGTCACCGTGCCCGCCTCGCAGCGGATCACCGCACCGCAGAATCCGGTCCCGGGCTCCTCGACCACCAGGCCGGGATCGGCCGGAACCTCCGGCACGGGCTTGGGCTTCTTCCACGGCGGAGTCAGATCCGGCGAGTACGGGCGCATTCGGATGACGATACGAGAACCGGTGCGGCCCTCCTCACGACACGCCGAAGCGGGCCGCCAGCTCGTCCCGCTGTGCCCGTACGAACGCCGCGTCCACCACCGCCCCGTGCCCCGGCACGTACACCGCGTCCTCCCCGCCGAGCTCCAGGAGCCGGTCCAGGGCGGCCGGCCAGTGCGAGGGGACGGCGTCCGGGCCCGCCTGGGGCTCGCCGGACTGCTCCACCAGGTCGCCGCAGAAGACCACCTCCGGGAACGAGGGCGAGCCGGGGACCAGGACGACCAGGTCGTGGGCCGTGTGCCCCGGGCCGACGTTCGCCAGCAGCACCTGCGTGCCACCGCCCAGGTCGAGCGTCCACTCGCCGGAGACATGGTGCCGGGGCGTCACGAGGAGGTCGGCGGCCTCGGCCGCCTCCTGTGCGTCCAGGCCGCTCCGCACCGCGTCGGCACGCAGGTCCTCGCGTGCGCGTTCCGGAGCGAGGACCCTGTCCAGGCCCACCGCGCCGAACACCTCCACCCCCGCGAAGGACGCCGCGCCGAAGACGTGGTCGAAGTGGGCGTGCGTGAGCGCGAGATGTGTCACACGGTGGTGGCCGCCCAGCAGCGTCCACGCCTCGCCGCGCAACCGCGCGCCCTCCCTCAGACTCGACCCCGCGTCGATCAGGAGAGCGGCACCGTCCCCGACGACCAGCCCGGCCGTGCAGTCCCAGACCGGCAGGCGGCACCGTCCCACGTGCGGACCCAGTTCCTCCCACCCGGCCTCTTCCCAAGTCACCGTCATACGCCGACGCTAACCGCATGCCCCGCTCAGGCACGACGGCCCCCGGAACCAAGTCGGCGTCCATGTCGGCGTCCCGCGCGTACTCGCCGGTACGACATCGTGGGACACGTCGGTACAGGTCGCGCGGTGAGGCCCGGCCGCCCTTGCCGGGGTCGTACCCCACCGCCGTACACTGGGGGGAATGCTGGCACTCGGCTGCGGTGAGTGCCAAGGGGGATGTCGCAGGGCAGGGATCTGGAGGTGCGCGCGATGCTGAGTGAACGCAGGCTCGAAGTGCTGCGCGCCATCGTCCAGGACTATGTCGGCACCGAGGAGCCCGTGGGTTCCAAGGCACTCACCGAGCGGCACAAGCTGGGGGTCTCGCCGGCCACCGTCCGCAACGACATGGCGGCGCTGGAGGAGGAGGGCTACATCGCCCAGCCGCACACCAGCGCCGGGCGCATCCCCACCGACAAGGGCTACCGCCTCTTCGTCGACAAGCTGGCCGCCGTCAAGCCGATGACGCCCCCGGAGCGGCGCGCGATCCAGAACTTCCTGGAGGGTGCCGTCGACCTGGACGACGTGGTCGGCCGGACCGTACGGCTGCTCGCGCAGCTCACACGGCAGGTCGCCGTCGTGCAGTACCCGTCGCTCACGCGGTCCACGGTGCGGCACGTGGAGCTGCTGTCACTGGCTCCGGCGCGCGTGATGCTCGTGCTGATCACGGACACGGGCCGGGTGGAGCAGCGGATGGTCGACTGCCCGGTGCCGTTCGGGGAGACGTCCCTCGCGGACCTGCGCGCGCGGCTCAACAGCCGTGTGGCGGGCCGCCGTTTCGCGGATGTCCCGCGCCTCGTCGAGGACCTGCCGGAGGCTTTCGACCTCGAGGACCGGGGTACCGTCTCGACCGTGCTCTCCACCCTCCTGGAGACGCTGGTCGAGGAGAACGAGGAGCGGCTGATGATCGGCGGAACCGCCAATCTGACCCGCTTCGGGCATGACTTCCCTCTCACCATCCGACCGGTGCTCGAAGCGCTCGAGGAGCAGGTCGTGCTCCTCAAGTTGCTTGGCGAGGCGAAGGATTCGGGCATGACCGTGCGTATCGGTCACGAGAACGCGCACGAGGGGCTCAGCTCCACGTCCGTGGTCTCGGTGGGCTACGGTTCGGGCGGCGAGGCAGTAGCAAAACTCGGCGTGGTCGGACCGACCCGCATGGACTATCCGGGAACGATGGGAGCAGTACGAGCGGTGGCACGTTACGTCGGACAGATCCTGGCGGAGTCGTAAGTGGCCACGGACTACTACGCCGTGCTCGGCGTGCGCCGCGACGCTTCCCAGGAAGAGATCAAGAAGGCGTTCCGGAGGCTCGCGCGCGAGCTGCACCCGGACGTCAACCCCGATCCGAAGACGCAGGAGCGGTTCAAGGAGATCAACGCCGCGTACGAGGTGTTGTCGGACCCGCAGAAGAAGCAGGTCTACGACCTCGGCGGCGACCCGCTGTCCCAGGCGGGCGGCGGCGCGGGGGGCTTCGGCGCCGGTGGCTTCGGCAACTTCTCGGACATCATGGACGCCTTCTTCGGTACGGCGTCCCAGCGCGGCCCGCGGTCGCGCACCCGCCGGGGCCAGGACGCGATGATCCGCCTGGAGGTCGAGCTCGACGAGGCGGCCTTCGGGACGACGAAGGACATCCAGGTCGACACGGCGGTCGTCTGTACGACCTGCAACGGCGAGGGCGCCGCACCGGGTACGTCCGCCCAGACGTGTGACATGTGCCGCGGCCGCGGTGAGGTGTCCCAGGTCACGCGGTCCTTCCTCGGCCAGGTCATGACCTCCCGCCCCTGCCCCCAGTGCCAGGGCTTCGGGACCGTCGTACCGAACCCGTGCCCCGAGTGCGCGGGTGACGGCCGGGTGCGGTCCCGCCGCACGCTGACCGTGAAGATCCCGGCCGGCGTCGACAACGGCACCCGTATCCAGCTCGCGGGCGAGGGCGAGGTCGGCCCCGGCGGCGGTCCCGCCGGTGACCTGTACGTCGAGATCCACGAGCTGCCGCACCCGACCTTCCAGCGGCGCGGCGACGACCTGCACTGCACGGTCACCATCCCGATGACGGCGGCGGCCCTCGGTACCAAGGTGCCGCTGGAGACGCTCGACGGCATGGAGGAGGTCGACATCCGCCCGGGCACCCAGTCCGGCCAGTCGATCCCGCTGCACGGGCGTGGGGTCACGCATCTGCGGGGCGGCGGCCGCGGCGATCTCATCGTGCACGTCGAGGTCACGACCCCGACGAAGCTCGACCCCGAGCAGGAGCGCCTGCTGCGGGAGCTGGCCCAGCTGCGGGGTGAGGAACGGCCGATGGGGCAGTTCCAGCCGGGGCAGCAGGGGTTGTTCTCGCGGTTGAAGGACGCGTTCAACGGGCGGTGACGCCTGCCTGCGTTCGGCCCTGTACCCGGGTTGTATCCGGTCTGTAGTCGGGTCCGGGTTCGCTGATGAGGGTGGGCGCGGGGGTCGGCCCCCGCGCCCGGGTCGCGGTTTTCGGACGCCGAGCAGCAGGGTGTCGGCTGGCTGGATCTCGCCCCTGAAGGAGGGGCTCCACCCTCCCTGACGGGCGCCCATTCCTCTGGCACATGCCAGCCGCAAGGCCGGATTCGGACTTGTCCGGGCGACGTGACACCATGCCGTCATGTCCTCCGCACTGACCGATCTCTGCCGGTATCCGATCGTGCAGGCCCCCATGGCGGGCGGTGTCTCCGTGCCGCAGCTCGCCGCCGCCGTGTCCGAGGCCGGCGGGCTCGGCTTCCTCGCCGCCGGGTACAAGACGGCCGACGGCATGTACCAGGAGATCAAACAGCTGCGCGGACTCACGGGACGCCCCTTCGGGGTGAACCTCTTCACGCCGCAGCCCGAGTATGCCGATCCGGCCGCCGTCGAGGTGTACGCCAACCAGCTCGCCGGCGAGGCCACCTGGTACGAGACCGAGCTGGGCGACCCCGACAGCGGGCGCGACGACGGCTACGACGCCAAACTCGCCGTACTCCTCGACAACTCGGTGCCGGTCGTCTCCTTCCACTTCGGCTGCCCGGCTCCGGAGGTGCTGGCCTCCCTCGCCGCGAAGGGCACACTGACCCTCGTCACCGTGACCACGGCCGACGAGGCGCTGGCCGTGGAGCGCGCCGGGGCCGATGCCGTGATCGTGCAGGGCGTGGAGGCGGGCGGACACCAGGGCACCCATCGCGACGACCCCGAGCGGGACTGCGCCGGTATCGGCCTGCTGTCCCTCGTCGCCCAGGTCCGCGAGGCCGTCTCGCTGCCGATCGTCGCGGCCGGCGGCATCATGCGGGGCAGCCAGATCGCGGCGGTCCTCGCCGCCGGGGCGAGCGCGGCCCAGCTCGGTACGGCGTTCCTCGTCACGCCGGAGTCCGGTGCCAACGCGCTGCACAAGCAGGCGCTGACCAACCCTCTGTTCGTCCGTACGGAGCTGACACGCGCGTTCTCCGGGCGGCCGGCCAGGGGGCTGGTCAACCGCTTCATGCGCGAGCACGGCCCGTACGCCCCTGCCGCGTATCCCCAGGTGCACCACCTCACCTCCGGGCTGCGCAAGGCGGCGGCCCGCTCGGGGGACGCTCAGGGCATGGCGCTGTGGGCGGGGCAGGGGCACCGGATGGCGCGGGCGGTGCCGGCGGGGCAGTTGGTCGAGCTGCTGGCGGCGGAGCTGGCCTCGGCGCGGGGGGTGCTCTCCGGGGGGCCGCAGGGTTCGTCCGGGCCGACGG
>NZ_VJZE01000553.1 GCF_009377205.1 Streptomyces phyllanthi
TGGTCACCGGACTGGGCGCCGTCACCCCGCTCGGGGTCGGCGTGGACGACCTGTGGGCGGGGCTGCTCGAAGGGCGGTGCGGGATACGGGAGCTCGACGGGGAGGAGTTCGCCGGCCTGCCCGTACGGGTCGCGGGGACCGTACCCGTGGATCCCGCCTCGCTGCTGCCCCGGACGCAGGCACGGCGCATGAACCGGGCCGCCCAGTTCGCCGTACTGGCCGCACGGGAGGCGTGGCGGGACGCCGGCTTCGACCCGGCGGGCACGGTCGAGAGCGGGCTCGACCCCGAGCGGGTCGGGGTGTCCGCGGGCGCCATCCTCGGCGACGCCTCGGTCCTCGTGGGCGGCGACCGCCGGCTGCGGGAGAAGGGCCCCAGGGGCGTGTCGCCGCTGACCACCCCCATGACCGTGCCCTCGCAGGCCGCCTCCCAGGTGTCGCTGGCGCTGCGGATCACCGGCGAGGCACGCACGGTGACCAGCGCGTGCGCATCCGGTACGGAGGCCATCGGGCAGGCAGTCGACCGCATACGGTACGGGCGGATCGACCTGGCCCTCGCGGGCGGGGCCGAGGCCGTCGTCACCCCGGCGATCATGGCGTCCTTCGCGGCGATGCGGGCGCTGTCCACGCACGGGCTCGGGGACGGTGACAGTCCCTCGCGGCCCTTCGCCGAGGACCGCGACGGGTTCGTGAACGGGGAGGGCGCCGGCTTCCTCCTGCTGGAGGCCGAGGAGCACGCGCGGGCCCGGGGCGCGCGGATCTACTGCGAGGCCGCGGGCTGGGGCCTGTCCGCCGACGCACACCATCTGGCGGCGCCCGACCCGTCCGGCACGGGAGTCGCCCTCGCGCTGCGGCGCGCGCTGGCGGACGCGAGGGCGGGGGCCGTCGATGTCGTGCACGTCAACGCCCACGCCACCGCCACGGTCGACGGCGACCTGGCCGAGGCGAGTGCGGTGAGGGCGGTACTGGGTGGCCATCGGGTGCCGGTCACCGCGCTCAAGGGGCACCTCGGGCACCTCCAGGGCGCGGCGGGCGGGGTGGAGGCCGTGGCGACGGTCCTCACGCTGCACCACGGGGTCGTCCCGCCCACGATCGGCTGCGCCGAGCCGGATGCGGCGATCGGGCTGGACGTGGTGACCGGGGGCCCTCGTGCGCTTCCCTCGCGGGGGGATGTGGCCTTGAGCAACTCCTTCGGGTTCGGGGGGCACAATGCGGTGCTGGCGCTGCGGCGGCGCTGCCGCTGAGGGCTGGGTACGTCTCGTCTGCCCCATCGGGTTCGTGGCCGACCGCGGGTTCGCTGCGGCTGGTCGCGCAGTTCCCCGCGCCCCTGAAGGCCTCGGGCACGCCCTGGAACACCCCTGAACCCACAACTGGGGTGGCTGCGGTCAGGCGCTCCGGGGAGGCGGTCGTCAGGCCGACGTGCGCTTTCTTGCCGTCGTCTTCTTTGCCGGTGTCTTCTTCTCGGCCGCCGTCGACTTGGCGGCCGTCTTCTTCGCCGACGACGTCGACTTCCTCGCACCCGCTCCCGCCGCCGTCTTCCTCGCCCCGGCCGTCGACTTCTTCCCGGTCGCCCCCTTGGGTTCCGCGCGGGACGACTTCCGGGCGGGGCGCTTCTCCGGGAGCGAGGCCACCTCCGCCTCCTCCTCGCCCCGCGACGACTTCGCGGCGCGCACGCTGTTCTCCAGCGCGGACATCAGATCGAGGACCTTGCCGCCCGCCGCCGCGGCGGGAGCGGTCGGCAGCGCCTCGCCGGAGGCCTTCGCGGCGATCAGTGACTCCACGGCCTCGCGGTAGTCGTCGTGCAGGTCCTCGAGGTCGACCTCACCGAGCGTGTTCATCAGGGCGTCGGCGAGGTCCAGCTCCTTGTCCTGGACCGTGACGTTCGTGTCGGGCGCCACCTCGTCGGGTGACCGGATCTCGTCGGGCCACAGCAGACCGTGCATGGCGATCACGTCGTCGACGACACGGAGCATGCCGAGACGTTCCCGCCCGCGCAGCGCGTACTTGCAGATGGCCACCTTCTTGCTGCGTCTGAGGGCCTCCCTGAGCAGCGCGTACGGCTTGGCGGCGGGCACGCCGTTCGCGGCGAGGTAGTACGCCGAGTCCATCTGGAGAGGGTCGATACGCCCGGCGGGCACGAAGGCCTCGATCTCGATCGTCTTGGCCGTGGGGATCGGCAGCGAGGCCAGATCCTCGTCCGTGATGGGGATGATCGTGCCGTCGGCCTCCTCGTACCCCTTCCCGATCTCGTCCGTCGGCACCTCGTGCTCCTCCAGCTCGCACACCTTGCGGTAGCGGATACGGCCACCGTCCTCGAGGTGGATCTGGCGGAAGGAGACCGAGTGGCTCTCGGTGGCGTTCACCAGCTTGATCGGGATGCTGACCAGGCCGAAGGAGATGGCGCCGTTCCATATGGATCGCACGTGCAGCACCTTTCCGATCACTTTGACCAGTTTCCAGAGATTTACAGCCTTATGTATGTGATTCTCATCGTATGACGCCGATCACCATGGTGGAGGGGCGAAGGCTCGCGCTCAGCAATCTGGAGAAGGTGCTGTATCCCGCGACCGCGTTCACCAAGGGCGAGGTGCTGCACTACTACGCGACCACCGCGGACGCCCTGCTCCCCCATCTGCGCGACCGGCCGGTCTCCTTCCTGCGGTACCCCGACGGACCGGACGGCCAGGTCTTCTTCACCAAGAACGTGCCGCCCGGTACCCCCGACTGGGTCACGACCGCGGAGGTCCCCCGCTCGGAGGGGCCCGCGCGGATGGTGCTGGTGCAGGACCTGCCGAGCCTGGTCTGGGCGGCGAACCTCGTGACCGAGTTCCACACGCCCCAGTGGATCGTCGACGCGCCGGGCGAGGCCGACCGGCTGGTCTTCGACCTCGACCCCGGACCGCCCGCGACGATCGTCGAGTGCTGCCGGGTCGCCCTGTGGCTGCGGGAACGGCTCGGCGAGGACGGGATCGACGCGTACGCCAAGACGTCCGGCTCGAAGGGTCTGCATCTGCTGGCGGCGCTGCGGCCGGCCCCCTCCGCACGGGTGACGGAGTACGCCAAGGAGCTGGCCGTTGCAGCGGAGAAGGCCATGCCGCGGCTCGTCGTGCACCGGATGACACGGAGCCTGCGGCCGGGGAAGGTGTTCGTCGACTGGAGCCAGAACGCCGCCCGGAAGACCACGGCGACCCCCTACACCCTGCGGGCCCGCGCCGAGCCGACGGTGTCCGCGCCGGTCACCTGGGAGGAGGTCGAGGACTGCGGCTCGCCCGGCCGGCTGGTCTTCCTCGCCCCGGACATCGCCCCACGCCTCCAGGACCACGGCGATCTCATGGCCCCGCTCCTCGACCCGCGCAACACCGCCCCGCTGCCCTGACCACCCACCCCCAAGGGCCACAGCCGAACCGAGCCCCGAGAACGCGCGTCAGCCGGTCACACCCGCGTCCACGTACGCCGGTCCCGCGCGACCGCGTGCAGCGCCTCGACATCCGCCGGCTTGAGCGCCCCGCCCGAGCGGGCGAGGCCCGAGAGGTCGGTGTCCCGCAGGACACGGGCCTCCCCCAGGGGTACGACGACGTCGACGCCGGACGCGCCGACGGGGGCCAGCACCGGGTGGACCTCCGCCGTGAGCGCGTACGAGGCGCGATCGGCGTCCGCGCGGATCTGCCGGAGGAGGGGGCGGGGCTCGTGCCGGCCGACCGTGACCATGGGGTCGGCGACCAGGACGCGCTGTTTACGGGCGTACAGGGCCCGGACACAGAACAGCCCGCCGGGGCCGATCACCAGGTGGTGGATGCGGCCGCCGCCGGGCAGCGGCACCGAGTGCAGGGTGCGCCAGCCCGCGCCCTCCAGCCTGTCCAGGGCCTCACCGGCCGTCTGCTCCGCCGTGAGGGCCCGGCGGCGCGGGTCCGGGCGCAGGCGCCGGGGCGGGCCCGGATCGCGGTCGAGGGCGATCAGGAGCGCCTCGCCCGGGCGGTTCGGGGCCAGGTCGTCGTCCGGCGGCAGGGTGAGACGGGCGAGCTCCGCGGGCGTGGGCACCGGGGGCGGGCCCACCGCGACCGGGCCGGTCAGGAAGGGGCCGAGCGCTTCGAGCACGTCCTCCCGCCGGTCCTCGCTGAGCAGGTTCACCCGGCCGGCCTCCCTGTCGTACCAGGCGAGGTTCCGTCCGTTCGTGAGGCAGACGTAGAGGCGTTCCTGTCCGTGCCGCCAGGTCGGTATGACGCGCAGTCCGTTCATGCACCATCACCCCACGACCATGGGAACAGGCGGGGTGCTGCTCCGGCAAGAACCCGGCTACCTTTGGGATGACTTGGGGGAGGTGCCATTGCGGACCCGCAGGAAGCAACCCGACGTACCGGCCCCGGACAGCCCGTGGAGCGAGATCGTGCCCGGCCTGTGGATGGGCGGACACGAGTTCGCGGGCGGTGCCGGAGAGCGGGAGTTCGCCGTCGTCCATGACGAGTTCGATCTGGTCCTCACACTGCTGCGGCTCCCCGGGCACGGGCCGGACGAGGGGGTAGAGCACCATGTGTGGCCCATCCCGGACGGGCCCCTCGACGGCACCCAGCTCACGGGCGTGATGCGGCTCGCGCAGGCCGCGTGCGAGGCGCTGGAGGAGCAGCGCAGAGTGCTCGTGCGCTGTTACCACGGGTACAACCGCTCCGGGCTCGTCGTCGCCCAGTCCCTGATCCGCACGGGCCGCTCCCCCGACGAAGCGATCCACCTCATCCGCTCCCGCCGCTCCCCCTGGGCCCTGCACAACGACCTCTTCGTCGAGTACCTCCGCGCGGGCCTGACCACGGCGAGGCTCCTGGAGGAGCTGGCCGAGGAACTGACCGAATAGCCCCTCCTCCCCGATGGCCCAGCGTGACGGGCGCACCCCAACCGGCGCTCCTAATGTGGCGATTACTCAGGTTCGCCCCCTTTCTGGAGGAGCCCCATGTCCCTGCGGTCCACCCTCACGCGCTTCGGCATAGCAACCGCCGCCGGCGCCCTCGTCACCCTCGCCGCCACCGGCACCGCGGTCGCCGACGACGACTGGGGAAACCAGTCGAACCAGCAGTCGAACCCGACGGACCAGCATCCGAACCAGCAGGCCAACCAGCAGCCGAACCCGACGAACCAGCAGGCGGGCCAACAGCCGGGCCAACAGGGGAACCAGCAGGCGGGCCAGCAATCCGGCCAGTCCCACCACCAGTGGAACCAGCAGGGGAACCAGCAGTCGGGTCAGCAGGCGAACCAGCAGGCAGGCCAGCCCAACCACCAGTGGCCCCAGCAGGCGGGCCAGCAGGGGAACCAGCAAGGGAACCAGCAGGGGAACCAGCAGGGGAACCAGCAGGGGAACCAGCAGGCAGGCCAGTCCAACCACCAGTGGCCCCAGCAGACGGGCCAGCAGGCAGGCCAGTCCGACCAGCAGTGGAC
>NZ_VJZE01000554.1 GCF_009377205.1 Streptomyces phyllanthi
GGCTCCCGCCACCGCCCCTGCCACCGCCACCGGCGTCGCGGCCGACGGGGTCGTCGTCTATTCGATCTCGGGCGGCACGGGCGCGCACTTCGCCGACCTGGCGACGGAGGCGGGGCTGCGTCTGCCGGCGCTGTCGGAGGCCAAGCAGGCCGAGCTGCACCAGTGGATACCCGAGTATCTGAACGTCTCCAATCCCGTCGACAACGGCGGGCACCCGGTGGGCGACTGGCGCGGGCGGAAGATCATCGACGCGATCCTCGCCGACCCGGCCGTGGGGGTGCTGATCTGTCCCATCACCGGGCCGTTCCCGCCGATGAGCGACAAGCTCGCGCAGGACCTCGTGGACGCGGCGGAGCAGTCGGACAAGCTGGTGTGCGTGGTGTGGGGTTCTCCGGTCGGCACCGAGGCGGCGTACCGGGAGACGCTGCTCGGCTCGTCCCGGGTCGTGACCTTCCGCACCTTCGCCAACTGCATCACGGCCGTCCGCGCCCACCTCGACCACGCGCGGTTCACCGCCTCGTACCGCTCCCCCTTCGACGAGGCCCCCCGCACCCCGTCGCCCTCCTTCCGCAAGGCGCAAGCACTGATGCGGCCCGGACAGCAGCTGAGCGAGCACGCGGCGAAGCAACTGCTGCGGGCGTACGGAATCCGGGTGCCTCGCGAGCAGCTGGTGACCAGCGCGGCGGCGGCCGTACGGGCGGCGAGCCTGGTCGGTTATCCCGTGGTGATGAAGGCGTCCGGCGCGCGGATCGCCCACAAGACGGAGCTCGGACTGGTGAAGATCGGGCTGACCTCCGCCAGCCAGGTCCGCGACGCCTACCGGGAGCTCACCGACATCGCGCGCTACGAGGACATCGCGCTCGACGGGGTGCTGGTGTGCCAGATGGTCGAGCGGGGCGTCGAGATGGTCGTGGGCGTCACGCACGACCAGCTCTTCGGGCCGACGGTCACGGTCGGGCTCGGCGGCGTACTCGTGGAGGTGCTGCGCGACTCCGCCGTGCGCGTGCCGCCCTTCGGTGAGGACCAGGCCCACGCCATGCTCGACGAACTGCGCGGGCGGGCCCTGCTGGACGGGGTCCGCGGGGCTCCCCCGGCCGACGTGGACGCCCTCGTCGAGGTCGTGCTCCGCGTGCAGCGCATGGCGCTGGAACTGGGGGACGACATCGCCGAGCTGGACATCAACCCGCTGATGGTGCTCCCCCGCGGGCAGGGGGCCGTGGCGCTGGACGCGCTGGCGGTGTGCCACTGAGCGCACCCTTCCGCTCAAGAAGTCCGTCACTCCCCGTACCCAACGGAGCCTCCACATGTCCGCTTCCCCCCTTGATCCTCCCGAAAGATCCCGTGACTCATTGATACTGCACGCCACTGACAACGCGGTCTCGTGGATCACCCTCAACCGCCCCGAGGCGATGAACGCGATCACCCCGGACCAGCGGGAACGACTCATCCAACTGCTCTCGGAGGCATCCGCGGACCCTGCCGTACGGGCCGTCGTGATCACCGCCACGGGCCGCGGCTTCTGCGCGGGCGCGGATCTGCGGGGGACCTCCGCCCGACCCGGCGAGCGCGTGGCCGGCGACGTCGCCCGCACCATCCGGCTCGGGGCCCAGCGCCTCATCGCCGCCGTACTGGACTGCGAGAAGCCGGTGATCGCGGCGGTGAACGGCACGGCGGCCGGGATCGGCGCGCACCTCGCGTTCGCGTGCGACCTGGTACTGGCGGCGGAACCGGCGCGTTTCATCGAGGTGTTCGTACGGCGCGGTCTCGTGCCGGACGGCGGTGGGGCATACCTCCTCCCCCGGCTGATCGGGCCGCAGCGGGCGAAGGAACTGATGTTCTTCGGCGACGCGCTCCCGGCGGCGGACGCGGCACGCCTCGGCCTCGTCAACCGCGTGGTCCCACCGGAGGAACTGGAGAAGACGGCCCGAGAGTGGGCCGAACGCCTCGCCACCGGCCCCACCCGCGCCCTCGCCCTCACCAAACAGCTGGTGAACGCCTCCCTCGACACCGACCGCACCACCGCCTTCGCCGCCGAGGCCACCGCCCAGGAGATCAACATGACGACGGCGGACGCGAACGAGGGCGTGGCGAGCTTCGTGGAGCGGCGGACCCCTGTGTTCAGGGGGCGCTGAACGGCCGTACGGGCCGCACGGGAGGCCATACGGAAGGCCGTACGGGCCGCACGGGAAGGTGCACGGACCTTCACTTCTGACGGTCCGTCAGGTTCAATGGCGGATGTGATGGGACACGCGGGGATGGCGGCAGCCGCCGTCCGTTATCTGAGGTCGGCAGGGGCTCGTACGGCCGCGGAGCCCGTCGAAGTGCTGCCGCGCCCGGAGCTGCGGTGCGTCGGGGAGGACGAGCGGGCCCCGGTCGACCAGGCGGAGTTCCGCCGGGTCCTGGGCACCTTCGCGACCGGGGTGACCGTGATCACGGCACCGCCCGGGGACGACACGGCCGGCCCCGCCGGTTTCGCCTGCCAGTCCTTCTCCTCCCTCTCCCTCGACCCACCGCTGGTCGCGTTCATGGTCGGCCGTACGTCGACGACCTGGCCGCGCATCGCCCGCGCGGGCGTCTTCTGCGTGAACGTACTCGGCGCGGACCAGGCCGGCCTGTGCCGCGGCTTCGCGGTGAGCGGGTCCGACAAGTTCGCAGGCGTGGCCTACGACGCGTCCCCCGCCTCCGGCTCCCCGCGCCTGACAGGAGCTCTCGCCTGGATCGACTGCACGATCCACGCCGTGCACCCGGGCGGGGACCATCTGATCGTGGTGGGCAGGGTGGACGCGCTGGGTGCCGGAGACGGCCACGAGGCAGAGACAGCACCCCTGCTCTTCCACAGGGGGCGCCTCGGCTAGGCCCTGTCGGCCTGAACGCACCGCACCTCACAGCCGGCCTGATCCGAACGACAGGCCCTAGCCCTAGCTCCCCGTGGCGAGGCGCCCCGGCGCTCCCACCGGCCGCCGCCCTATCACCAGCGACATCAGCGCCGCCGCCGCGCACAGCGCGCCCGAGGCGTACCAGACGACGTCGTACGAGCCGAAGGTGTCACGGGCGGCGCCGCCGAGGAAGGCGACGAGGGCGGCGCCGAGCTGGTGGGCGGCGAGGACCCAGCCGAAGACGATGGCGCTGTCGTCGCCGTACTGCTCGCGGCAGAGCGCGAGGGTCGGCGGGACCGTGGCGACCCAGTCGAGGCCGTAAAAGACGATGAAGAAGACCATCGGCAGGTGGACGCTCGGGGCCAGCAGCATCGGCAGGAAGAGCAGCGAGATGCCGCGGAAGGCGTAGTACACCGCCAACAGCCGCCTCGGCTCGAAGCGGTCGGTGAGCCAGCCGGAGGCGATCGTGCCGACGACGTCGAACACGCCGATGACCGCCAGCAGCGAGGCCGCCGCCATGGGGGGCATGCCGTGGTCGTGGGCGGCGGGCACGAAGTGGGTCTGGACGAGGCCGTTGGTCGAGGCGCCGCAGATCGCGAAGGTGCCGGCCAGCAGCCAGAAGGGTCCCGTGCGCATCGCCGAGAAGAGCACGGTCACCGCGCGCCGGGCGGCCCCCGGCACGGGCGCGGGCTTGGCCACGAACTCCTTCGCCCCGTACGGCTTCAGGCCCACGTCCGCGGGGTGGTCCCGCAGGAGCAGCCAGACGAACGGGACGACGGCCAGCGCGGCGAGGGCCACCGTGGCGGCGGCCGGGCGCCAGTTGTACTCGTCGACGATCCAGGCCAGCAGCGGCAGGAAGATCAGCTGGCCGGAGGCGGAGGCCGCGGTGAGGATGCCGGTCACCAGGCCGCGCCGTTCGGTGAACCAGCGGTTGGTGACCGTGGCGGCGAAGGCCAGCGCCATGGAGCCCGAGCCCAGGCCCACCAGCAGGCCCCAGCACAGGATGAGCTGCCAGGCCGCCGTCATCCACACGGTGGCGCCCGAGCCGACCGCGATCACGGTGAGGGCGACCGCGACCACGCGGCGGATGCCGAACCGGTCCATGAGCGCGGCCGCGAACGGCGCCGTCAGCCCGTACAGCACCAGGTTGACCGACACCGCCGCGCCGATCGTGCCCCGCGACCATTGGAACCACTGATGCAGAGGATCGATCAGCAGACCCGGCAGGGAGCGGAAGGCGGCGGCGCCGATGATCGTCACGAAGGTCACGGCCGCGACGAACCACGCGCGGTGGACGCGGAGCCGTGCGGGCCGGGTGGACGGGGTTTCCTCGAGGGCGGTGGTGGTCTCGGTTGTCTGGGTCACGCCATAAAGCTTCCGGCCTGCGGTCACACCCATCGAGTGGCCGGAAAGCCAGTGTTCGCTAGGATCGGGCCATGAGCACAGAGCACCGGGCCACGAGCGGCGCCCAGGGATTCCGCCCGCACCGTGTCGTCGTCCTGGCCCTCGACGGACTGCTGCCCTTCGAACTCGGCATCCCGCACCGCATCTTCGGCCGCCCCAAGGACGCGGGCGGACGGCACCTGTACGAGGTCGTGACCTGCTCGATCCGGCCGCCCGGCCCGGTGGAGACGGACGCCGACTTCGCCATCCAGGTGGAGCACGGCCCCGAGGCTCTGGCGACGGCCGACACGGTCCTGGTCCCGGCCTCCTACGAACTCGGCCCTGTCTTCGAGGAGGGCGTACTGACCGAGGGCCTGGCCGCCGCCCTCGCACACATCCGCCCCGGCACCCGGCTCGCCTCCATCTGCACCGGCGTGTACGTCCTCGCCGCCGCCGGTTTCCTCGACGGCCGCCCCGCCACCACACACTGGGCGGACGCCGATCGTCTCCAGTGGCTCTTCCCCCGCATCAAGGTCGACCCGGACGTGCTGTTCATCGACGACGGCGACGTGCTCACCTCGGCGGGCGTCGCGGCCGGCATCGACCTGTGCCTGCACATGGTGCGCCGCGACCACGGTTCGGCGATCGCCAACGACGTGGCCCGGCGCACGGTCGTACCGCCCCACCGCGACGGCGGGCAGGCCCAGTACATCGAACGCCCCGTACCCGACCCGCAGACGGCGACCACCACGGGCGCCCGGGCATGGGCGCTCGGCCGCCTGCACGAACCGATCCAGTTGCGCGACATGGCCGGCCAGGAGGCGATGTCGGTCCGTACGTTCACCCGCCGCTTCCGCGAGGAGGTAGGCATCAGCCCCGGCCAGTGGCTCACCCAGCAACGCGTCGAACGGGCCCGTCACCTCCTGGAGTCCAGCGACCTGTCGATCGACCAGGTGGCCCGCGACGCGGGCTTCGGCACGGCCCAGTCGATGCGGCAGCACCTGCAGGCGGCGCTGGGGGTGACGCCCACGGGGTACCGCCGGACGTTCCGCGCGGAAAGTCGCCGCTGAGCGTTTCTCGCCCCCGCCCCTACCC
>NZ_VJZE01000555.1 GCF_009377205.1 Streptomyces phyllanthi
GGTTTCCACCGGGCCCGGCCCTGTGCTCACGTCTTGCGGCCCAGGTGGAGAACCATGACCGTGACGGTGCCGTCTTTGATCTCGTACATGACGCGGTACCGCCCGACGCGCAAACGGCGCAGATTCCGTGACCCGTACTCTGCGGTTCCCGGTGGTCGGGGATCAGAGGCCAGGAGGTCGGTTGCGGCGAACACCTGGCGCAGCCCGTCAGGGTCGTCGACGAGGAACTTGGCCGCGACGTCGAGGGCCGGTTCGTCCCACAGAACGGTGTAGATCAAGGACGGTTCAACCCCAGACGCGCACGGGCCTCGTCCTGCGGGACACCCACGACTTCGCCCCTGGCTTCCCGATCCCGGTAACGGAGCAGCGCGAGCTCATCCTCCGTGTCCTCCAGCCGTGCCTCCAGCTCCGCCAGCTCCGTTGGGTTTATGAACACGGCCGCAGGCTGACCGTGATCGGTGATCGTGATGCGCTCGCGGGCATGCGAGGTCCGACGAACGAGGGAGCCGAACTTTGCGCGGGCCTCGGTGATGGGGTACTCGGCGCTCATGGCTTGAAGCGTGACACTCATGTACAGCACTGTAAAGATCCGTACAGTTCCGAGTCGATCGCTCAAACGGGTGAGCCCGCCCCGAGCGACGTACCCTGGGTACCCCCCGGCCCGTGAGACGTGTCGGGCCCTTCGCGTTGCCCACCAAAGCCCAAGCCAAGCCGGGATGGAAACCCTTCATGAGCCTGCACGGTCTGCTGGACGTCGTCGTCAAGGACCCAGCCCTCGCGGAAGCGATCACGGCGGCAACCGACGGCAACCGCACACACATCGACCTCGTGGGCCCTCCGGCGTCCCGCGCCTTCGCGGTGGCCGCCCTGGCCCGGGACGCGGGCAGGCCCGTACTCGCCGTGACCGCGACCGGCCGCGAGGCCGAGGACCTCGCGGCGGCCCTGCGGTCACTGCTGCCGCCGGACGGCGTCGTGGAGTACCCGGCGTGGGAGACGCTCCCGCACGAGCGGCTGAGCCCGCGCAGCGACACCGTGGGGCGCCGGCTCGCCGTACTGCGGCGACTGGCCCACCCGCGCCCCGACGACCCCGAGACCGGCCCGGTCTCCGTGGTCGTGGCGCCCGTACGGTCCGTGCTCCAGCCGCAGGTCAAGGGGCTCGGCGACCTGGAGCCGGTCGCCCTGCGCACGGGGCAGACCGCCGACCTGAACGAGGTCGTGGACGCGCTCGGAGCAGCCGCGTACTCACGGGTCGAGCTCGTCGAGAAGCGCGGCGAGTTCGCCGTACGCGGCGGCATCCTCGACGTGTTCCCGCCCACCGAGGAACATCCGCTCCGTATCGAGTTCTGGGGCGACGACGTCGAGGAGATCCGGTACTTCAAGGTCGCCGACCAGCGCTCCCTGGAAGTCGCCGAACACGGTCTGTGGGCCCCGCCCTGCCGCGAACTGCTGCTGACGGACGACGTACGCACACGCGCGCGTACCCTCGCCGAACAGCACCCGGAGCTGGGCGAGCTGCTGGGGAAGATCGCCGAGGGCATCGCCGTCGAGGGCATGGAGTCCCTCGCCCCCGTGCTCGTGGACGACATGGAGCTGCTGCTGGACGTCCTGCCCAAGGGCGCCATGGCCGTCGTGTGCGATCCGGAGCGGGTACGGACGCGGGCCGCCGACCTGGTGGCCACGAGCCAGGAGTTCCTGCAGGCGTCCTGGGCCGCGACCGCGGGTGGCGGCGAGGCGCCCATCGACGTCGGCGCGGCCTCGCTCTGGTCCATCGCCGACGTCCGGGACCGGGCCCGTGAGCTGGACATGATGTGGTGGTCGGTGTCGCCGTTCGCGGCGGGTGAGTCCATCGAGGACACGGACGCGGACACGCTCACGCTCGGCATGCACGCCCCCGAGACCTACCGCGGCGACACTGCGAAGGCGCTCGCCGACACCAAGGGCTGGCTCGCCGACGGCTGGCGCACGGTCTTCGTGACCGAGGCGCACGGCCCGGCCGCCCGTACGGTCGAGGTGCTGGGCGGCGAGGGCATCGCGGCCCGTCTCGCCGCGGACCTCACGGAGATCGCCCCGTCCGTCGTCCACGTGGCCTGCGGCTCGATCGACTACGGCTTCGTGGACCCGCGGCTCAAGCTGGCCGTGCTGACCGAGACCGACCTCTCCGGCCAGAAGGCGGCCGGCAAGGACGGCGCCCGTATGCCGGCCCGCCGCCGCAAGACCATCGACCCGCTGACCCTGGAGGCCGGCGACTACATCGTGCACGAGCAGCACGGCGTGGGCCGGTACATCGAGATGGTCCAGCGGACCGTGCAGGGCGCGACCCGCGAGTACCTGGTCGTGGAGTACGCCCCCGCCAAGCGCGGCCAGCCCGGCGACCGGCTCTACATCCCCACCGACCAGCTGGAGCAGATCACCAAGTACGTCGGCGGGGAGGCGCCCACGCTGCACCGGCTGGGCGGTGCCGACTGGACGAAGACGAAGGCGCGGGCCAAGAAGGCGGTCAAGGAGATCGCGGCCGACCTGATCAGGCTGTACAGCGCGCGCATGGCGGCCCCCGGGCACGCCTTCGGGCCCGACACGCCGTGGCAGCGCGAGCTGGAGGACGCCTTCCCGTACGCCGAGACGCCCGACCAGCTGACGACGATCGCCGAGGTCAAGGAGGACATGGAGAAGACGGTCCCCATGGACCGGCTGATCTGCGGCGACGTCGGCTACGGCAAGACCGAGATCGCGGTGCGGGCGGCTTTCAAGGCGGTGCAGGACGGCAAGCAGGTCGCGGTGCTCGTCCCGACGACGCTGCTGGTGCAGCAGCACTTCGGGACGTTCGGCGAGCGGTACTCGCAGTTCCCCGTGAACGTACGGGCGCTGTCCCGCTTCCAGACGGACACGGAGGCCAAGGCGGTCCTGGAGGGGCTGCGGGAGGGCTCGGTGGACATCGTCATCGGTACCCACCGGCTGTTCTCGGCCGAGACGAAGTTCAAGGACCTGGGGCTGGTCATCGTCGACGAGGAGCAGCGCTTCGGTGTCGAGCACAAGGAGCAGCTGAAGAAGCTGCGCGCGAACGTCGACGTGCTCACCATGTCCGCCACACCGATCCCCCGGACGCTGGAGATGGCGGTGACCGGCATCCGGGAGATGTCGACGATCACGACGCCTCCGGAGGAGCGCCATCCTGTCCTGACGTTCGTCGGCCCGTACGAGGAGAAGCAGATCGGCGCGGCCGTGCGCAGGGAACTGCTGCGCGAGGGCCAGGTGTTCTACATCCACAACCGGGTCGAGTCGATCGACCGTGCGGCGGCGAGGCTGCGGGAGATCATCCCGGAGGCGCGCATCGCGACGGCCCACGGCCAGATGTCGGAGCAGGCGCTGGAGCAGGTGGTCGTCGACTTCTGGGAGAAGAAGTTCGACGTGCTCGTCTCCACGACCATCGTCGAGTCGGGCATCGACATCTCGAACGCGAACACGCTGATCGTGGAGCGCGGCGACAACTTCGGCCTGTCTCAGCTCCACCAGCTGCGCGGACGCGTCGGACGAGGCCGTGAGCGCGGGTACGCGTACTTCCTCTACCCGCCGGAGAAGCCGCTGACGGAGACGGCTCACGAGCGCCTCGCGACCATCGCCCAGCATACGGAGATGGGCGCGGGCATGTACGTGGCGATGAAGGACCTGGAGATCCGGGGAGCCGGAAACCTCCTGGGTGGCGAGCAGTCCGGGCACATCGCGGGCGTCGGCTTCGACCTGTACGTGCGGATGGTCGGCGAGGCGGTGGCGGACTACCGCGCCTCCCTCGAGGGCGGGGTCGAGGAGGAGCCGCCGCTGGAGGTCAAGATCGAGCTCCCGGTCGACGCCCATGTCCCGCACGACTACGCGCCCGGCGAACGGCTCCGCCTCCAGGCGTACCGGGCGATCGCCTCGGTGAACACCGAGGAGGACATCGCCGCCGTACGCGAGGAACTCGTCGACCGCTACGGCAAGTTGCCCGAACCCGTCGAGAACCTGCTGCTCGTGGCGGGCCTGCGGATGCTCGCACGTGCGTGCGGGGTGGGCGAGATCGTCCTCCAGGGCAACAACATCCGCTTCGCGCCGGTGGAGTTGAGGGAGTCCCAGGAGCTGCGGGTCAAGCGCCTGTACCCGGGCACGGTCATCAAGCCCGCCGTCCACCAGGTCCTGGTCCCGCGCCCGAAGACGGCGAAGGTGGGCGGGAAGCCGCTGGTCGGACGGGAACTGCTGGGGTGGACCGGGGAGTTCCTGGCGTCGATTCTGGGGTCCTGACACCCGATCCCGGTGTCCTGGCGCCGACTGTCGCGGTTCGGCGTTGAGGCCGCGCCGAGGAGAAGCGGCCCCGTTCGCCCCGGCTGCCTGTGCGTTCCGCCACCGTGAGTTTGAGGAGTGGCTCGTGCGGCACCCGCGACGATGCCGCGTCCCTGGCTCCGGGGCGCGGCGCTACGGTGATGGCCACGTACAGGGCAGGCCGGCGGAGCAGACCGGCAGAGCAGCCGGGCAGAGCAGCCTGCGGAGCCAACCGGCGGAGCAGCCGGGCAGAGCAGACCGGCAGGACACAGAACAGGGTGAAGGAGGTCTCGGTGGTACGTCCGAGGGGTGGGAGCGCGGTCGTCGCGTTGGCGATGGCCGCACTGGTCGCCGTCAGCGGCTGCAAGAACGAGTTGGAGGGCTCCTCCGCCCCCGAGACCACGCCGGCCGGCACCGGTGCCGCGCTCGCCGCCGTCGACTCGCTGACCGTCAAGGGGCGCGCGCCGAAGACCGGGTACGAGCGGGACAACTTCGGCAGCGCCTGGGCGGACACCGACTCCAACCGCTGCGACACCCGCGACGACATCCTCAAACGCGACCTCAAGGACGTGAAGTTCGAGGACGGGGACTGCCAGGTGGCCTCCGGGGAGCTGAACCCGGACCCGTACACCGGTGGGAAGGTGGCCTTCGTACGCGGCCGCAGCAAGGTGGACGTCGACCACCTGGTCGCCCTCTCGGACGCCTGGCAGAAGGGCGCCCAGAAGTGGGACGCGAGCAAGCGCATAGCCCTCGCCAACGACCCGCTCAACCTCCTCGCCGTCGACTCCGGCACCAACCGCAGCAAGGGCGACGGCGACACGGCCACCTGGCTGCCGCCCAACAAGGGCTACCGCTGCACCTACGTGGCCGGCCAGGTCGCCGTGAAGAAGAAGTACGGCCTGTGGGTCACCGAGGCGGAGAAGGCCGCGATGAAGCGAGTGCTCTCCGGCTGCCCCGACCAGGAACTCCCCTCCGGCGGCAACCCGACCAGGGCACCGGCACGGTTCCAGGCGGACTGAGGGCTCCGGGGGCCTTGGGGG
>NZ_VJZE01000556.1 GCF_009377205.1 Streptomyces phyllanthi
GGTCGGGGCCGGGCGGCGGGCGGTGTCGCTGATTCTGATCAGGATGCCGATCAGCGCCCAGTTGGCGATGACGGAGGAACCGCCGTACGCCACGAAGGGCAGCGTCATGCCGGTCAGCGGGATCAGGCCCATGACGCCGCCGGCGACCACGAAGACCTGGAGCGCGAAGGCGCCGGACAGGCCCACCGCGAGCAGCTTGCCGAACGGGTCGCGGGCCGCGAGGGCGGTGCGGATACCGCGCTCCACGATCAGGCCGTAGAGCAGCAGGATCGCCATCACGCCGGCCAGACCGAGCTCCTCGCCGAAGGTGGCGAGGATGAAGTCGGAGTTGGCGGCGAAGCCGATGAGGTCGGAGTTCCCCTGGCCAAGACCGGTCCCGAGGGTGCCACCGGAGCCGAAGGCCCACAGGGCCTGCATGGCCTGCTCGGAGTGGACGACGCCGTCGCTGACCCCGGCACGGCTTAGCTGGTACTCGCGCATGGGGTCGAGCCAGGCCTGCACACGCGTCTGGATGTGTGACTCGAAGCTCGCCACGCCGACGGCGCCGACCGCGGACATCAGCAGACCGAAGACGATCCAGCTGGTCCGCTCGGTGGCGACGTACAGCATGATGACGAACATTCCGAAGAACAGCAGCGACGTACCGAGGTCGGTCTCGAAGACGAGGATGAGGATCGACATCACCCAAACGACGAGAATCGGGCCGAGGTCGCGGCCACGCGGCAGGTACAGGCCCATGAAACGGCGACTGGCCAGGGCCAGGGCGTCTCTCTTGACCATGAGGTAGCCGGCGAAGAACACCGCTAGGACGATCTTCGCGAACTCGCCGGGCTGGATCGTGCCGAGGCCGGGGATCCTGATCCAGATCTTGGCGCCGAAGATGTTCGCACCGAGGCCCGGGACCAGCGGCAGCAGCAGCAGGATCAGGGCCGCGACCATGGAGATGTACGTGTAGCGCTGCAGGACGCGGTGGTCCTTGAGGAAGATCACCACGGCGACGAACAGTGCGACGCCGATCGCCGAGTTCGCCAGCTGCCGTGGGGAGGCCTCCACGAACGTGTTGCTCAGCTGGAGCCGCTCGGACTGGTCGAGACGCCAGATGATGACGAGCCCGAGTCCGTTGAGCAGCGTGGCCAGCGGCAGCATCAGCGGGTCCGCGTACGGCGCGAACTTGCGGACCACGAGGTGACCCACGCCCGCGATCAGGCCGAGGCCGAGCCCGTAGCCCAGCAGGCCGGTGGGGATCTGGTCGCTGATGGCGAGGCCCACGTTGGCGTAGGCGAACACCGGGATCATCACCGCGAACACCAGCAGCGCGAGCTCGGTGTTGCGACGGCTCGGTGCGCCGATCGCGCCGATCGTGGATGTGTGATGCGTCGATGCGTTCGTAGTACTGCTCATCGTGTGACGAGGCCCCTCACGGCTTGCCTACTGCTTCCCGCACAGCGAGACCAGCTTCTGCTCCTCCTCGGAGAGGCTGGGGCCTGGCGTGGGTGTGGGTGTCGGTTTGGACGGTGTCGCTGACCCCGATGGCTTCGAAGTCGGCGACGGTGTGGCCTTGGACGTGAGAGAGGACCGGGTGGTTCCGGTCACCCCTCCGGCCTCGCCCTCGCCCGTCTTTGAGTTATTACGGCTCTCGGCCTCGCGGCGTTCGGCGTCCTTCTTGCAAGCGGACGCCTGGGTGGCCAGATCCTTGATCTTCGCCTGGGCGTCCTTCAGTCCGCCCTCGGCGATGGTCGCCTTGACCTGGTTCTGCTGATAGGGCGGCAGGTACTTGAGTTCGATCTCGGGGTGGTCCTTCTCCACCTTCGAGAGCGAGACCCAGGCCAGGTCCTGGCTGATGCCCCGGTAGAGCGCGACATGGTCGTCGTTGGTGCCGACGTAGTACTGCGTCTGCGTCCAGCGGTAGCCGCCGTACATACCGCCGCCGAGCACGGCGAGGGCGAGCACGCTGTAGAACGATCTCTTCAGCCACCGGCGCTTTCCGCGGGGCTTGACGAAGTCGTCGTCCGAGTATGACCCGAAGCTGCCCTCGGGGGTGTATCCGGTGGTGTCGCCGGAGCCGGGCGGGCCGAACTCGCCGCCTCCGCCCTGTCCGGGCACCTGGCGGCCGAGGCTGGCCGCGCGGCCGGCCGGGGTCTGCATGGCGCCGTTGTCGTGCAGCTGGTGCTGGTTCTCGGCGACCGCGCCCACCACGACGGGGGTGTCGGAGAGCTGGCCGGCGAGGGTGTCGCCGGAGTCGATGTCGAGGACGTCGGCCACGATCACCGTGATGTTGTCCGGGCCACCGCCGCGCAGCGCGAGCTGGATCAGCTCCTGCACGGTCTCCTGCGGGCCCTGGTAGCTGGCGAGGGTGTCCTCCATCGTCTGGTGGGACACGACACCGCTGAGGCCGTCGGAGCAGATCAGGTACCGGTCGCCGGCGCGGACCTCACGGATGGAGAGGTCGGGCTCGACATGGTCGCCACTGCCCAGCGCGCGCATCAGCAGGGAGCGCTGCGGGTGGGTCGTGGCCTCCTCTTCCGTGATGCGCCCCTCGTCGACGAGGCGCTGCACCCAGGTGTGGTCCTGGGTGATCTGGGTGAGGACGCCGTCCCGGAGGAGGTACGCGCGGGAGTCGCCGACATGGACGAGGCCGAGCCGCTGTCCGGTCCACAGCAGGGCGGTCAGGGTGGTCCCCATGCCCTCGAGCTGGGGGTCCTCCTCGACCATCATGCGCAGCTGGTCGTTGGCGCGCTGCACGGCGGTGCCGAGCGAGGTGAGGATGTCGGAGCCGGGTACGTCGTCGTCGAGGGCGACGATGGTGGAGATCACCTCGGAGGAGGCGACCTCACCGGCGGCCTGGCCGCCCATGCCGTCGGCGATCGCGAGCAGGCGCGGTCCGGCGTAGCCCGAGTCCTCGTTGCCCTCGCGGATCATGCCTTTGTGCGATCCGGCGGCGAAGCGCAAAGACAGACTCATGCGCACCTCGCCCGTCGGCTCCGGGTACATCCGCACGGTGCCCACCCTCCGGTCGGGAGCGCGCCGGGGCCCGAGAGACGGACCACCGTTGCGTGCTCGCTCCGCTCGCTCATTGTCGTACTACTTCCGCAGCTCGATGACGGTCTTGCCGATGCGGATCGGCGCGCCCAGCGGAATCGGTGTGGGAGTCGTCAGTCGGTTCCGGTCGAGGTACGTGCCGTTGGTGGATCCCAGGTCCTCGACGATCCACTGGCCGTCACGGTCCGGGTAGATCCTGGCATGCCTGCTGGACGCGTAGTCGTCGTCCAGCACGATGGTGCTGTCGTGCGCGCGGCCCAGCGTGATGGTCTGTCCCTGCAGCGCGACCGTCGTACCCGTGAGGCTGCCTTCGGAGACGACCAGTTTGGTCGGGGCGCCGCGGCGCTGGCGGCCGCCTCCGCCGCCGGACTGCTGCTGGCCGCGCTGCTGCGGGGGCGCCTGCCGGGCGGCCTGCTGGGGACGCGCGGGCTCACGCCGGGACCCGCGCTGGGTGACGCGCGTACCGAACAGGTCGCTGCGGATGACCTGCACGGCCACGATCACGAACAGCCACAGTACGGCCAGGAAACCCAGCCGCATGACCGTGAGGGTCAGCTCTGACATTGCCCCCGCTTCACCCTTCGGCTTGCCGGTAAATGATGGTGGTGCTGCCCACGACGATCCGCGAGCCGTCGCGGAGCGTAGCGCGGGTGGTGTGCTGCCCGTCCACCACGATGCCGTTGGTGGACCCGAGATCCTGGATCGTCGAGGGCGTTCCGGTCCGGATCTCACAGTGCCGGCGGGAGACGCCGGGGTCGTCGATCCGCACGTCGGCTTCGGTGCTGCGGCCCAGCACCAGCGTCGGGCGGGAGATCTGATGGCGTGTGCCGTTGATCTCGATCCAGTGGCGTGTGCGCCCACCCGCCGCGCCGACGGGCCGCTGGCCGTAGGGAGCGGCGCCGGGGCGGCCGCCGGGCGGCGGCGCGGACGGCATGGGAGGAGCGCCTGCGGGCCCGGCGGACGGCGGGTAGCCGTAGCCGCCCGGGGCGCCGGCGCCGACGCCGGGCCGTCCTCCGGCCGGAGCGGGCGACGGGGCCTGCTGGTTGCTGGAGGAGGCGAGCGTACGGCTGCGCACCCGGTACAGACCGGTGTCGAGGTCGTCCGCCTTCTCAAGGTTGACCTTGATCGGTCCCATGAAGGTGTAGCGCTGCTGCTTGGCGTAGTCGCGCACCATTCCGGCGAGCTCGTCGCCGAGTTGGCCGGAGTAGGGGCTGAGACGCTCGTAGTCCGGCGTGCTCAGCTCCACGATGAAGTCGTTGGGTACGACGGTCCTGTCCCGGTTCCAGATGGTCGCGTTGTTGTCGCACTCCCGCTGGAGCGCACCCGCGATCTCGACCGGCTGGACCTCGGACTTGAACACCTTGGCGAAGGTGCCGTTGACCAGACCTTCGAGGCGCTGCTCGAACTTCTTCAGGACTCCCATGGGGCACCTCCTCCGTCGCTGCCGTCCTGGGTACTGCTTCCGTACTGCTTACTGATCGTATCCACGCGCCGGGAAATCCTCTGGTTCCCCCTGTCGGCCCGGTCGACGGGTGTCGACGCCCACTGAAGTCCCCTCCCGGATTCCCGCTGGAGCTCTTCTTCGAACTCCTCGCCGCTCTCCTCCTGCCCAGGTTTACGCCAAGGATCGTAGAGGCGGTGCGTGACCAGTGTCCCGCACCTGACTGTGGACCCTGTCCGCCTCCTGGGTAGATGGCCGGGACCGGTACGAGGTTGATACGTGAACCGGTCCTCGTTGATACACGTGCGAGCCGTGTGTGTCGCCGCACACAGGGGGCTTGTGTGGGGCTGCTTGCACGGGGGCTTGTGCGTGGCGTGCGTCGGCCGGGATCCCCGGGCGGAGCCACGGCGACGGTGGGGGTGGTGAGTGCGCGCTCCGGTGGACACGTGCCGGAGAGGTCGTGGATGCCGCCCCGACCGTACGGACGGGGCCCTGACGAGGGGCGTCAAAAGGGATGTGAACCCACCGTCTGCAGCGTGCTAATCTTCTGGATGTCGGAAGGCGCCAGCACCGCACGGAGCAGGGCCCGAGGACACACCCAATGCGCGGGTGGCGGAATAGGCAGACGCGCTGGATTCAGGTTCCAGTGCCCGCAAGGGCGTGGGGGTTCAACTCCCCCCTCGCGCACAGATGAAGAACCGATGGAACGGGTCTTCACCAGAGACGAAAGTCCTGGTGGGGCCCGTTTCTCGTTGTGTCGGCGGAAGTTTGGGCTGTCGGTGGGTACACGGGCGGGGATGTTCGAGGTGTGAGGCAT
>NZ_VJZE01000557.1 GCF_009377205.1 Streptomyces phyllanthi
CTCTCCAGCCCTGCCATGTACGCGGCCACCCGCTCCGCCGACGCCCCGGCCAGTTCCCCGTGCACGCGCCCGTCGACCAGGAACAGCACCCGGTCCGCGTACGAGGCCGCCACCGGGTCGTGGGTCACCATGACCGTCGTCCGGCCGTCCCGGTCCACCATCTCCCGCAGCAGGGCCAGCACCTCGCGGCTGGTCGTCGTGTCCAGCGCGCCCGTCGGCTCGTCCCCGAACAGCACCGCGGGACGCGTGATCAACGCCCGTGCCAGCGCCACCCGTTGCTGCTGCCCGCCCGACAGCTGCCCCGGCCGGTGCCCGGCCCGCTCGGCCAGCCCGACCCGGGCCAGCGCCTGGCGCACACCCGCGCGTGAGGGGCGCCGTCCGGCCAGACGCAGCGGCAGGGCCACGTTCTGCGCGGCGGTCAGGGACGGAAGCAGGTTGAAGGACTGGAAGACGAACCCGATCCGCTGCCGGCGCAGCAGCGTCAGCCGCCGCTCGCTCAGTCCGGCCAGCTCGACCCCGTCCACGGTCACCGTCCCGGAGGTCGGCCGGTCGAGCCCGGCCGCGCACTGGAGCAGGGTCGACTTCCCAGACCCCGACGGCCCCATCACGGCCGTGAAGGTCCCGGTGGCGAAGTCGAGATCGACACCGTCCAGGGCGAGCACATCGCCGTAACAGCGGCGGAGGGATCTGATACGTACGGCTGCCGATACGTCGCTCGTGGTCGTGGTCGTGGCCGTGGTCGAGGCCGTGGTCGTGGTCGTGGTCGTGGTCATGCACCAAGCGAACCGCCCCCGCGCTTCCCGCACACGACCACTGGCTGGCGTCTGTGGGGTATGGCCGGCCCTACCCCACAGACACCTCGTGGCACGATCGACGGGTGAGTACGACCGGTACGACCCGCACGGTGGACCGCGCCTTCGAGGCCTCCCTCTACGCCGACAGCGACGCGGCCCTTGACGCGGGCGCCTCGCTGCTCGCCGCCGATCCCTCGGCCGACGCCGAACTCGCCCGGCGCGGAGGTGAGTTCGTGGCGTCGGCCTGGCGGCGCGGCTGGCAGCCCGCCGACGTCGTACGGATCGTGCGGCGCGAGCTGGACGACGTGCACGTACGACTCGTCGGGCGCCTCATCCTCGACGAGAACCGGCAGCCCCCGACCCCCCGCTGGGCGGCGCAGCTGGACTCCCTCCGGGCCCTGGGCGCCCCCGAACCCCCACGCACCGACCGCTTCTCGTACACCACCGCCGTACTGGAGCTGTACCGTCTGCTCCTCCGCCTCCCCGCCATAGAGCCGCTCGACACCGACGCGCCCGGGACGCCGAGGGCACCCAGGACATCCGGCGCACCCGGGAAGCCCGCGGCCCGCCCCCGCGCGGACGGCGAGACCCGCGTGCTCTCCCGCATCCGCGGTCTCCTGGCCAAGGCGGAGGCCACCGGGTTCCCGGAGGAGGCGGAGGCGCTCAGCGCGAAGGCGCAGGAGCTGATGGCGCGGTACAGCATCGACGAGGCGCTCCTCGCGGCCCGGTCGCCCGACGCGAACACCCCCGGTGCCTGCCGGATCGGTGTCGATCCGCCGTACGAGACGGCCAAGGCGGTGCTCCTCGACGCGGTCGCCGGCGCCAACCGCTGCCAGGCGGTCTGGAACGAGGCCCTCGGTTTCTCCACGGTCGTCGGCTTCGAACCCGACCTGGAGGCGGTCGAACTCCTCTACACCTCGCTCCTCGTCCAGGCGACCGCCGCGATGACCAGGGCGGAGGCGGCACAGCGGGCGGGCGGCCGCAAGCGTACGAAGACGTTCCGGCAGTCGTTCCTCGCCGCGTACGCGCACCGCATCGGCGACCGGCTGGCGACGGTCGCCGAGGAGCAGAGGCAGCAGGCGGCGGCCGGGGCGGCAGCGTCGGAGGGGGAGTTGCTGCCTGTCCTCGCCGCCCGTGACGTGGCCGTGCGCGAGCAGGTCACGCGCCTGTTCCCGGAGACCGTCACCACCCGCGTGCGCGGGGTGAGCGACGCGGCCGGATGGCAGCAGGGCGCCGCGGCGGCGGACCAGGCGCAGGTCACCGCCCGGCCCCCGCTGGAACGGTGACCCGGTCGAGCCGGTGACCCGGTCGAGCCGGTGACCCGGTCGAGCCGGTGACCCGGTCGAGCCGGTGACCCGGTCGAGCCGGTGACCCGGTCGAGCCGGTAACCCGTCGAACCGGTGCCTCAGTCGCCCGAGGGCAGGATCGGGCTCACCGTGATGTCCAGCTCCTTCTCGGACTTCACGGCGATCTCGGCGTCGGGCCACTCGTAGCTCTGCTCGGCGCTGTCGCCGGGCAGCGTGAACTTCACCGTGTCCACCTCGGCGCCCTTCGCGGGATCGCCCGCGGCCCCTCGGACGTACGTGATCGTGAACGTCGCCGCCGCGCCCTCGGCAAGGGTCAGCTTCTGCGCTTGTGATGACTCCTCCGCGCCGACGGCCCAGGAGGTGGAGCCGGCGAACACCTTGGTGGCGGGGACTCCCCGGAGGACGCAGGCGGTGCCGTTGTTGGTCAGGGTCACCGGGATGTTGCCGGTGTCGCCGACGGCCGGGGCGGGGTTGCCGGGACCGAAGTCGATCGCGAACTTCCCGGCCTCGCATGCGGCGGGCTTGTCGTCCGCGGGGCTCTTGGCGTCGCTGCCGTCGCTCTCACCGCCGCTGCACGCGGTCAGCGTGAGGGCTGCGACAAAGGCGGCGGTGACGGTGCCGGCGACGGCGGCAGGCGTGGTGCGCATGGGGTTCCCCGGAATTCGTGACGGTGGTTCGGTCGTACGGTGGCGCGGTCGTGCCGTGGGCTGCCGCGGTGACACGTTCGGGCTGCGGGCTGCGGGCTGCGGGCTGCGGGCTGCGGGCTGGGGGCTGGGGTGCTCCGCCTCAGGAACCCGCGGTCGCGGACGGCAGCCCCGACGGCAGCTTGCCGCCCTCGGCCTTCTGGAACTTCTCCTGGCCGACACCGCCCTCCCAGGTCACCGTGAGGGACTTGGAGTTCACGGAGTCGACCATGCCCTCGGTGCGGTCCTTGCTGCCGTCCGTGCACGTGAGGCGGATCATCTGCATGCCCGCCTCCTCCTTGGCGGTGCCCTCGCACATCGATCCGCCGGTCGTGAAGACCGCGGCCTCCTCACCGTTGACGATCAGCGCGACGGCCTTGCCCTTCGTCGTGGCCAGCCAGCTGCCCGCCAGCTTGCTCGGGGCGCCCGAGGCCCCGGAGCCACCGCCCGTGTCCGCCGTCGCGGTGGTGCTCGGGGACGACGACTCCGTGTCCGCGGAGTCGTCGCCCCCGCTGCACGCGGTCAGCACGAGCGCGGCCGCCAGTCCGGCCGCCGCCGCAGCGATACGCACCCGCTGACGCGGGAAGGTGGGCGTGGTCGCCGAAGTCGCCGTGTTCACTGGAGTCTCCCAAGGGATGTGGCCTGTGGTGTCGTCGCAACGACAGCCGCAAGCTACCAGGCGACTTCCCGGCGCCCGTACGGCGTACGGAGGCTCCGCGCGCCCCGGCCTCTCACCAGGACGCCTTGCGCACCCCCGGCAGGAACCCCGCGTGCGCCTGTTCCCGCAGGCTCACCCGGGACAGCCCGAAGGCCCGGAGGTAACCGCGCGGCCTGCCGTCCACCTGGTCCCGGTTGCGGACCCGGGTGGCGCTCGCGTCCCGCGGCTGACGGCGCAACTCCCGCTGGGCGGCGATCCGTTCGGCATCCGTCGAGGACGGGCTGCGGATGATCTCCTTCAGCTCGGCCCGGCGGGCCGCGTACCGGGCGACGATCTCCCGCCGCTTCTCGTTCTTGGCGATCTTGCTCTTCTTGGCCATGCCGTCCTCCTCAGACCTTCACTCCGCGGGCACGGATCCGGGCCACGGCCGCCTCGACGCCGATCGCGTCGACGGTCTTGATCCCCTTCGCGCTCAGCCGCAGCCGTACGTACCGGCCCTCGCTCGGCAGCCAGTAGCGCTTGGACTGGATGTTCGGGTCGAAGCGGCGGGACGTACGCCGGTGGGAGTGCGAGATGCGGTTGCCGAAGCCGGGTCGGGCGCCGGTCAGCATGCAGTGGGCGGACAAGGGTGACGCACCTCTCTCGATCGCGTTGTGTAAATGGAATTCATTTTCAGTAAGATAGCAGCATGGCACGCAACGAACTCCGCCCGGTCGTCAAGCTCCGGTCGACGGCCGGCACCGGCTACACGTACGTCACCCGCAAGAACCGCCGGAACGACCCGGACCGTATGACGCTGCGCAAGTACGACCCGGTCGCCGGCCGTCACGTCGACTTCCGAGAGGAGCGCTGAGAACCGCCATGCGCGAGGGAATCCACCCGTCGTACGGGCCCGTCGTCTTCCGCGACCGTGCCGCGAACCACGCGTTCCTCACCCGCTCGACCATGACGAGCGACAAGACGGTCGAGTGGGAGGACGGCAACACGTACCCGGTGGTCGACGTCGAGATCTCGAACGTCAGTCACCCCTTCTACACAGGTACCGCCCGTGTGCTGGACACGGCGGGGCGCGTGGAGAAGTTCGAGAAGCGGTTCGGGAAGCGGGGCTGACCGTGGGCGAGTTCTCTGACGCGATGTCCGTCGCGATCGTCGGCGGCCTGCACGCCGACGCCCGCAAGGCCGCTGTCCGGCGTCTGCTGGCCGAGGTCCCGCACAGCGTGGCGCTCCACCACGACCTGTCGACCGCCGCCGAGGGCACGGTCCTGCGGACGGTCCGGGACCGCACCGGGGTACTGGCCAGGGGGCGGACCCCGCTGGTCAACGACTGTGCGTGCTGTGCGCTCCGCGAGGACCTGGTCCCCGAGCTGCAGCGACTCGCCGAAGGTGCCGCTGCCGGGCTCACCCGGCTCGCGATCGTCGAGCTGTGGGACTCGGGCGAGCCCAAGGCGATGGCGGAGGTGGTGGCGGCGAGCGGGCTGACGGTCACCGCGGTGATCACCGCGATCGACCCGGCGCTGGTGCTGCCGTACCTCGCCAACGGCGACGACCTCGCCGAGCGCGGCCTCGCGGCCGCGTCCACCGACCAGCGCACGGTCGCCGACACGTTCGCCCGCCAACTGGAGTACGCCCCGGTCCTGGCCGTCGCCGACTCCCCGGAGGCCGACGACGAGGACCACTCCCTCCTGTCCCAACTCCACCCAACGGCCCACCGCGTCCCGATCGACCGCGCCCCCGAAAGGGGCACGGGAAACTGCGCGCCCACCCCCAACGTCCCCGCACCCGACAACGC
>NZ_VJZE01000558.1 GCF_009377205.1 Streptomyces phyllanthi
GGGTAGGGGCGGCGGGGGCGGCAACAATCCCGTCGAGCCGCCCGCCGGGTTCGTTGTACGGTTCTGATGTCCCGCCCACATCGGATGGAGGGGCCACCGATCCCGTACCGGCGGGTCATCCGGACACACATGTATGTGGGGACTCTGTCCTTCGACCTCCTGCTCGGCGACGTCCGCTCGCTGAAGGAGAAGCGCTCCGTCGTCCGCCCCATCGTGGCGGAACTCCAGCGCAAGTTCGCAGTGAGCGCGGCGGAGGTCGACCATATGAACCTGCACCGCCGGGCCGCCATCGGCCTGGCGGTGGTCTCCGGCGACGCCGGGCACCTGACCGACGTACTGGACCAGTGCGAGCGGCTGGTCGCCGGACGTCCGGAGGTGGAGCTGCTCTCGGTGCGGCGCCGCTTCCACGGCGAGGACGACGACTGACCGGCACAACGCAGCAACAGACAACGCAGCTACAGACAACGCAGAAACACAGAGCAGCAGGAAGAACGAGGAGACGGACCAGTGGCCGACAACGCGCGGGCTAAGAGGCTGGCGGACCTCATCCGAGAGGTGGTGGCCCAGAAGCTGCAGCGAGGGATCAAGGACCCGCGGCTCGGCTCCCACGTCACCATCACGGACACCCGGGTGACGGGTGATCTGCGGGAGGCGACCGTCTTCTACACCGTGTACGGGGACGACGAGGAGCGGAAGGCCGCGGCCGCCGGACTGGAGAGCGCCAAGGGCATCCTCCGCTCCGAGGTCGGCCGCGCCGCGGGCGTGAAGTTCACGCCGACCCTCACGTTCGTCGCGGACGCCCTCCCGGACACCGCCCGGACCATCGAGGACCTCCTCGACAAGGCGCGCGCCTCCGACGCCGCGGTCCGCGAGGCCGCGTCCGGCGCGCAGTACGCCGGTGACGCGGACCCGTACAAGAAGCCGGGCGAGGACGAGGACGACATCGCCGAATGACCCAGAAGACCCGGAAGACCACCACGCCCGACGGACTTGTCATCGTCGACAAGCCGTCGGGCTTCACTTCGCACGACGTGGTCGCCAAGATGCGCGGCATCGCGAGGACCCGCCGCGTCGGACACGCGGGCACCCTCGACCCCATGGCGACGGGCGTGCTCGTCCTCGGTGTGGAGAAGGCGACCAAACTCCTCGGCCACCTCGCGCTGACCGAGAAGGAGTACCTGGGGACCGTCCGGCTCGGACAGAACACGATCACGGACGACGCCGAAGGGGAGATCACCTCCTCCACGGACGCCTCCAAGGTGACCCGGGAGGCGGTCGACGCCGGGATCGTCAAGCTGACCGGCGACATCATGCAGGTGCCCTCCAAGGTCAGCGCCATCAAGATCGACGGCGTACGGTCGTACAAGCGGGCGCGGGACGGCGAGGACTTCGACATCCCGGCCCGCCCGGTGACCGTCTCCTCCTTCACCGTGTACGACGTCCGGGAAGCGGTCGCCGGCGACGGCACGCCGGTGCTCGACGCGATCGTCTCCGTGGTCTGCTCGTCCGGCACGTACATCCGCGCGCTGGCCCGTGACCTCGGCGCCGACCTCGGCGTGGGCGGACACCTCACCGCTCTGCGCCGGACGCGCGTGGGGCCGTACAAGCTGGACTCCGCGAGGACGCTCGAACAGCTCCAGGAGGAGCTCACGCTCATGCCCATCGCCAATGCGGCCGCAGCCGCGTTCCCGCGCTGGGACGTGGACACCAGGCGGGCCCGGCTGCTGCTGAACGGCGTACGGCTGGAGATGCCCGACGAGTACGCGGGCACCGGCCCCGTGGCCGTCTTCGACCCGGAGGGCCGGTTCCTTGCCCTGGTGGAGGAGTTGAAGGGGAAGGCGAAGAGCCTGGCGGTCTTCGGCTGACGCCGGGGCCGGGGCCGGAGCTCCGGGGCCGGGGCTAAGGCCAGGGTCAGGGTCAGGGTCAGGGCTGGGGTGAGGCTGGAGCCGAGGTCAGGACCGGCCTACGGCGGACGGGGCGGGCATCGCCGCGTCATGGGGTCCTCGCCCGCCGCGGAAGCTCGGCGAAGGGTTTCCCGTGGAGCGGCGGTCACGGGATTCCACCACCGCCGCTCCACGGCCCCCCTCGGTTCCCCCACCCAAGGGTGTATCCATCCGCTCCCGTCCATTCACCCCAAAGAGCAGGCGCTCGGAGTGAACCGACGGAGCGGAAGGGGGCGCGTTCGGAACACGAGCTGTTCCGTTGATCATCGTGTGCCTACCGTCGGACCTGTTGCCGTAGTAAGCCGCACACGTCGTAACCGAGCGTCGTGTGCCTGTGACAGTACGCGTGCAGCCCGTCACAGCCTCCATGCCGATGCGGGCCGACGGCACCCGGCATGGCACCCTTAGACACTGCCAAGAGGTAACCACGGACACGGGTTCGACAAGTTTCGACAAGGAGCAGGCACAGTGCAGCGCTGGCGTGGCTTGGAGGACATCCCCCAGGACTGGGGGCGCAGCGTCGTCACCATCGGCTCCTACGACGGAGTGCACCGCGGGCACCAGCTGATCATCAGCCACGCCGTGGAACGGGCCCGTGAACTGGGCGCTCCCTCCGTGGTCGTCACGTTCGACCCGCACCCCAGCGAGGTCGTCCGTCCAGGTAGCCACCCCCCGCTGCTCGCCCCGCACCACCGCCGCGCCGAGCTGATGGCGGACCTGGGCGTGGACGCGGTGCTCATCCTTCCCTTCACAGCGGAGTTCTCGAAGCTCTCGCCCGCCGACTTCGTGGTCAAGGTCCTGGTCGACAAGCTGCATGCCAAGGCCGTCGTCGAGGGCCCCAACTTCCGCTTCGGCCACAAGGCGGCCGGCAACGTGGCGTTCCTCGCCGAGCAGGGCAAGACATACGACTTCGAGGTCGAGGTCGTCGACCTGTACGTGACCGGTGAGGCGGGCGGTGGCGAGCCCTTCTCCTCGACGCTGACCCGGCGGCTGGTGGCCGAGGGGGACGTCGAGGGCGCCCGTGAGATCCTCGGCCGCCCGCACCGGGTCGAGGGCGTCGTCGTACGGGGCGCACAGCGCGGCCGCGAACTGGGCTTCCCCACGGCGAACGTGGAAACGCTCCCGCACACCGCGATCCCCGCCGACGGCGTCTACGCCGGGTGGCTGCTCGTCGAGGGCGAGGCCATGCCCGCCGCCATCTCCGTCGGCACGAACCCCCAGTTCGACGGCACCGAGCGCACCGTGGAGGCGTACGCCATCGACCGGGTCGGCCTCGACCTGTACGGCCTGCACGCCGCCGTCGACTTCCTGTCCTTCGTGCGCGGGCAGGCCAGGTTCGAGTCGATCGAGGCGCTGCTGGAGACGATGGCGGAGGACGTGAAGCGGTGCCGGGAGCTGATCGCGGCGTACGACGGGGAGTAGAACTCGGCGCGCCATGTATCCGAGGTGGCGAAGGGCCCGCACCGTGGGTGAACGGTGCGGGCCCTTCGTCTGTTGTGCCGGTGCTTGTCGTGCCGGTGCCGGTTACTGCTGCGGGGGTGCCGGCGGGGGAGGGGTCTGGCCCTGGGCCTGGCCCGGGTACGGCGGGAAGGGCTGCCCGGGCTGCGAGGCGGGCTGCTCCGGCTGCTGCGCCTGCCCCGGCTGGGCTTGTCCTGGCTGCGCCTGCCCTGGCTGGGCTTGCCCCGGATAGGACGGGGCGGCATGGCCCGGCTGCGGCGGGTACGGCTGACCGGGGTGGCCGGGGTGACCAGGCTGGCCGGGGTGATGGGGCTGACCCGGCTGACCGTACGGCGGGGGCGGCTGCTGCCCCTGTCCCGGCACGGGCTGTCCGGGCACGGGCTGTCCGGGCATGGGCTGGCCCGGCAGGGGCTGTCCCGGCGCCGACTGGCCGGGGACGGCCTGTCCGGGCGCGGCCTGTCCGGGCATCGGCGGGGCGCCCGGGACCGGTGGCTGCCCCGGCTGACCCGGAAAAGGCTGACCCGGGAAAGGCTGGCCGTGGAAGGGCTGTCCCGGCATCGGCGGGGCGGCCACCGGCGGCGGGTTGCCGTCCGAAGTCCACAGGCCGTGCATCTGCTGGTGCCGTACGAAGTCCTCGGCGACCAAGGCCGCGAGGTTGAAGTACGCCTCGCGCACCTTCGGCCGCATCATGTCGAGATCCACCTCGGCACCGGCGGCCAGATGCTCGTCGAACGGAACGACGACCACCCCGCGGCAGCGCGTCTCGAAGTGAGAGACGATGTCCTCGACCTTGATCATCTTTCCGGTCTCGCGCACTCCGGAGATGACCGTGAGCGACCGTGAGACCAGGTCCGCGTACCCGTGCGCCGAGAGCCAGTCCAGCGTCGTACTGGCGCTGCTCGCCCCGTCCACGGACGGCGTCGAGATGATGATGAGCTGGTCCGCGAGGTCCAGCACACCGCGCATGGCGCTGTAGAGCAGACCCGTACCCGAGTCGGTGAGGATGATCGGGTACTGCCTGCCGAGCACGTCGATGGCGCGACGGTAGTCCTCGTCGTTGAACGTCGTGGACACGGCCGGGTCGACGTCGTTGGCGATGATCTCCAGGCCGGAGGGCGCCTGGGACGTGAACCGGCGGATGTCCATGTACGAGTTGAGGTACGGGATCGCCTGGACCAGGTCACGGATGGTGGCCCCGGTCTCGCGCCGGACGCGGCGGCCGAGCGTACCGGCGTCCGGGTTCGCGTCGATGGCGAGGATCTTGTCCTGCCGCTCGGTGGCGAGCGTGGAGCCGAGGGCGGTGGTGGTCGTGGTCTTGCCGACGCCGCCCTTGAGGCTGATGACCGCGATCCGGTAGCAGGACAGCACCGGCGTACGGATCAGCTCCAGCTTCCGCTGCCGCTCGGCCTCCTCCTTCTTGCCGCCGAGCTTGAACCGCGACCCGCCGACTGCCGGGCGGCTGCTCTTCGCCTTCTGCTTCTTGCTGTTCAGCAGCCGGTCGGAGGACAGCTCCACCGCGGCCGTGTAACCGAGCGGTGCCACACCGGGGTTGGTGGGCTGCCGCTGGTCGTGCTGGACGGGCTGCGGCCAGGCGGTACCCATACGGGGGTCCACCGGGGGCTGCCCCGGCTGTGGCGCCTGCTGCGGCTGCTGTGGGGCCGGGGCCTGCGGTTGCCCCGGCTGCGCGGGAGGCTGGGGGAAGCCGTAACCGTAACCACCCTGCGGTGCCGGAGGCTGCGGGAATCCGTACCCTCCTTGCGGTGCGGGTGAGTTGGGACCGCCCGGGGCGCCCGCTGCTTCCGGACCGCCAGAGGCGGCCGGGGTGGCCG
>NZ_VJZE01000559.1 GCF_009377205.1 Streptomyces phyllanthi
AAGAGACAGCCCACCAAGCTCACCGAACCCACCGAGCCCGCCCGGCTCCCGGTGATTGTCCCGGTCTTGTCACGCGATTGTCCGCGTCCCGGAAGGGAGGGAACTCTGCACGACCCGCGGCGCTCTTTCTCCTCGTACTGGAGCGGATCACGTACGAAGCGAGAATCTGGAGCAGATCGTGACATCGTCGAAGAAAGTGGCGCGGCGTGCGCTGGGCGCTTCCGCCCTTCTGATGGTCGGTGCCCTCACGCTCACCGCCTGCGGCGGCAGTGCCAGCGCCGAGACGGACAAGGGCCCCGCCAAGGATTCGGCGGCGAAGATCACGATCTCGGCGAAGGACGGTTCGACGGGGGCGTCGATCAACTCGACCGGTGTGAAGGTCAGCGGCGGCAAGCTGACCGAGGTGGAGATGACGGTGACGGAGACAGGACAGGCCGTGGCCGGGACGATCTCCGGGGACGGGAAGACCTGGAAGCCCAAGGAGCAGTTGGAGCGGGGGACGAAGTACCAGATATCCGCCACCGCGAAGAACGGCAAGGGGCGCACGTCCGCCGCCAACTCCGTCTTCACCACCGTGACCACGGCGGGCAGCTTCATCGGGACCTACACGCCCGACAACGGGACCACGGTCGGCGTCGGGATGCCGGTGTCGTTCACGTTCGACAAGGCGATCACCAACAAGAAGGCCGTGCAGTCGCACATCAAGGTGACGTCGAGCAGTGGGCAGAAGGTGGTCGGGCACTGGTTCGGGGCGCAGCGGCTCGACTTCCGGCCGGAGGAGTACTGGAAGGCCGGTTCCAAGGTCACGATGAAGATCGACCTGGACGGGGTGGAGGGCGCCGACGGGATCCATGGGGTGCAGGACAAGACGGTCGACTTCACCGTCGGGCGCTCCCAGGTCTCCACGGTCGACGTCAGCACCCAGACCATGACGGTCGTACGGGACGGGAAGACGGTCAGGACGGTCCCGATCTCGGCCGGCAGCCCGCAGAACCCCACGTACAACGGCCAGATGGTGATCTCCGAGAAGTTCGTGCAGACGCGCATGAACGGGTCGACGGTCGGCTTCGGCGGCGAGTACGACATCCCGGACGTGCCGCACGCGATGCGGCTGACGACGTCGGGCACGTTCATCCACGGCAACTACTGGTACAGCAGGGGCAACCCGCCCTTCGGGCGCCAGGGCACCAGCCACGGCTGCGTCGGACTCCAGGACGTGCAGGGCGCCCAGGGCGACACCACCGCCAAGTGGTTCTACGACAACTCGCTCATCGGCGATGTCGTGACGGTCAAGAACTCCCCCGACGAGACGGTCACCCCGGACAACGGTCTCAACGGGTGGAACCTGTCGTGGAGCGACTGGACGGCGGGCAGCGCCGCCTGAGCCGTACCGGCTGGAGTGATGCCAGGTTCAACTGCCGCCTGGAAAACGCCCTTTGGGGCAGCAACGCCAAGATCTTCGGCGAATCGACGGGCCGCGCGGGAACACTCCGCGCGGCCCGCGCGTTTTCAGGACGTACGTTTTCTCGGTTCCCGGACATGATGTCCGCCCGAGGGGCTACCGTATGCACCCACAAGGTGACATGCAGCAACGCCGGGAGAAGCCTTGAGCGTTCCGTACGAGACGGCAGCGTACGAGCCACCCGAGTCGCCCGAGTCTCCGGAGGAGCACCTCGCGCGACTCCTCGGCCGTGCCCTGAACTCCTTCGAGCTGCCCGACGAGACGATACGGCTGCTCGACTGCGCGCTCGCGCACGACAGTTCCCTGCACTCCGCGCACTACAGCGCGGGGCTGCACCGGGCGACGTACCGGCACACCTGGCTGCTCGCCGACGGCTCCGCGGTCACACTCTGGGAGCTCGTGCACAACACGGCGCCGGGCCACGACCCGCAGCACGAGGTGTACGTGGACGACGAGGAGCTGCGGGCCGCGACGTCGCGGCTGCCGCTGCCGCCGGACACACCGGAGTTCGAGCTGCCGCCCATGGCGGAGCTGACTCGTGTCCCCGAACCCCGCCATGAGTACGTACCGGACGACTCGGCGGACCACGCCCGGCGCCTGCTGCGGCGCGCGGAGAACCCGGATCCGCCGGAGGACGAGCTCGCGGCGCTGCTGGTGCGGACGGCGTTCGCGCACGAGATCACACAGGCGTTCGGCCGTCCGGGGCGCAACGGCAGGCCGGGGCCGTACTTCTCGTTGTACGAGCACGCGTTCTTACTCACCGACGGGCGGGAGATCTCCCTGTGGGAGGTCGAGCACACGGCGACGCCGAGCGGGCGCCATATGTGCGAGGTCTACGCGACGGAGGACGCGGCCCGGGACGCGATGGAGCGGCGGGCGGCCAGCCTGGGATGACCGCACCTCGCAGGGGTTCCAGGTTCCAGGGACTCGCGGGGCTCGCAGGAGTCGTCTTGAGGCCCTTGGGGACCTTCCCCTACGAGCGGCCGTCGCTGAGTCGTCGTACCAGGATCGCGAAGGCGTCCCGTTCCGCCGGGGTCAGTTCGACGTGCTCGATCGGCGGTGCCGAGCGGCGCTGGCGGGGCAGTGCACCGAGCGTGCCGCCACGTCGCCGGGCCAGGGCGGCGAGATGGCGCCGGTGCGCGGGCAGATCCCGGCGCAGAATGCGGACGAGCACGGCGACCCAGATGACCGCCGCCAGGGCGAGGGCGGTCACGCCCATCAGTTGGAGGATCGACGCGTGCTCAGGCATGCGTTCCAGTAGACACCACGGTCCGGGCCTTCAGGGCACACCGTGATGCATCTCGCAGGTGCGGCGAACAGCGCACAGCGGATGTAAAGCAGCAAATGATCACACGATGAGCGACGGCCGCAGCCCCCTGTCCAACGGGCTGCGGCCGTCTGCTCGCCCTCAGGCGCCGTCCGGCCGGTCGCGGGGCGAGAGTCGCCACCGGCCGGACTCCACGGTCGCCGGCTCAGGCCGCGACCGGTTCCTTGGCCTCGGACTTCACGGCGGGGGCCGGTTCGGCCGCCGCGTCCGGCCGGGTCCTGCGCATGCCCTTCAGGACGATGACCAGGCCGGCCGTGACCGCGGTACCGACCGCGATGGCCAGCAGGTACAGGAACGGGCTGCCGATCAGGGGCGTGACCCAGATGCCGCCGTGCGGGGCGCGCAGGGTCGAGCCGAAGGCCATGGTCAGCGCACCGGTGACCGCGCCGCCCGCCATGGAGGCCGGGATGACCCGCAGCGGGTCGGCGGCGGCGAACGGGATCGCGCCCTCGGAGATGAAGGAGGCACCGAGGACCCAGGCCGCCTTGCCGTTCTCGCGCTCGGCGGTGGTGAACAGCTTCTTGCGGATCGTGGTAGCCAGGGCCATGCCCAGCGGGGGCACCATGCCCGCGGCCATCACGGCGGCCATGATCTTCATCGCCGAGTCGCTCGGGTCCTGCACGGCGATGCCCGCGGTGGCGAAGGCGTACGCGACCTTGTTGACCGGGCCGCCCAGGTCGAAGCACATCATCAGGCCGAGCAGGACGCCGAGCAGGATCGCGTTGGTGCCGGAGAGGCCGTTCAGCCAGTCCGTCATGGCCTTCTGGGCCTCGGCGATGGGCTTGCCGATCACGACGAGCATCAGGAAGCCGACGGCGATCGAGGAGAACAGCGGGATCACGACCACCGGCATGATGCCGCGCAGCACCGGCGGGATCTTGATCCGCTGGATACCGAGTACGACCGCACCGGCCAGCAGACCGGCGACCAGACCGCCCAGGAAGCCGGCGGCGATGTTGACGGAGATCATTCCGCCGACGAACCCGGGGACCAGACCGGGGCGGTCCGCCATGCCGTACGCGATGTATCCGGCGAGGACGGGGATCAGGAAGCCGAAGGCGACCTGGCCGATCTGGAGCAGCAGCGCGGCCCAGCTGTCGAGCTGGCCCCAGGCGAAGTGCTCGGTGACCGGCTTGGCCTCCGTGATGTCCCAGCCGCCGATCGCGAACCCGAGCGCGATCAGCAGACCGCCCGCCGCGACGAAGGGGACCATGTAGCTCACGCCGGTCATCAGCCACTTGCGGAGCTTGGTGCCGTAGCCCTCGCCGGGCTCGCCGGCGCGTTCGACCGGGGTGGAGCCGGGCCGGGCGGCCGCGGTGACCTCGCCGCGCTCGGCCTTGGCACGGACCTCGGCGATGAGGTCGGCGGGCCGGTTGATGGCCGCCTTCACACCGGTGTCCACGGTGGGCTTTCCGGCGAAGCGGTCCTTCTCCCGCACGGGGACGTCGTGGGCGAAGATCACGCCGTCGGCTGCGGCGATGACGGCCGGGTCGAGCCGGGAGAAGCCGGCCGAGCCCTGCGGCTCGACGGTGATCTCGACGCCATCGGTGTCGCGACCCGCGTTCTCCAGCGCCTCTGCGGCCATATAGGTGTGCGCGATGCCGGTGGGGCAGGAGGTGACGGCGACGATACGGAACGGGCGGGCGCCCTCCGTCGGAGTCGTACTGCCCGCGGCGGCGTCGGCGGAGGCCGTTCCGGCCGGCGCCGCCGCGGAGTCTTCGGAGCCAGTGGGCTCAGCGGAGCCAGTGGTGTCAGTGGACTTGGCGGTGTCCGTGGACTTGGCGGTGTCCGTGGACTCGGTGGTGTCAGTGGACTCGGTGGTGTCAGTGGACTCGGTGGTGTCAGTGGACTCGGTGGTGTCAGTTGGCTCAGCGGTGTCAGCGGAGTCGGTGGCGTTGCCGGTGGCCGGGGCGTCGTCGTCGCCCCGGATGAGCGCCGCCGCCCCGTCCGCGTCGTCCACGGACCGCAACGCGTCCGTGAATTCGGCGTTCATCAGCTGGCGGGCGAGGGACGACAGGATGGTGAGGTGGGCGTCGTCCGCGCCGGCCGGGGCCGCGATCAGGAAGATCAGGTCGGCGGGTCCGTCGGCCGCGCCGAAGTCGATGCCGGCCGCGCTGCGCCCGAAGGCGAGCGTCGGCTCGGTGACATGCTCACTGCGGCAGTGCGGGATGCCGATACCGCCGTCGAGGCCGGTGGGCATCTGCGCCTCGCGGGCGGCCACGTCGGCGAGGAAGCCGTCCAGGTCGGTCACCCGGCCCTTGGCCACCATCCGCTCGGCGAGGGCACGCGCCGCCGCTTCCTTCGTGTCGGCGGACAGGTCGAGGTCGACCAGATCCGCGGTGATCATCTCGCTCATCGCGGGCTCCTTCGCACGCGTATCGCCCGTGGGGAGTCGTGGGCGGGGGTGGGGAC